>NZ_JBVOOL010000036.1:0-60274 GCF_055664045.1 Kitasatospora sp. NPDC023385 | reverse complement strand
CACCCGCTCCCGCCTGGGACGACTCGTCCGTCAAGGATTCCTCGACCAACCCGGACGCGGCCGGTACCAGAAACGGACTTAACGTCCTCTCAGACGTGCGTGACTGGGTACCCGAAGAGTCCTGGGGGAGATCGATGCGTGAGCCCGACCCGAAGCCGTATTGGAACACCAACGTCGCCCGGCACCCCGCCATCCTCCGAGCCGTTCCCAAAGGGTGTGGCGATGCGCTGGACGTCGGCTCCGGGGACGGACTGCTGGCGCGGAGGCTGGCCGGGCGAGCGAAGCGAGTGACCGGGATCGACACGTCGCCGGAGATGATTGCTTGCGCACGCGAGCTCGCCGCCGGTCACCCGAACCTCGATTTCATCGAGGAAGACTTCCTCACGGCCGACCTCCCCGCCGCGGGCTACGACTTCATCTGCTCGGTGACTGCGGTCCATCACATGGACTTCGAGGCGGCGCTCACTCGCATGCGCGAGCTGCTGCGGCCCGGCGGAACGCTCGTGGTGGTGGGCCTGGCCCGCGAGGCGAGCGCGGCGGAATGGGCAACGATGATCGCCACTGCTCCGGTCGTACGGATCGCGAAGGTGCTGCGTCGCGCGCGCGGCCCGGAGGGGATGCCGGTCGCCGACCCACAGATGAGTTACGGGCAGGTACAGGCTGCCGCGCGACGACTGCTGCCCGGCATGCGCTACCGCCGACATGTGCTCCGCCGGTACTCGGTGATCTGGGAGAAATACGACTTCGGGACAGGCTGATGAAGGCCAGTCACCGGCGTCGCAGTAGCGTGCTGCGGCTTCTGCGGATACCCAGCAGCCTGGCCATCCGCTCGCCGGCCCGGCCCGGCCCGGCCCGCGAGCGCCAGTCCCGGCCCGGCGACCGCCGAACGCATTCGCTCCGTGCTCTGAGTTCCTCCGAGTACGGCTCGTCGGCGACCGCGACTAGATCGGTCAGGGTCCAGCCGAGCGGGCCCGCAATGGCGGACAGCGGCTGTCGGCGGTGCGGGGCCGGGGCCCAGCGCCACACCATCCCGTGGAGTGTGCTGAGGGACAGTCCCATGAACGGCAGTTCGCGGATGCCGAAGCCGCGATTGCGGATCAGCGCGCCGAGCACAGCGGCGAACCTGGTCCAGGCGGGACGGCGCCCGGCCACGCCGACTGCACGGGGGGTTCTGGAGCGGCGACGCGGGGCAGTGAACGGACGAATGCCTCCAGCGCCGCGAGCTGCGAGTGGTCGCAGTAGCTGACGTGGTAGGCGAACTGCCTCATGACCCCGGCGTCGCGCTCCGGGGGAAGGAGTTCCGCCGGCACCGCCTGGCCTGCGACGACGAGAAGGTCGGCGGCCGGTATGTCGAGTTCGGCGGTAAGTTCGGTGAGTCGCTGCGGGGCGGTGTCGGTTCTGCTCGCGGCGAGGCTGCTCAGGATGGCGGGACCTTGCCACCGTGATCCCCCGACCGGCTCCTCCACCACTGCGACGTGATCTCTGTCAACGGACCCAGCTACCGGGTCAAGAACAGGCTCAAGAAGAGGCTGAAGGCCATCGGAAGGGATGCGGACGTGGCCTAACGGATCGTTCCGCAGCAGGATCGAGGCGTGCTCAGTCGTTGTCGATTCGTTGGAGGATCTGGGCGAACTCGCCGGAGTCGAGCAGGTCGGCGATCACCTGGGTCATGCTGTCGATGCCGGGCTCGCGGACGATCAGGCCGTCCGAGCAGCAGAAGTAGCGACCCTCCAGGGCTTCGCCCGTCCGTTCCCAGGTCTCCATCAAGCGCTTGACTTCGGCGACGGTGAAGACGGTGGCGCTCCACCGTGATCCGTCTTCCAGCCGGACCTCGGCATCGACGTTGCACACCGCATCCAGGTCCTCGTCGGGGCTGGGCAGGAACGAAGCCTCGAAAGCGTCCGCGCGGACCCGGTACCAGGGCCCGTCCCAATCTCGTTCGACCGACCCGGTTGATGCGCTGCGGCTCATCCCGCAATTCTTTCGGGTCGGCTTGCCGACCTCAACCAACTCCCCTTCGTCCCGCTGCCGCACGCGATCGCCTCATCCCGGATGAGTTGTCGGAACGCAGCGTGGCCTGCTTGGACGGCCCCGAAAACCGGACCCGTCCATCGGCTCTGTCGACCGATCTTGTGACGTCTACCTGAGCGAGTCCGTCAGTGCGCACAGCTCATCCATGAACCGGCTCGGCGGCGAGGGCGTGAACTGGGCGTCGTTCCACTGGTGCCACAGCGCTCCGGGGGCGAGGAAGCGGCCGGCGTGTTCGGTTCCAGCCTGACTGTCGATGTGGAGGAGCGCGCCGAAGGCTCGAACGTGCCCGGCTGCGGCGTCGAGTTCGGGACAGGCCGCCCGGACCTCTTGGGAAGCTCTGGTCGCGTACCTCTCGACGGAGATGGCTGGCGTTTCGCATCCGTGGGTGAACGCTGGTGTGCACCGACTCGACTGCCACGTTGGCCAGATGCGGCCGAACCTCCCGCCCCCCTTGGATCGCACGACCACCAGAAACGATCGAACAGCTACAACATCGCAAGACCGACGACAGAACCCGTTCATCCGTACGCAATCGCGGCGCTCAAGCCATACGCCGACAACGCCAGTGAGCCGAACGAATTTCGGTCGAGGCCTGGCCGCGGCCGAACGCCCGGGCTTGGGGATCGAGGTGGTTTGCCGTGACCGCGTCTGTTTTTCCGGAGACCGATTTCAGCCCTTGCCCCTGCGATCAGCCGCTGAAAGCATGACTCCGTCCGGCCGTACCCTGGCGGGCCCCTCCGCCGATGCGTGTGCCGGGTAGCGACCTTCGGGGGAACCGTCTCATGCTGTCTCACCGTACTTCGCTGCGGACCGCCATCGCCGTCCTCGGCGCCGGCGCCGTGCTCACCCTGACCATGTCAACGCCGGCCGTCGCCGCCAGCGAGGGCGACCACTGGCTCACCACCGCCAACTGCACCGCCGACCAGAAGATCGAGCTGCAGCTCTACAGCGACGGCCTTTACCACGACTTCCAGGCCATCGACCCGACCCGAACCGACGGCCGCTGCGAGTTCGCTCTCCTGGACGGCCGATTCGGGTGGGACTCCTTCAGCGGTGCCCAGTCCCCGTGGTACTACGACGGCCCGGGCCACTCCTACCAGGCCTACGTCATCGACCACACCTCCGGCCAGGTCGCCTACGGCGTCCGCAACTGATCCCGAGCCAAGCCGAGGAGACGTGTGTGGCCGGCCGCCTGCCGTCCACACACGTCTCCTCCGGGGGCCGCCGACAACGAGTCTTCGTGGTGCGGGTGCTCTCCTCGCTGAGCAACAACTGCTCCGGGTAGTCGCCGACAGAGCCCCACGTTCCCGACGACGGTGCGGGGGCACCTCGTTCGGACATCGGAGGTCCCTGTCGATCTTCCGCCCAGGGGAAACGGAGGCAGCGCTCCTGGAAGCGTCACCGTGGCGGCGCTGCGGACGGCCAGCATCGGCTTCCCCGACACGGCCAGTGCTGTTGCACCGTCGACCGCGACCGCTGCGCGGGGGCGGAGATCGGTCCACGGCCCGAGGAAGGACATGCGGTCCGGTTCGTCGATGCCCTCCGCGCCGCGAGCACGGGGCCCGACGCGAATTTTCCGCGGAAAATCGGCTCTCCTTCGAGGCCGCCGAAAACCACCCACGGCGCGGGCTCGCTCGCATCGCTACGGTGCCCCGGCGCACTGGGCGCGTGTACACGACTGCCACGGCGAGAGGGGCCGGAAGCACTCACCCCGTCATCAGATGCTCGCCGGACGAGCGGTTGCCGTCGCCACGAGCGCACCAGGACGGTGGCATCCACGTGGCTGCCACCGGTCTGACGTTCGTGCTCGCCGACGTGCCTTGGTCGGATCCCGGGTAGCAGTTCTCGTCAATGACCGGTTCCCGTTCGAGCGTCCATGCCCGGGCGTCAGGGCCGTCGAGGGCGACGATGTCCTTGCCTGTGAGCAGGAGAATTCTCCCCGCATCGACTCCGAATTCCCATGGACTGCAGGCCATTTCAATGGGGGAGGGGAGCATGGAGCCGGAGCTCTCCTGCTGGGATTTGACGCGGGGACTGCCGTCATTCCTGATGGGTTCTGAGCACAGGCCCGACAATCCTGGCCGACGCTGCCCGACGAAGTTGGTCGGTGGTGGAACGGCCACACCGTCAAGGTCCTGTTGGGGCGGCCGAGGTTGTCCTTGCCCGGGCGGCGCAGGCCGGCCTTGGCGTACTCGCTCCGGAGGCAGGGACGGGCATGAGCCGGCCCCGGCGAGTGATGCCGCGCAGTAGTGGCAACTGTGGCTCAGCTTGGTGGAGTTCGGCGAGCAAGGAGAGAGGTAGGTGCGGACGACGGTGATGGCCACCGGGTCGCGGTTGACGTACGCGCGGCCGGTGGACCAGTGGGCGTGCGTGTGGGTGCGCTTGCCGGGGCACGGGCGTGCTCGGCGGCCTGGTTGCGGATCAGCTCGGCGGTGGCCTTCTTCGGCGGCCAGGGCCTCACCGTCTGCAGCGCGTCTGTCGGAGTTATTTGTGTTCGGTGTCCCGCGCTGCCATGGTGGGCATCATGAAGATCACGATCACTGTGGAGAACCCGACCCCAGAGGTGCTCGAGAAGCTGCTCGCCCTCGCCGCCACGCCGGCTGCCGTCGTCACCGCAGTACCCGACGACCGCTGGACGCCGGAGCGGGCCCGCTCGTACTACGACCGCCTCCCGCCCCGGGCCCAGCAGATCCTGCTCCAGGTCGTCGAAGGGCAGGGCGAGTGCGCCGCCGACGAGTTGAAGGCGAACGGCCGCAACCTGCGGGGCTCCACCGGTGCCTTCCGGCGCGTGCTCTCCGAGGGCAAGCGCACCGGCCTCTGGCCGGAGGCCCTGCCCGTGCCGCTGGTGTCCCACATCGTCGGAGGGCAACTCAAGAAGCTCGAAATGCCGGGTTTTGGCACTGACCGGTATTCGCACCCCGTTTTTGAAGAGGGTCTGCGTGATCTGCTGTTGAATCGACGCTGAAAACCGCCTTCGACCGGTGTTCCTATCCGTGCAGGATCCTTGTCGGGAAGGATTGGCACGGCGCCCGGTCACGTGCGGGGAGTAGCTTTCCCGATCCGCAGAGGGCCCCCGGTTCTCGCTAACGTCCGTCACGTCCTTCCCCGCGCCAGTTACGGCGGACTTCATGTCAGGCGCGGATGACAGCAGGCAGCTTCCGAAGCATCTCGTGAAGGTGCGAGACGGCCGAATTGCGCTGTCGCATCCGCACGTGCCGGGCCTCGGCCTCCCCGGAACGGGCGGTGGTACACACCACAAGGCGGCGGGCGGAGTCCTGGTCGACGGGGGAGGGGCCAGCTCCTCTTCAAGATCAGTGACGCTGGCGAAGTTGAGGACGGTCCGTACTTCCTCAACTTCGGGTACGGATACGGTTTCGGCTTCGTCAGCCCCGACCACTGCGGAGGCCGTTTCTGCTAGGAGTGCTCATGAGCGCCCAGCATCGCCATGACGACTGACGACTCGCAGTCCGGTTGCAGGGGGCGTGACCACCTGGCGCCAACAAGACCACCCGGTTCGGCAGGACCAGCACCACCACCATCGACGTCAGAGGGCGCGGCTTCCCAACGGTGGCGGTGATCACTAAGGTGTGGAAGCTGTGAGCATGCGTAAATCCGGTGACGACCTGTGGGAAGAATTCGTCAAGGAGTTTGAGAAGAGCAACGCGGCGGAGCCGAGTGTCGCCGAACAGGCGCGCCAGCCCGTGCGACGAAAGGCGCGACGTCGGCTGCTGCTTCCGGTGGTCGCTGCGCTGCTGGTGGCAGCGGGCGCGGGGGCGTACCTGCTCCGGCCGGTGAGCCCTGCTCCGGCCGCATCGCCCGCGCTGGCTGCGCCGGCATCGTCAGATCGCTCGCCGTACGTGGCGACGCCGTCGATCAGTGCTCCGTCAACGGCATTCGGCGCTCCGGTCTCGGCGATGCCGCTGTCCGTCTTTCCGGCACAGGTCCAGGCGCAGGTGCAGGGATACACGCTGGTGGCGGGCGTGGCGCGCTCGAACTGCACCGGCCCGGACACCGTGGCGCCGACCCTCGCCGGGTTGATCACGCAGGGCCACGGCTGTCTCGGAGTCGACCTGGCGCTGTACAAGGACGCCGAGGGCAACCAGTACAACGTGGCGGTGTTCACCATGGCGGACCCTGGCGACGGCGTGCACCTGGTGAGCTTTCTCGGCTCCCACGCCGACTCCTTCCAGGTCGCCATCCATGTCCCGCCCACGGATTCGGGCCTGCGCCGGTTGCCGACCGACAGCGGCCGTGTGCAGGGCTTCGCAGCCTACGGGCACGGCGTGGTCGTCGGTTCGGCCCAGTGGTCCGACGGCCGGACCGCAGACCTCGACAAGCTGTCCGATCAGCTCTCGCCGCTGACCGACGCTGTCATCAAGAACGTTCCCGCCTGACGGAGCGGCCCCGCCCGACTCGGTCCTCCCGCCAAGGGCGCGGCGCCCTTGGCGGCAGGGAGGCGAAGCGCCAGCCCTCACTGGAGGCACCGCGCCTCGATCGCCTGAGGGCTGAGAGCTGAGAGCTGAGAGCTGAGGGCGTGTGGGAAGACGAACTCGCTGACTGGGCGGCGGTCGCCGGTGGCGGCGAGTGGCGGCGAGCTGGCCCCACACCCGCAGGGTCAAGGCCTGCTGGGTGTGAGGCGGCGGCACATGGGGGTCAGGGCAGGAGGACGGCCTTGCCGTGGTTGCGGTGGGCTTCGAGGTCGGCGTGGGCCTGGGCGGCTTCGGCCAGGGGGTAGGTGCGCCAGATCGGCAGGCTGAGCTTTCCGGTGGCAGCCAGCTCCACGAGTTCGGGGAGGGCCTGTCCGCCCTGGTCCTCGGCGCCGGTGCTGAAGCGCACACCGTGCTGCTGGGCCGCCATGTCGGCGATGGTGATGACCTTGGCCGCGTCGCCGGTCAGGGCGACGGAGTCGGCGAGGAGGCCGGCGCCGGAGGCGTCGAAGACGAAGTCCACCCCGCTCGGAGCCGCGGCTTTCACCCGCTCGACCCAGCCGTCGCCGTAGCGGACGGCGGTGGCTCCGAGCGCGGTGACGCGCTCCAGGTCCTTCTCGCCGACGGTGCCGATGACGGTGATGCCGCGGATGGCGGCCAGCTGTACGGCGACGACCCCGACGCTGCCGGCGGCGCCGTGGACGAGCAGGGTCTGACCCGCCTGGACACTCAGCTGGCCGAGGACGCGGTGTGCGGTCTGGCCGACCGTGACCAGGGAGGCGGCGAGCTCCCACGACAGGGCCGCGGGCTTGGCCACCGGCCGCTCCAGCAGGGCGTACTCGCCGTAAGCGCCGCCGACCGTCGCCCCGAGGACCTCGTCCCCGACGGCCGCGTCGGCTCCCTCGCCGACGGCATCGACGACACCGGCCGCATCCAGGCCCGGGATCACCGGGAAGCGGGCCGGGGCGACCTTGGCCATCAGGCCGGAGCGGATCTTCAGGTCGAGCGGGTTCACCGAGGCGGCCTTGACCTTGATCCGGACCTGGCCGGGGCCCGGCTCCGGCAGGGCGACCTCGGTCGGCCGCAGCACCTCGGGCGCGCCGTACTCGGAGAAAGTGATGGCAGTGGACATCGGAAACTCCCAGGTAGGAGGGGTGGAGGAAGTACGCGTCGTGACCCACGGTGTGGCCGGGAGGGCGGCCGCGCCGGCAGCCACGCCGGTCAGGCGCTGAGGGTGGGGTAATCGGTGTAGCCGCGGTGGTCGCCGCCGTAGAAGGTGGCCGTGTCCGGGGTGTTGAACGGGCCGCCGGCGGCCAGGCGGGCCGGCAGGTCGGGGTTGGCGAGGAACAGGGCGCCGTAGGCGACCATGTCCGCCGTCCCCTCTTCGACCAGCTTCAGCGCCTCGGGGCCGGTGACCTCCGGGTATGTGAAGGGGTTGAGGACGAACGTGCCGGGCCAGGCCTTGCGCAGCCGCGTGGTCAGGTCGCGGTCCGGGCCTTCCATCAGGTGCAGGTAGGCCAGGTCCAGGCCGGCGATCCGCTCGGTCAGGGCCTCGTACGCCTCGCCCGGCTGGGGCTCGGCGATGTCGTTGTACGGGTTCCCGGGCGAGATCCGCAGCCCCACCCGGTCGCCGCCGATCGCCTCCGTCACGGCCGTGACGACCTCGACGGCGAAGCGGATCCGGCCCTCGACGCCGCCGCCCCAGCCGTCCGTGCGCAGGTTGGTGTTCGGGGCGAGGAACTGGTGGACCAGGTAGCCGTTGGCGCCGTGGATCTCCACGCCGTCGAACCCGGCCTCCGTCGCGTTGCGAGCTGCGGTGGCGAAGTCGGCGATCGTCTGCCGGATCTCCGCCTCGCTCAGCTCCTTCGGCGTCACGTACTCCTTCGGGCCCTCGTGGGTGAAGACCTGGCCCTTGGCGGCCACCGCCGAGGGCGCCACGGGCACCAGTCCCCCGGGCAGCAGGCTCGGGTGGCCGATCCTGCCGGTGTGCATCAGCTGCGCGAAGATCACTCCGCCCTCGCGGTGCACCGCATCGGTCACGCTCCGCCACGCCGCCACCTGGCCGGCCGTGTGCAGGCCGGGGGTGTCCGGGTAGCCCTGGCCGACCGGCGAGGGCTGGATCCCCTCGGTGACGATCAGCCCGGCGCCGGCGCGCTGGGTGTAGTACTCCGCCATCAGGGCGGTCGGCTCCGCGCCTGGCCCGTGGGCGCGGCTGCGGGTCATCGGCGCCATGGCGATACGGCTGGCCAGGCGGCGGCCGCCCAGAACGATCGGATCGAAAGCAGTGGTCATGGTCTCTTCCCTCGTGAGGAGTGATGGGCGGTGGCCCCGACGCATCCAACGTAACAGATGCCTGTCCGAACAAGTAAACACTCGGCCGCCACTTTCTGGTCGACATGGGACGCCCACGACGGACGCTGAACAGCGAAGTTTCGAACCGAAGGCGAGCAAACATCATGGGTAGCGCAGGCACGCGGTAGAGTTAGCTGCCCGATCAGCAAAGTGAGGAAAAGATGACAGAGCCCACCCCGGCGCCCCGGAAGGACCGCGCAGGAACGGTGCACGCAGCGAGCGTCCCGGTGCCGGCCGCCGCCGGCGGCGGGCCCATCAGCCATGCGATCTTCCGCCTCGCCCGCCTGCACCGCATGTTCGCCGGCCAGCTCCTCCGCAGCATCGGTCTCCACCCGGGCCAGGAGCTGGTGATGATGCACCTGTGGGAACTCGGCCCCCAGCGCCAGACCGACCTGGTGCGGCTGATGGACTCCGACGCCGCCACCATGACCCGCACCGTCCAGCGCCTGGAACAGGCCGGCTTCGTCCGCCGCCGCCCCTCGCCCACCGACAAGCGCGCATCCCTCATCGAACCCACCGCAGCCAGCCACGCCCTGCGCCGCGAGGTCGAGCAGAGCTGGAGCCAGCTCGAAGACCTGGTCACCGCGGGGCTCTCGGCCGACGAGTGCACCGAGGCCCTGAGCACCCTGGAACGCCTGGAACAGAACCTCGTCCAGGCTGCCGCCGACCCCAGCTGCGCCGCCGAGAGCTAGTGGCCGGCTCTGCATCTGGACGGCGCAACAGCATGTCCGAGCCGGTAGAGGAGCCTCACAGCCCCGTCACCTGATGGGGCGACGGGCGTCCACACAGCCGGCCCCGGACTCGTCAACGGGCGGCTTCCGCGTCGGGACCGGTGTCACGGCGTGTGGTCGCCGGGCGTGTACCGGCTCCAGTGAGCGCCCGGCGTGTGATCGCCGGGGCGTGTACCGACTGCAGGGAGCGCCGGTCTCGGCGGCGACGTAGGCGGTGGTGGCCTGGGTGTAGCCGAGTGCCTTGGTGACGACCGGGGGTGGGGCGTGGTGGAGGTGGGGCCGAAGGGCTGCCGTCCTGAGCGCGTGCCCGATCGGGGCGGCTGGTCCGCGCTTGATCAGGTCCTCGCTCCGCTTGATCAGGTGCTCGATCCGGGCGGCGCCGGTCGGGAGGCGGCGCGCCGCGCCGGTGCGGTCCGCGTCTCCCCTGGACACGGCCGCGTCTCCCCTGGTCAAAGCGCCGCGTGGACGCCCGGAGAAGACCCGACGGGTCGCGCCGGATCCGCCCAGGCGGTGCCGCCGCCCGCCTTCGCCGGCGGCGCCCGCCGCTGACTTGACGTTGGTCGGCACCCCAGCAGACTCCGGTCTTCACGGGTGATCATGTGGTCCACCCGGGCACACGGGGGAAGGCAGGGCCCGCGATGAGGCGTGGCAGGAACGAAGTGGCGGCGTTGGCAGCGGCGGCACTGGTGGCAGTGGTGGTGATGGGCGGTCCGGCAACGCGCCCGGCGCTGGCCGACGCCGCGCCGACACACACCGCTTTCATGCAGGTCGTTGCGCACGAGGACGACGACATCCTCTTCATGAACCCGGACATGTCCCGGGAGTACGACGACCCGACGATGACGGTCTACCTGACCGCCGGGGAACTCACCCCCGCCCAGGTGACCGCCGGCCGGCAGAGCACTCCGCCCGAGCCCTACACGGACCCCTGCGACTACGCGAACTCCCGCGAGGCCGGCGCGCGGGCCGCCCACGCCCGGATGACCGGCCTGCCGAACACCTGGGACATCCGGGCCGCGACCTTCAACAGCCATGCCAGGTCCGGGCCGAGGTTCGCCGGGCGCAGCCGGATGTTGTAGTCGCGGTAGTTGCGCAGCAGAACGTGGTTCGGTCCGCCCGGTACCCCGTAGGCGCGGGTGGCGTCGCCGGCGAAGCGGGAGGCGCCGCGATGGTCGGAGTTGTCGCCGAAGTCGTGGGTGTCCGACTGGTAGGTGTTGCTCAGCGAGTAGACCTTCGGGTCCTGCGCGAGCACCACGTTCGGCGTGTACGCCCGCATGACGGCAGCGAGGGTGTTCACCAGGTCGTCGTGGGTGTAGTTCTGGGCCGGGTAAGCGGCGGTGTTGCAGTTCGTGCTGCTGCCATCGGTGCTCAGGCTGCCGAGTGTGGCGTTGGAGAGGCCGCCACCCTGGCTGTAGAGGTCGTCGAGCGAGGCCAGACCGTTGCCGGTGGCGCCGTTGCTGTCGCCGGACTGGTGGAGCTTGAAGAACACCAGCCTGGTCTGGTCGGCGTTCGGGGTGCCCCGCAGGGTGTCGACCTCGACCGTGGCCTCAGCCTGACCACCCAGACCGCCCCCAACCGGGCCTTCGCCACCACCTGGCAGGACCTCGGCTCGGTGATCGTCGGCGCCCCGGCCGCGGTGAGCGACGGCTCCGGACGGACCGTCGTGCTGACCCTCGGCAGCGACGCGCGCCTGCACGTCACGCGCCAGAGCACGGCCGGCACCGACAGTCCGTACGGCGTCTGGCAGACCGTCGGCTCCTGAACCGCGACGAACTTCGCCCCGGCGGCCCTTCGCCGGGCGAAGTTCGTGGTCTCTTTCGCCCCGTCGCCGACGCCGGAAGGCCGTTGCACGGCGAGCGGCCGGCCACCGGACGCGGGCCACGGACACGGGCCGGGCTGCGAGCGAAGCGTGGCGGGGTCGAGGGTGCGGGTGAGGGCGCGGACGGTGTGGTGGTCGCCGCCGCCGGCTCCGCAATCTCCGTTCCATCGCGCCGGCGCATGTGCCGGATCGGACCCCGTAGGGCAGCACGGAGGACCGCACATCAGAGTCGAGCACATCCCCCTCGCGTCCTTTCATCCGTTTCCGGCGGCCGGAGCGTCATGAGGGTATGAGGCGCGAATCCGTGCGCCCGGGGGCTCCGGATCCGACCCGTTCGACGAGTTCGTCGCGGCGCGGTACCAGGCCCTGCTGCGGGGGGCATACCTGATCACCGGAGACGTCCACGACGCCCGGGACCTATTGCACGACGCCCTGGCACGGGTGTATCCGAAGCGGGCGACGATCCGGGAGCCGGCGGCGGCCGAGGGGTAGGTGCGGCGGATGATGGTCCGTACCCCCATCGAGACCCCGCAGGCGGACACCGCCCGAGCGGACCTCATCAAGGAGTTCGGCCACCTGGTGGTCGAGGTCCGACCGTGACGCCCTGAGATCGGACGCGATGCGCCGGCGCCTCCACCCGGTGGTGCGGCCCCCGTCATGCCGAGACCGACGGGCAGAGCCGGACGCTGCCAGCCCCTGTTCGGCACGGACACCTACGCGGGTGTCCGTGCCCGGGCCGGTTCGCTGCCGCCGGCCCGGGCCGGTACCGCAGTCGAGGTTCTTCATACGTCCTGGCCAGAGGACCGTTTCGAGTCCACCCGGCTGACGGTCCGCCAGGTCTGTTTCGCTTCTTGACTCACTCGATCGGGGCGCGCTGGTCCGGCTGTGGAGACGGACGACGCGGACCAGGTCCGCGATGACCTGCAGGATCACGTCGCTGAGCGGCTCGGTGAGCCGGATGGCGACGTGATCCTGTCACCGCTGGAGAGTCAGCTGACGATCTCGGCGTCCACGGGAGCCGCGGCCACCGCCGAGGTCATCGTCTTCTTGGCGGCAGCCAGACGCCTGGTGAGGCGTTGCACCTCGACGTCGAGGTTTTCAAGGTGCCGATGGGCTGCCACCGGGTCGGCCTCCGCCGCAGCCTTCAGTGCGCGGGGGGTGAGCAGCGAGGACACGCGCTCCCGCAGTACGACTGCGGAGTGGCTCAGGTCGCGCAGCTGCGCGGCGCCCGGCTGCTCCTCGTCTTCGGGGTCAGGAATTCCTGACCTCTGCTCGATGGGGGTGGGGTCAGAAATTTCTGACCCCACCTTCTGCCCGGGGATGGATGGTGCCGTCAACTCGGTGGCGAGTTCGACCAGCCTGGCCGCAGTGGGGCGCTTCTTGCCCTGCTGGATTGCCTCGGCCACGCCGAGTTCGACGACCGTGCGGGCGGTGTTCAGGTCGTGCGAGGAGATGACCGCAGCCACTGCCTTGCGGGCCGAGGCGCGAGTCAGGTACTGGCCGAGCTCCGGCCCCAGCTCCGCGACGGCCCGCACTCGGACCGCATCCTGCATCAGCTCGAAGACGTACTTCTCGTCCACGTCCAGCACTTCGGACGCCCATGCCGCGAAGTTGGTGTGGCCGGCTACCAGATGCAGCTCACGCTGCTGCGCGGTCTCCAGTAGGACGCCCTTGTTGAGGGCCACGAAGTCCTCGGCCCGTCGGCCGAGCCCGTCGATCTCGAGCAGCCGCGCGGTCACATAGGTGAGCTGCTCCTCGGGGGTGCCCGTGATGTCCTCGGCCGTGAGCACCCGGCCGCCCGTGAAGACACTTGGCGTGCCCGGGTTCTCCACCATCGCCGGCAGCGCGGAAGTGGCAGCCCGCTGCGCCGCGCCCTGCTGCAGTTCGGCGGGCACGGCCGGATCAACGGCGGAGTCCGGTGCCTTCTTCAGCCGGCTGGTCCCGGCCTGGATCAGCTTGTTGCCCATTGCAGAGACACTCCTGACGCAGTGAGGATTCGGTCGTAGGCATCCGTCAGCGCTCGGGCCTCCTTGCCGGTGGCCGCCGTGATCGGCACGCAGGCGAACCGGGTCTGCTGGCGCAGCGAGTGCCGGGGAATCGCGAGATCGTCGCGGTACAGCTCCCCGTACGTCTCCGACAAATAGCCTCCTATGGCGTCCTTCAGGGTGCTGCGCCCGCCGGGGACGATAGAGGGCACGATGCCGACCACCCGCAGGTCCGGGTTCATGCCGAGATCCTTGACCAGCTTGATGGTCGCGAGGGCCTCCTTGGCGCCGATGCGCCCGTCCTCGTCGAGGGTCGCCGGGATGATCACGTCGGTTGCAGCGACGAGGGCCGAGGTCACGAGCTTGCCGCCGGCGCGCGGCGGCAGGTCGAGAATTCCAACCGAGCCGGGCTTTATGGCCCCTTTCAGGGCGAGCCGCAGGCGGAATTCCAGCCCGACGGCGACATTGTCGGTCTCCCGGTTGGCCAAGGCACGCTCCGCCGCGATCACCTGGACTCCCGGCCACGCGTCGGACGCAGGGGCGAAGGCCTCCGCCGCCAGCCCGGTCTCGCCCCGGGGATCCAGGGCCAGCAGGTCGTTCATGGTGAAGGCCGGGGCCTCGTCTCCGGAGACGCCCAGCTCAGCGGTGAAGGTGCCGCGAGGGTCGAGGTCTCCGGCAACGACGTCCAGGCCCCGCTTCCGGGCAGCAGCTGTCAGGCCAGCCGCCATAGCGCTTTTCCCGACGCCACCCTTCTCGCTGTAGACCGCGATGACTTGATTCATGCCCGGCCCTCCGACCGTTGAATGCCCAGTGCACGGAAGGCAGGCTATCCGGGGCCCCAGTGCCGCGAAGAACACCACGGGCGTGTCATCGCATTTCCGGGCACCGCAAAAGCAGCCGCCGGGACGTGTCCGCAGGGCCGACGGCCGGTCGAGAAAGTCACTACCGAGGACGGTGAAGCGGCGCGCACGTTCATGCTGCGGACCTTGGAACGGAACCGGGCCGGCTGCAACAGCGGCCTGAGTGTCGACGGCGAACTCCGCCCCGCCTGACCGAGCCCTGCGCTGTGCCCGCCATGCAGACCTGCAGGGGGGCCGGGCCTCGGCGAGTGCCATCTCCTACGCTTCCACCGCTCCCGCAGTGGCCGGTCGCGGATGCCGCTTCCCGGCAACGCGAGGGCGTCCCGGGCGGGAGCGCAGGAGTTCGCAGATTCCCAGGGTGCGAACACGATGAACCGGGCCGTCGGGTTGCCGAGAGGGCGACGGGCGGCTTGCTCCCGGGTACTGCGCCGCACCGTTCCGTCCCCGCCCAGCCGTGATCAACGTCCAGGAGTACCACGTGAGTCAGACCGACACCCTGTTCCCCGACGATCGTCAGGAGGACACCGCCCCGGACCGTCGGCCCTGGCTGGTGCGCCGAGGGCTGCTCCTCGAAACCGGCCCCCAGCGCAGACTGGCCCTCGGAGGCTTCGTCAACCAGCTCGGAACCGCGGCCTTCCTGGCGACGGCGCCGCTGTACGCTCTGCGGGTGGTCGGCCTGTCCATCGGGCAGGTCGGCCTCGGCCTCGGGGTCGCGGGAGTGGTCGGCCTGCTCGCCGGACCGCCCGTCGGGCACCTCGCCGACCGCCGCGGCCCGCGCGGCGTCTTCCTGGTCACCCTGTTGATCCAGACCGTTTCCATGTTGTCGCTGCTGTTCGCCCACTCGTTCGTGGTGTTCATGGTGTCCATGGCGGTGACCGACCTGGCCGGTGCCTCGGGGGGCGCGGCGCGCGGCCCGATGATCCGTCGCTTCGGCGGTGACGAGGTGCCGAAGTTCCGCTCCTACCTGCGTTCGACCGCCTTCCTGGCCAGTACCTTCGGCGCGCTGGCCGCCGGCGTGGTGATCCAGCTCGACTCCGGCTCCGCCTACCGCGCGCTCATCGTCGCCAATGCCTTGACCTTCATCGGCTGCGCGGCCGTCATGCTCCGGCTGCCCAAGCTGGAGCCGCTGCCCGCACCGACCGAGTCGAACCGGTGGCTCGCGCTCAGGGACAAGCCGTACATGGCGTTCGTCGTGCTGGACGGCATCCTGTGGATCCAGGGCGAGGTGGTGACCTACGCCCTGCCGCTGTGGGTGGTCCTGCACACCCGTGCACCGCGCTGGTTCACCGGCATCGCGCTCGCCGTCAACACCGTGATGGTGGTCATCCTTCAGATCCGGACCAGCCGCGGGGTCAAGGGCGGCCAGGTCGCCGGCCGGGCCACCCGGCGCGCCGGGCTGGCGTTCCTGGTCGGCATGGCGGTCATCGCGATGGCCTCGGGCCTGCCGGGCTGGGCCGCCGCGGCGGTCATGACCGCCGGCGTCGTCATCCACACCGCGGGTTCGCTGTGGCACGCGGCCGGGTCGATGGAGCTCCGGTTCCGGCTGGCCCCCGCGCACGCGCAGGGACAGTACTCCGGTGTGTTCGGTATCGGCATGGGCCTCTGCTACACCATCGCTCCTGGCCTGCTCGGCCTGCTCTGCCTGAGCTGGGGCGTCCCCGGCTGGCGGGGCATGGGCGGCGTCTTCGTCGCGGCCGGCCTGGCCATGCCGTTCGTGGTCCGGTGGGCCGGACGGTCCCGGGAACTCAGCACCTGAGCGGGCGGACCCCGTCGAGCATCGCCGACCGGGCATGAGTGGGGAGGGGCGCGAGGAGGTGGGCGACGGGCACGGCCGACTGCCCGTTCCCGGACGGGGCGGGGTGTTGGCGCGGGTGGGCGAAGTGGCAGGTGCGGCCGACTTCGAGCAGGGCGGTGGTCTTCCCGGTGGCGGCGGGCCCGGTGAGGATCAGGCTGGGGCCGGTGCCGGACCGGGTCCTTCCGCCCGGCGGCCGGAACCCCACCGACGGGCACGGCAGGGTTGGCCGCGGTGCAGTGTCGGCGACCGGCGCCCGGACCGGCTCCCGCACTGGCCGGCCTGGCTGGCGCACCGGCCCAAGCCGTCGTCCGGCCCGTGCTCAAGCCGTCGTTCGGCCGTGCTCAAGCCGTCCGGCCGTGCACTGCTTCGGGCCCGGCTTCAACCGCCCGTTCCCGCGCCCAGGAGGCTGCGGGCCCGGGCTGCCAAGCCGTCGGCGCCGCAGTGGACGGCCAGTTCCAGGCCCCGGGTGAGCGTGGTGCGGGCGGCCGGGTCCGAGCCCAGCGCCTCGCCGAGGTCGACCAGGGCGATCGCGTGCTCGTAGCGGGCCGGCGACCGCTCCAGGTACCGCACCGCCTCCGCCAGCAGCTCGGCCGCCCGCGGCGCGTCGTGCACCGCGGCGCACAGCCGTAGTGCGCTGCCGACGGCCGAATCCGTCCGGGAATCCCGGGCCCGGCGGACCGCTTCCTCGGCGAGGGCGCGGGCCCGCTCCGGCTGGTCGGGGGAGACCACACGGGCCAGGTGCCCCAGCCACGGGGCCCATACCGTGTTGCGCCACCCCCGGGTGTCCAGGGCCGTGCCGGCGGCCGTCAGCACCTCGGCCGCGCCCGGCGCGTCACCCCGGGCCAGCAGCAGGCGGCCGTACAGCGTGGGGGCGTCGGGCAGCACCATCACCGTCGGGTACGGCGGGCCGAAGGCGTGCTCGCGGGCGAGCTCCAGGGCCTCCTCCACCCTGCCGCGCGCAGCCAGGGTCTCGGACAGTGCCCCGACCGCGTCCCAGTGCAGTGGGGTGTCCGGGCCGATCCGGCCGGCGATGCGCAGGGCCCGGCGCAGGTAGGCCTCCGCCTCGGCGAGCGCGCCGCAGCGAAACCGCAGCATGCCGGTGAGCAGGTAGGCGAAGCCGAGGTGGCCGCCGCTCCAGCCGGCGACCTCGTAGGCGCGCACCGCCTCGGTGAACAGCTCCTCCGCCCGGTCGACGCGGTCGGCGTACAGGTAGCTGAGGCCTAGGATCCCGGGCAGCTCGAAGCCCCAGGTGGTGTTGGTCCAGCCGAGGCTGCGGGGCAGTCGGCCCTGCGGCAGCGCGGAGTCGGCCAGCGCGAGCACCTGCGCGCGGTCGGCGCCGCGCAGCGTGAGGTCCCAGCAGCGCAGCACGGCCACCGCGTGGGCGAGACCGTCGTGTTCGAACACGGCCTGCACCGAGACCGGCGAGTCCGCATCCGCGTCGGTGTCGGTGCCGGTGTCGGTGAAGGCCAGTCCGACCGTGCCCAGCATCCGGTGGAACTCCGCCAGCCGCCGGGAGCGGCTGGCGCCGTCCTCGTCCTCGGACTGGAACGCGCCGAACATGAAGTGGGCGACCTCCAGGCGCAGCCGCCCCGGGCCGGGCGGGGTGCGCGCGGCTTCCTCGGCGCACAGCGCGGCGGCCTCGCCGACACGGTTGCTGTGGGCGAGGGCCTGGGCGAGCCGGAAGACCGCGTCCACCCGCAGCCCGGGGTCCAGCCCGTACGGGTCGGCGAGTGCCAGGCGCAGCTGGTTGACCGTGGTCGCCGGGTCGGTGAGCAGTGCCGAGCAGCCGAGCTCGTACAGCACCGAGGCCCGGTCCTCGTCGGCGGGCGGCTCGCTGATGGCGCGGCGCAGGCAACGCTGCGCGGCCTCGGGCGCGCCGATGGCCAGGTGTTCGCGGGCTGCCCGGCGCAGCTTGTCGACGATGCCGCCGTCGCCCTCGGGCAGGATCTCCAGCAGGTGCCGGGAGGCCGCCAGCAGGCCGAGGCCGGCATTCTCGACCTCGACGGCGGCGACCCCGTGCATGCCGGTGCGGGTGGCGGGCGACATCGACTGGTAGACCGAAGTGGCTACCAGCGGGTGGACGAACTCCAGCCGGCCCGCCGGTCCGCTGGTCAGCACCCGGTGCCGGCGCAGCTCCCGGACGGACTGGGCGGCGGCCTCCGGCCCCTGGGCGCAGATGGCGGCGGCGAGGTCGGGGCGGATGTCGGTGTCCAGTACCGACGCCGCCCAGGCGAAGCGCAGCGCGGGGGGCCCCAGCCGGTCCAGCCAGTGCCGCAACGTCATACCCCGGGCGGTGGCGGCGATCTCGCGCAGCAGCCCGGTGCTCTCCTCCACCGGGTCGAGCCGCTGGTCGGCGACCTCGTGCAGCAGGGCAGCAGTCTCGTACGGGTTCCCGGCGGTGACCGCCCAGACGTGGCGGCAGAAGGCGTCCTCGGCCTGGGTGCCCAGGGCGGCCCGGACCAGGTGCGCGATCGAGGCGGGCTGGAGCGGGCGCAGCTCGTGCCGGCGGTCGGCCCGGTCGGTGAGGAGCCGTTGCAGGGCCAGCGCGTCGTCGGGGAACTCGTCGCGGCAGGCGAGCACGACCAGGGCCGGCAGCTCCCGTGCCCGGACCGCGAAGCCGGCCAGCCAGCCCAGCGACTCCGGGTCGGCCCAGTGCAGGTCGTCGACCAGCACGGCCACCGGCGAGCGCAACTGCACGAGGCGGGTGAGGACGAAGTCCAGCCCGTCCCGCACACCCTGCGGATCGAGCTGCCCGCCGGGCGGCAGCAGTCCCGCCGCGGGGCCGACGACGTCCTCCCACGGCCCGAAGACCCGCGCCCGCTCGTCATCGGACAGGGCCGACAGTACCGGCCGCACCAGCTGGCGCACCACGTGGAACGGCTCGTGGCACTGCCGCTGCCCGCCACGGGCGAACAACACCGTGCAGCCCGCGCGCGTCGCCGCCCGCCGCACCTCGGTCAGCACCGCGGTCTTGCCCAGTCCTGCCGCGCCGGTGTAGAGCAGCAGCTCCCCGAGGCCGGCACCGGGCGGCGCGGTGAGCACCTCGATCGCCTGCGCCGCCGACCGGATCTCGGCCTCGCGCTCGTGCAACGGCCCGCCGCCCCACCCGGCCCCGGCCCCGCCGTCCCCGGCTTTCCCCTCCGCCACCCGCCGCCTCCAACATTCGCTCCGCCAGGGCCCGTTGCTGCCTGGTCCGTCGTTGCAGAGCGCCGAGCGTACTGCCGACCGCCGGCGGGTGGTGATGACTTGACAGAACGTCGGTCACCCCTCGCCGCCCAGGTGCTCCCGACGCCGACCGGCACCGGGTCCGCGGGCCAGGAGTCGAGCACCTGATGGGGCTGCTCCCGGACGGCGTCACGCACGCGGTCCAGCCGCACGACGACGGAGCCCGCACCCGGTGGCTGGACGACCCCGCGTATCCCCTGCCACGCTGACCACACCGACCACCCAGCGAGAGACGACAGCGCCGTGGACGACGAACCGCTGAGCGAGTGGGCCGCCCGTCGCACCCGGTGCCTGCGCCGGTCGGAGCGCGACGGGTCGTCACCGCGGCCGCCGCGCACCCCACCGCCCTGCGGCTGTTGCAGGAGTGGGACGGTCACGCCTGGGTGGCGATCGCCCTCACCGACGCACCGCCGACGACTGCGGTGGCGACCGGCTCCGGCCGCCACCGCCGGCCCTGACCGCTGCGCGGCACCACCCGCCCGGTCCACGACGGCCGGGCGGGCCCGCTCCGCCGCAACCTCGCCCGGGGGCCTGACGTAGCCGGGCCCGGCCCGCCGGTGCATCGTGCCCAAGGGCGAGGACATCGGGACGCGCCATGGCTAGCGTCGGCCAAGTGGCTCGTGAACGCGGGCACTTGGGCCACCGGCTGCCGCTCTGCCGAGCGCGGCCGTCACAGCCGCCCGTCACGAGGGGACGACCATGTTGGCCAAGCTGCGCGTACTCTTACGAGTCCCGAGAAGACCGGGACGTGCACTGCCGAGGCGGTTCGCCTCGGTCCTGACCGGGCTGGCCGTGACGGCCGGTGGGCTGCTTCCCGTCCTGGGTGCGACACCGGCGCACGCCAACGACGAGGTCTGCCGCCCGGGCTCCGGTGTGGCGGTCGCGTTCGGGTACACCCTCCAGCCCTGCGTGTACCAGGACTCGGACGGCGTCATCCACGCCAAGGTGACGTCCACCGGCGGGACCACCGACGTTCGGCTGTTCGTCCAGATCGGAACCCGTTACAACGGCGGTTCGGTCGCCTGGCAGGACTCGACGCTCACCGACTCCGCGACCAACGCCGGCGACCACGTGGGCTTCCGCACCACTCCCGGCACCGACAACGTCGCCTACTCCTCGCTCGTCAACCGGTTCGTGGCGGCCCCCAACACGACCTACTACGCCAGGGCGTACCTGACCAACTCCGGTACGCGGTACGGCGACGTGGAAGCCGGCCCGATCGGCGCGGGCGGCACCCCGTCCGACGGAGGGTCGACCTGGACCACCAGGGGCGAGCCCACGGTCGGCAAGCTCTACTACCACCTCGGTCCCGTCCAGTGGAACTGCACCGGCACGGTGATCGCGGTCGACCTCGTCGCCACCGCCGGCCACTGCATCTACAACAGCACGGGGCACGCCTTCGGCGGCCCTCCCGGCCTCTGGCTCAACGCCCCGAGCCCGGACAGGTTCGTGCCCAACGACAACTCCTCCGGCGGTGGCGTGGGCTCCTGGTACGCCCAGGACACCGGTTGGGTCACCAAGGGCTGGCACGACTACCACGCCGCCGACTACGACTTCGGCGTGTACCGGATCAAGCCGCGCTCCACCGACGGCGCGTACATCGGCAACGTGGTCGGAACCCACCGGTGGAAGGTCTCGAGCGGCGTGAGTGCGGCCTCGACGCCCACCTACACCGTCGGTTACCCGGGCGACTACTCCGACCCCCGGGCGTGCAACGCGCCGGCGACCCGGTTCAACGGCGACAACAGCCAACTCCGGCTCAGCTGCACGTTCGCCGAAGGCGCGTCCGGCGGTCCGCTCAGCGACAGCACGGGCACCGCGTACGCCAACGTCGGCGGGTACGAGCAGGGCGGCAGCAGCAGCTACCCCTCCTACGGCGTCGTGTGGAACAGCGCGTTCGACAACCTGGTCCGGTACCTGGAAACCGGCGGGAACACGTCGGCCGGAGCCAGCCCTGACGCCCCCTCGCAGGTGGACACCACCGCACCGCGAGTCGCCCCGAACGCCAACCCGGCTCTCGCCTCCCTGCCGGACGGCACCTTCCAGACGGCCTGGCACGGCGGGGACACCGACAATCCGACCGGCAGCCTGTGGATCGCCAATGGCAGCGGCACTTCCCTGAACGGGTTCTCCGAGCCGAACCTCCTCGGCGTCGCGGCCGGTACCAGCCCCTCCATCGTCGCCAATCCCGACGGGAGCTGGACGGCGGCCTGGCACGGCGCCGACTCCGACAACCCCGGCGGCAGCCTGTGGCTGGCCACCGGTGTCGGCACCACCCTGACCTCGTTGTCCGAGCCGTGGAAGCTCGGTGTCGCGGCGGGTACGAGTCCGTCGCTGGCCGCACTGCCGGGCGGCGGCTGGGCGCTGGCCTGGCACGGGGCTGACACCGGCAACCCGGGCGGCAGCCTCTGGGTCGCCACGGGCTCGGGCACCACCATGGACGGTCAAGCGGCCGCCCCCTGGCTCCTCGGCGTCGCGCCCGGCACCAGCCCCTCCATCATCGGCAACTCCGACGGGAGCTGGACGGCGGCCTGGCACGGCGCGGACACCAGCAACCCCGATGGCAGCCTCTGGCTGGCCACCGGCCGCGGCACCACCCTGAACGGCCAAGCAGCCGCCCCCTGGCTCCTCGGTGTCGCGGCGGGTACGAGTCCGTCGCTGGCCGCACTGCCGGGCGGCGGCTGGGCGCTGGCCTGGCACGGGGCTGACACCGGCAACCCGGGCGGCAGCCTCTGGGTCGCCACGGGCTCGGGCACCACCATGGACGGTCAAGCGGCCGCCCCCTGGCTCCTCGGCGTCGCGCCCGGCACCAGCCCCTCCATCATCGGCAACTCCGACGGGAGCTGGACGGCGGCCTGGCACGGCGCGGACACCAGCAACCCCGATGGCAGCCTCTGGCTGGCCACCGGCCGCGGCACCACCCTGAACGGCCAAGCAGCCGCCCCCTGGCTCCTCGGCGTCGCGCCCGGCACCAGCCCGGCCCTGACCACAGCGCCCGGCGGCGGCTGGGAAGCCGCGTGGATCAGCGCGGACGGCAAGAGTCTGTGGCTGGCCACCGGAACAGGAACCACCATGACCGGCCGGGCAGCCGCCACCGGCTAGGAAGACTGACGAGGATCTCGGTGTGATCGGGGCTGCCGCCGTCGGCCGGCAGCCCCGATCTGCCAGGCGGCGCCGTCGGGGGTGAGTCCGTGGCTGATCAAGGCCCGTAGGTCGAGGTCGGAGGCGCGGGCCGGCGCGCCAGTCGCACGCCGTCTTCACGTTGGCGGGGAAGACCGCGGCGGACAACGCCGCCGCACCGAGGCCTGCGCGCCGGGTGCGCGGACCCGCCAGAATCCGCAGGCCAAGTCCGCCGGGGTCGTCGCCACGTGGTGCACCGCTACGGCATCAGCCACGACATCGGCTTTGGGATAGGACCGGACCTGGCCCCGGGCGATCCGCCGTGAGGATGAGCCACTGCGGCCGTCGTCCGCCACCGCCCAGCGGCTACGCCACCGCGCAGCGGCTACGCCGACGCCCGCGCGCCGCGCTGGGCGGTTCACCGCTGGTCCGGTCCCTCTCGTCCCTCCCGGCGCTGGAGCGGCACCGGACGCGTCCGGCCGGCCCCGCATCCCCCTCGGCTCCGGCGCCGTCTAGCATGTCGTCCCACGACCGGAGAGCGGTGCGACCACGGGGGGCGGCGTGAGGGAGTCCGCGGGTTTCGGGTGTTCGGCCTGCTGCGCGGAAGACGCCGCGGTGGCACGGGCGCACCATCAGAGCCACACCGGGGTCCGGGTCGAGGGGATGGTCCGGGACGACTCGCACTTCATCGTCTCCGTGCAGCGCTGCGGCCTCTGTGCGCAGGCCTTCGTGAGCGTCTTCACCGAATACGTCGACTGGGTCGCCTCGCAGGACGCCCAGTACCGGACCGTGCTGCCGATCACGGACGCCGAGGCGGGCGACCTGATGGCGGGGCGGCTGAGCCCGCACCGGGTCGGGGCTCTCGGGCGCGGTCGCCGCCACCTGCAGAGCGACTGGCCGAGCGAGGCCGACGAGCCGTCCGTCTACTGGGACAGCGGCGTGTTCGAGGTACGCGAGGGCTACTGACTCGGCCGGCTCCCCGGAGCGCGGCATCCCGATCTCCACCTGTCCACGGCCCTGGCACGGCCGGAAGCTCTCCGGCCGGTCGGGCACCCGGCCCGGATGGGGCCACCGGGAGCGCCCGGCCCCGCGCTGGGGAACGGAGCCGGGAGTGCCTGGGCGGCTGTCGACCGCCGGGGCGGCACCTTCGAGGGGTCGTCCCGGCTCGCTGCCGAGGCCGGGGACCTGCGGATCCGGCGAGGGCCGGCTGGACTCCGCCAGGACATCCCGGGCAGGGAAGGCGGCAGCGCGCCCGCGGCGATGCCCAGGTCCCGCTCGCCACCACGGCGCCCAGTCCCCGCCCGCCGCCACGGCCGGCGCCGGACCGCTACCACCCGTGATGGCGGCCCGGGCCACCCCTGTCCGCTCAGGCTGCGACACTGGGGATCATGACTGACCCTCGCAGCCTTTCGCTGCCCGCCTTCTCCGACCCTTCCGCCGATGCGCCCCGTCCCGTCCAGTCCGGCGGGCACCGGCCGCTGCCGGTCGAGCAGGGCGCCGACTTCCGCCAGCCGCCCGGCGAAACCGTTGCGGTACCTGCCCCGGCCCGGCGTCCGCTCGCGCCCGGCGGCCTGACCTTCTCCGACCCGGACCGGCAGATCTGACCGGATCCGTCGGCGCTGCACCGTCCCGACCTGCGGAGCGTTCGGAGGCCGGCGCTCGGCCAAGGCCACGGCCTCGGCCTCGGCCTCGGCGGGAGTCGGTCAGGGGCAGGCGCACGGTCGCTGCCCTGGTCGCCGAGGTCTGAGCCCTCGCCGGTCCGGCTGGGCCGGGTACCACCTCGACGGCACCGTTCACCGTGCGGAGGGAACCCGGCGGCGGACGGTGCGTTCAGCCGCCGCCGCGGGCGAGGCCGCCCGCGATGGTGAGCCGGACGGGCAGGACACCGGTCGATTACGTCCCCGCGCCGGGCCGTCGCGCCCGTGGTCACGCCGCCGCGCGCTCGGCAGCCGGACGCCGCCGCAGTTCCCGCCGGAGGACGGCCGGCGACTGGTAGGCCATGTCGAGCGTGCCCGTGTCCGTACCGGGCGGCACGATGGCGTCGATCCGGTCCAGGACGTCGTCCGGGAGCGTGGTCCCGGCGCCCGCGAGCAGGTCCTCCAGGTGTGCCATCGTGCGCGGCCCGAGGAGCGCGGACGTGACGCCGGGGTGGGCGAGGACGAAGCCCATGGCCAGACGGGTCAGCGGCATGCCCGCATCCTCGGCGAGCGGGATGAGCTGTTCGACGACGTCGAGCCGCCGGTCGTCCTTGAGGTGCCGGAAGCCGTACTGCGAGCGGTGCGTCGCGGCCTCCTGCCCCTTCCGGTAGCGCCCGGTCAGCAGCCCGCCGCCGAGCGGCGACCAGACCAGGGTGCCCATGCCGAACTCCTGTGCCACCGGGAGCACTTCGCGCTCGATTCCCCGGTTGAGGATCGAGTACACGGGTTGCTCGGTACGCGGCCGGGCGAGGCCGCGCCGTTCGGCGACCCAGTGGGCCCGGACGAGCTCGGAGGCCGGCATGGCCGACGTGCCGAAGGTGCGGATCTTGCCGGTCCGCTGCAGGTCGGTGAGGGCCCCGAGGGTCTCCTCGATGTCGGTGTCGGGGTCCGGGCGGTGGATCTGGTAGACGTCCACGTAGTCGGTGTCGAGGCGGCGCAGTGAGTCCTCCAACGCGCGCACCAGCCAGCGCCGGGACGCGCCTTGGTGGTTCGGCTCGTCGCTCATCGGGTTCCGGGCCTTCGTCGCGAGCACGACGTCGGCCCGACGGCCCTTCAGCGCGCGGCCGACGATCTCCTCCGACTCGCCGTGCGCGTACATGTCGGCCGTGTCGACGAGGTTGATGCCGGCGTCGAGGGCCCGGTGGACGATGCGGACGCAGTCGTCGTGATCGGTGTTGCCGAGCGCGCCGAACATCATGGCGCCGAGGGCGTAGGGGCTCACCTTGATCCCGGTCTGGCCGAGGCTGCGGTAGTGCATGTTCTCTCCTGGGGTCCGTCTGCGGGTGCTGTCACCAGCGTGCCGGGGAACGGCCGGACGATGAATGCTTTTGAGTCCCGATTTCTTGCGCGAGAGTACGGTTATGACTCCAGACCGACTCTCCGAAGCACTCGACCTGGTCGAGGTCCGCGGCGTCCTCACCGGCGGCATCGCCGCTCGCGGCGGATGGTGGGGCCGCGGACCGCTCGCCGACCCGGTCAAGTTCTTCGCGCTCGTCAGCGGGCGGGCCCGCCTGACCACCGACGGGATCGACGAACCGGTCGACCTCGTGGCGGGTGACGTGGCGATCCTCGCCGGGCGCTCCTGGGTCTCGTTCCAGGCCGGCGCGGAACCCCGCCAGGAGGTGCAGCCGGAATCCGACTTCTCCTCCGACCGCTTCGCGTCGGCGGACCGCGACGCCGACGACATCGTGATCGGTGGCTGCGTCGATCTGAACGAGGCCGGCAGAACGCTCCTCCTGGGATCACTGCCACCCGTGGCCCACATCAGGCCGGCCGGTGACGACGACCGGCTCCTCGCGGCCCTGCTGCGGCTCTTCGACGAGGCGACCGCGCGGCGGCTCGGCTCGGCCTTCGCGATCCGGCAGTACGGCCAGCTCTTCCTGCTGGAGCTGTTGCGGTCCTACGTCGACCAGACCGCGCTGCCGCCCGGCTGGCTGCGCCTGCTCGTCGACGAGCGCCTCCGCCCCGCCCTCGACCTGCTGCACGGCCGCCCCGGGCGCACCTGGGGGCTCGAGGAGTTGGCGCGGGCCGCCGCGATGTCCCGGACGACCTTCGCCGAGCGGTTCCGGGAAGCAGCCGGTGTGCCACCGCTGACGTATCTCGGGCGGTGGCGCATGCTGCTCGCCCAGCGCGCGCTGCGCGACGGTGACGCCCGTGTCGCGGAGCTCGCCGAGGAGTTGGGCTACGGCTCGGAGAGCGCCTTCAGCGTGGCGTTCAAACGGGTCGTCGGCGAGTCGCCGATGCGCTACCGGGTCCGCGTGCGCCAGAACGTCACCGGCCGCGCCCGCACCGGGGCGCCATGACGTGCCGGTCCCGCGACGTGCCGGTCCTGCTCGGCTTCCTGCGAGGCCCGGCCGGCGCGGGCACCGCGTCCGCCCCGCCCCGCCCCGGGCCGGACGGCCGGGCAGGGCTGGGAAGCCGTCCCGTGCGGGGGGCCCGCGCCGCCCCGGGCCTGCCCTCACGAATCGTCGCAAACACGACCGCGACCGCAAACACGACCACGACCGCGACCGCGGATGTGGACGGGCCGGGATCCGCGGCGGGTGACACGCCCGGAACGCCACTACGCCGTCGACACCGCCGCGCGCCTGGGACGATGCCCGCCGGGCCCGCTCGGACGGATCTGCCGGACGGCGCCGGGCGCCGACCGCCGGAAGCCCGTCCAGCCGGAAGGTGGAGCAGGTTGAGGTCGAGAAGAACCGCTGAATCCGAGCCCTTGCCGCTGGTCGTCATCGGTGGCGGGGCCGCGGGACTCAGTCTGGCCGACCGGCTGGTCGGACACGGACCCGGACCCGGGCCCGGGCCCGAGGGACACCGGCCCCGCCCGTGGCTCGACCTGACCGTCCTCGAGGCCCCTGAGGGCCCGCTGCGGCCGCCGCCGCGGACCTGGTGCTTCTGGGACGACGGCCCGGGGGAGTACGAGCAGGCCGTCACCGCGCAGTGGTCCCGGCTGCGGATCACCGGCCCGGACGGGAGGGCCGTCGAGGTGGAGCCCGCCCCGCTGCGCTACCGGATGCTGCGCTCCACCGCGTTCGAGGAACTGGTGCACGAGCGCCTCGGCGCCCACCCCGGGACCAGGATCCTGCGGGCCACCGTCCACCGGGTGCAGACCCGGCCGGACGGACGCCCCGGCGCCCGCGTGGTCGCCACCGACCCGGCCGGTCGGCCGCTCACCCTCGACGCCCGGTACGTGTTCGACTCCAGGCCGCCGGTGCGGCCGCCACTGGCCCGGACCGCTCTCCTGCAGCACTTCCGCGGCTGGTTCGTGCACACCGACCGCCCGCGCTTCGACCCCGGCACGGCCCATCTGATGGACTTCCGCGTCCCGCAGCCCGCCCACGGCCTCGCCTTCGGCTACGTCCTGCCCCTGGCCGCCGACCGCGCCCTCGTCGAGTACACCGAGTTCTCCCGGCGCCCCCTCACCACCGCCGGATACGAGCACGCGCTGCACGACTACACCCACCGGATCCTGGGCCTGGGCGCCCTCACGGTGGAGGACGTCGAACAGGGGGTCATCCCCATGACGGACGGCCGCTTCCCCCGCCGGGCCGGGCCCGCACACGTGCGCATCGGCACCGCCGGCGGCGCCACCCGCCCGGCCACCGGCTACACGTTCAGCGCCGTCCAGCGACAGAGCCGGGCCATCGCCGCCGCCCTCGGCCGGCCGCGGGCATCCGGGCGGAACGCACCCGCGCCCGCACCCCACCGCCGGCGGGCCCTGGCCATGGACGCCGTCCTGCTGCGGGCCCTGGACACCGGCCGGATCGACGGCCCCCGCTTCTTCACCGACCTGTTCCGCCGCACCCCCGCCGCCCAAGTCCTGCGATTCCTCGACGGCCGGAGCACCCCCGCGGAGGACCTGCGCATCGGCTTGCGCTGCCCCGTCGGCCCGATGCTGCGCTGCGCCGCCGAACTGCCCCTGCTGCCCCGCCGCGCCCTGCCCGGCGCCGGACCCGAACCCGAACCCGCACCCGGACCCGAACCCGCACCCGACGCCTCCGAGGAGAACCGTTGACGTCGCTCCTGCGCGACCGCGACCTCATCCGTGCCTTCGACCACGCCGCACCGGCCTACGACCTGCTGACCGCCCTCAACCCCGGCCACCGTGGCGCCCTGCGCCGCTCGGCCCGCCGACTGCGCCTGCCCGCCGGCGGGGCCGGCCTGCACGTGCTGGACCTCGGCTGCGGCACCGGGGCCTCGACCCGGGCGCTGCTCGAAGCCGTGCCACACGCCCGGATCACCGCAGTCGACGCCTCCGCCGGCATGCTGGCACGGGCGGCCGCGAAGCCCTGGCCGCAGAACGTCGCCTTCCTCCACCGCACCGCCGAACACCTGCTGGCCGCCGCCACCTCCACCTCCACCGCCACCACCGCCACCGCCGCCGCCACCGCCACCGGCGCCGACACCACCGGCGCCACCGTCCCCCCGGGGCAGCGCTACGACGCGGTCTTCGCCGCCTACCTGTTCCGCAACACCACCGACACCGACGCCGTCCTCGCCGGTGTGCACACCCTGCTGCGACCGGGCGGGCGCCTGGCCGTCCACGAGTACAGCCTCAGCGGCTCGACGGCGCACCGGATGCTGTGGAACGCCGTCTGCCGGACGGTCGTCGAGCCCGCCGGGGCACTCACCGGCGACCGCGGCCTCTATCGCCACCTGCGCCGCAGCGTCCTGGACTTCGACACCGCCCCGCACTTCGCCGCCCGCCTGGCACGGGCCGGATTCGCAGCGGTGCGCACCCTGCCGGCGGCCGGGTGGCAGACCGGCATCGTCCACACCTTCCTCGCCGTCCGCCCCCGTCCGGCGGCCGCCCCGCCCGCCGCCGCGGCGCGCCCGGGCCCTGCCCACCCGGAGGCGCACGCGTGAGGAACACGACGCCCGCCGCCCGACGCGGCCGCGACCGCCGGGCCGAAACGGTGCAGGCCGCACCGGGCCACGCCCGCTTCCCCGGAGCGGAACCGCCCCGGGTCGCCGTCGTCGGCGGCGGCATCGCCGGCCTGGCAGCCGCCACCGCACTCGCCGAACGCGGCATCGCGGTGACCCTCCACGAACGCGAGCCCGTGCTGGGCGGAAGGGTCGCCGGCTGGCCCACCCGCCTCGCCGACGGCTCGACGGCGACCATGAGCCGCGGCTTCCACGCCTTCTTCCGCCAGTACTACAACCTGCGCGGTCTACTACGGCGCACCGACCCCGGGCTCACCCGGTTGACCGCCCTGGCCGACTACCCGCTGCGCCACAGCTGCGGACTGACGGACAGCTTCGCCCGGGTGCCGCGCACCCCTCCGCTCAGCGCGGCCGGATTCGCGCTCCTCAGCCCCACCTTCGGCCTGCGTGACCTGGCCGCCCTGGACGCTCGGGCGGCCCTGCCCCTGCTCGACGTCCGCGTCCCGGAGGTGTTCGAACGGTACGACGGCACCAACGCCCACGACTTCCTGGAGAAGATCAACTTTCCCGCGGGCGCCCGACACCTCGCCTTCGAGGTGTTCTCCCGCAGCTTCTTCACCGACCCGCGCCGACTGTCCGCCGCCGAACTGCTGCTGATGTTCCACATCTACTTCCTCGGATCCTCCGAAGGACTGCTGTTCGACGTCCCCACGGAGCCCTACCCGCAGGCCCTGTGGCAGCCCCTCGCCGACTACCTGGGCACCCTGGGCGTCGACCTGCGCACCGCGTCCCCCGTCGACCGGGTCCGGCCGCTGCCCGGCGGCGACATCGAGGTGGTGACCCCGGCCCGGGGCGCCGAGCGCCACCGGGCCGTCGTCCTGGCCCTCGACGCCGACGGCCTGCGGCGCCTCGTCGCCGCCTCGGACCACCTCGGCGACCCGCACTGGCGCGCCGACATCGCCGCCCTGCGCACCGCGCCGCGCTTCCTGGTCTCCCGGCTCTGGCTGGACCGCCCCCTCGCTCCGCACCGGCCCGGATTCCTCGGCACCAGCGGCTACGACGGACTGGACAACGTCAGCGTCCTCGACCGCTGGGAGGGAGAGGCGGCGCGGTGGGCCGCCCGCACCGGCGGGTCGGTGGTCGAACTGCACGCCTACGCCGTGGACGGGGACGCCGACCGTGCCGGGGTCGAGAAGCGCATGACGGCCCGGCTGCACGAGGTCTACCCGGAGACCCGCGGCGCCCGCCTCGTGGACGCGCGCCACGAGTGGCGCAGCGACTGCCCGGTGTTCCCGGTCGGCGGATGGGCCCGCCGCCCCGGCGTCGTGACCCCGCACCCCGCCGTCGTCCTTGCCGGGGACCTGGTGCGCACGGACCTGCCGGTCGCCCTGATGGAACGCGCCGCCACCACCGGCTTCCAGGCCGCGAACGCGCTGCTCGCCCGCTGGGGCGTGGCCGGCCAGACCCTGTGGTCCGTCCCCCGGGCCGGCCGCTGTCGCCCGCTGCGCGCCCTGGCCCGCCGGGTGGCCCCCTGAACGGCCCCTGGACGGCTCCCGGCCAGCCGGTCGGCGGCCGGTCGGCGGCCGGGAGCCCGGGCGCTCAGCCGGGGAAGCGGCCGGTGCTGCGCAGGGCCCATCGGCGCTCCGCGTAGGCCAGGTCGTCGCGCCACAGCCGCCCGGCCGTACGGCGCATCACCGGCCGCAGGACCGGAGCGAGTGCCCGCGCCACGGCGAAGCCGCGCCGCCCGGACGCGGCGACCACCGCCTCCACGACCGCCGTCCGCGGGGCGGGGGCGAAGGGGGCGGTGAGCGCGGTGGCGTGGGTCTCGACCACCGACCCGGCCCCCTCGCCGCGGGCGATGCGCATCACCACGGTGCGGGGCCCGGGCGCGGTGAACACCGCCCGCACCGGCACGACCAGCCGCCCCGCCACCCGGAACGACACGTCGACGACGAACCCGTCGTCCTGGTCCCCGGCCGCGTCCGGCACCGCCACGACCCGGAGATCGGTGAAGGCGTAGGGATGCAGCCAGGAACCGTGCCACGGGTCCAGGCGGTTGGCCACCACGTCCTGCGGCTCGCACCGCCCCAGGCCGGTGTACACCGCCGAGACGGTCCCCTCCGGGGCGGGGCGCCGCGGCACCGCCGGGCGCTGCGTCGGCTCCTCACCGCCGACGGCGTCCAGCCGCACCCAGGCGAGGACCCCGTCCTCGTGCACCGGGTAGCGCTCCCACCCGGCGGACCGTACGCCGTCCAGGGCCAGACCGTGCCAGTGGCACACCAGCGTGCCGCCCACCACCAGGCCGTCCTTCAACGGCGCGCCCAGGTGCGGGCAGACACCCGAACCGGCCCGCAGCGTCCCGCCGCCGTCCCGCCACAGCACCACCTCCCGCCCGCCCACCAGGCGTCCGCACGGCCGGCCGCGGGAGGCGATGCTCCCGGCCGGGCCGACGACGTACCAGTTCCCGGACGGCCGGGCCGTCGCCCGGGCCAGGGCGGACGCGATCAGCGCGGGCTTCGCCGCCTGCCACGACGGCTCCTGCCCCGACCGGTTCGGGCCCCGGCGCAGCCGCAGCGGCGAGGTCCGGCGCCGTCCGGGTGGCGCGCTCACCGCGCCGCCCCCCGGCCGCGCCGGGCCGCCGGGCGGTGGTGCGGCGGTCCGGAGGCGGAGCCACCCCGGGCAGCCACCGGCACCCGGGCGGCCAGGACGCGCGCCAGCCCGGCCGCCGCGACGGCTGCCCGGCGGCGCCGCGGCACCGCCGAACGCCGGTGCAGCACCGCGTACCCGTCCTCGGCGATCGCGTCCAGGATGCCGCCGTAGAGCACGAAAGCGGTCCGGATGCAGGGCCGGACCCTGGGCTCCAGCATCGCGATGCCCGGCTGCGCGTCCCGGTAGACGCCGCGGGTCAGCCCCGCGGCGGCCACCAGGGCGGCCCGGATGCGGGCGTCGTCACGGCCGGTCCGACGGCTCCACTGCAGGAGCGGCCGGTCGACGCCGTGGGCGGCGAGCAGGTCGCCGGGCAGGTAGACCCGGCCGCGGTCCAGGTCCTCGCCCACGTCGCGCAGGAAGTTGGTCAGCTGGAACGCCACCCCGAGGCGGGCCGCGTACGGCTCGGCCTCGGCACGGTCCGTCACCGTCCCGAGGACGGGCAGCATCTGCAGACCGATCACCGCTGCCGAGCCGTGCATGTAGCGGTGGAGGTCCTGGTAGGTCGGATAGTCGGTGACGGTGAGGTCGGCGCGCATCGAGGCCAGGAAGTCGGTGAACAACCGCGGGTCGATGCCGTACCGGTCGGCGGTGTCCGCGACCGCCCGTACCACCGGGTGGGCCGCGCCCCCGCCCCGCAGGCCCGCGGCCAGGTCCTCCTCCAGCAGTCCCAGCAGCCGGTCCCGTTCCGCGGGCGTCTCGCGCCGGTCCAGCCCGTCGACGATGTCGTCCGCCCAGCGCGCGAACCCGTACAGGGCGTGGACCGCGCACCGGCGTTCCACCGGAAGCAGCCGGGCGGCCGGGAAGTACGTGCGCCCGTGCCGGGCGTTGAGGTCGCGGCAGGCGGCGTACGCGGCACGCAGGGCCGGCGCCGTGATGCCTGCGGCGTCCAGCTCACGGGCCGTCATGAGCGGCTCCTGCGATCGGGCAGGGGAGGGGGCGCACCGGGTGCCCCGAGTGCGCCGAGTGCCCCAGGCGCGGAGGGCGCCCCGGACGCGGCGGCCCGGTGATGCGGGCGGCGGCGAGCTTCCCGCGGATCAGCACCGTGGGAACGCCGACGCCGGGGGTGGTGCCGCAGCCGGCCACCACCGCGTTCTCCAGCCCCCGCACCAGGTTGCGCGGCCGGAACGGCCCGGTCTGGGCGAGGGTGTGGGCCGCGGAGAACGGCGTGCCGGCCGCATGCCCCCGGGCGGCCCAGTCGGCCGGGGTCACCAGGAGCTCCTCCTCGATGGCGCCGCCGATGCCGGTGAGCCCGCGCTGCTCCAGGGTGTCGAGCAGGTGGCGCCGGTAGCCCGGTGCCAGGTCGCCCCACGTCGTGGCGTCCGGGCCGACGACGGTGTTGGGTGCCGGCGCCAGGACGTAGTGGGTGTGGCGGCCGGCCGGGGCGAGCGACGGATCGGTGGCGGTCGCACGGGTGATCAGCAGTGAAGGGTCCGTCATCAGCTCTCCGGTGCGGGTCAGTTCGTCGAAGGTCCGTTCCCAGGCGTGGCCGAACGACAGGGTGTGGTGCGCCAGCTCGGGCCAGGTGCGGTCGGTGCCCAGGTGCAGGACCACCGCGGACGGCGAGAACCGCAGGGGCACCCACCGGCGGGGCGCCCGCCCCAGCAGCCGGTACGTCACGGGCAGGTCGGGCGTGAGGACGACCGCGTCGCAGGGAATGCGCTCGCGGTCCGTGACGACGGCCGTCACCCGCTGCCCCGACCGCTCCAGGCGCCCGACCGTGCTTCCGTAGCGGAACTCGGCGCCCGCCGCCGCGGCGGCCCCGGCCAACGCCCGGGGGAGGACGTGCATGCCGCCACGCGGGAACCACACCCCGGCCACGGTGTCCATGTAGGCGATGACCGCGTACGCGGCCAGCGCCCGGGCCGGCGCCACCCCGGCGTAGAGGGACTGGAAGGAGAAGACCCGGCGCAGCCGCTCGTCGCGCAGGTGGTGCCCGATCCGCGGGGCGAGCCGGCCGAACCCGCCCAGCGCCGCCAGGCGGCCCAGGTCCGGGGTGAGCAGTTGCCAGGGGGAGTCGAAGTTGGTGTCGATGAAGCGCCGCATCTGCGCGTGGTAGAGCCGGGTGAGCCAGTGGCGCAGGTCCCGGTAGCCCGCCGCCTCCCGCGGCCCGGCGAACCGCTCCACCTCGGCCTCCATCGCGTGCGCGTCCGTGTGCACGTCCAACGAGCTGCCGTCCGCGAAGCGGGCCCGGTACGCGGGGTGCAGCGGCAGCAGTTCGACGTGCTCGCGCAGCGAGGTGCCGACGGCCCGGAACGCCTCGTCGGCCAGGTGCGGCATGGTCAGCACGGTGGGACCGGTGTCGAAGAGGTAACCGCCGCGCCGGATGCGACCGGCCCGCCCGCCGGGAGCGTCGTCCCGCTCGACGACGGTGACGCGCCGCCCGGCCCCGACCAGGTGGCAGGCGGCCGACAGTCCGGCCAGGCCCGCTCCCACGACGACGACGTGATCAGCCGACGGCACGGCGCGGTTCATGCACCCGCCCGCTCATGGGGGAGCGGACCGCGCCCGGGTGACGCGGCGTCGACCGCTGCCGCGTCGGCGCGGGCGCGCCCGCGGGCCACCGGCCGGGCGAGGGGTACGTCGAGCGCCCGGCCCACCGCGCCCGGCACGTCGGGGTTCACCCCTTCCACCGCGGCCGGGCCTCCCGTAGCAGGCGCCGGACCGGTCCCTCGGGGTGAGGCGGCGGGCACCACCGGTGACGACGGACTGGACATCGGGCTCGCTTTCGACGTCGCGTTCCGGTGCCCCTGCGCGTGCGGACCCCGGGGCCCGCGCGGCCACCGTGGCAGCGGGCTCTGTTCGTCTATCCCCGGCCTCGGCGCTCCAGTCGCCCGCGGCGCACGATTCCCCCTTCGAACGGGCAAAGCCCCTCCATCGGCACAACCCCCGCCGGGGGAGCGCGGCCCGCACCTGTGTACGACCGCTCCGGCCGGTCGGCCGGTCGGTCGGTGGGGAAGCAGCCGGCCGCCGGCGGTCACTCACTGGTGAAGGGACGGGTCGCCGGTCCGGCGCAGGTGGGCGTCGACCAGGGCGAAAACGGCTTCGGGCTGTTCGAGCTGCGGAAGGTGGCCCGCCCCGGGGATGACCTCGAGTCGGCCGGTGCCGAAGGCGTCGGCGTACGCCGCGCCGTAGGCGGGGGTGACGATGCGGTCGCTCTCGCCCCAGAGCAGGAGGGCGGGCACCCGGACCTGTCCGAGCCGACGCAGCAGCGTGGGGTCGTGCATGTAGGGGTCGCCGGCGAGGACGCGCATGGTGGCCATGTTGGCGTGTCTGCGCGCGAGTTCTTCGGCCGGGACGTCGGCCGGGGCGACGTAGGACCGGTCGGGGTCGTGCCAGGAGTGCTCCGCGACGCCGCGGGCGTCCAGGGCGAAGACGTCGGTGATCGGTTCCGTCTCGACCTGGACGCCGACGGCGTCGATCAGGACGAGGCCCGTGATGGTTCCCGCGCTGTCGCGTACGGCCATCTCGGCGGCTATCCAGCCGCCGAGCGAGGAGCCGACGACGAGAACGTCCCGCAGTCCGCGCTCGTGCAGGAGGCGGAGGTAGACGAGGGCGAGGTCGTCGACTCCGGTGAGCCACGCGGGGCGGTGGGTGCCGTCCCAGCCCGGGTGCACGGGCGTGATGGTGCGTGCGGTGCGGGAGAGGTGTCGGGCGAGGCCGACGACGGTGGCGGGGCCTCCGCCGCCGTGCAGGACGAGGACCGGCCTGCCGGCTCCCCCCTCGTCCAGCGTGAGGGACAGGTCGGCGGATGCGACTGATGCGTCTGTGGTCATGGCCGCAGCGTAACTAAACATCTTTAAATAAGCTAGCTTGGTTATCGCGTAGGCTGACTCCATGCACAGTGAGCTGCAAGAACTCGGCAGAGCGGTCAAACAAGCCCAGTACCGGCAGCACCGGGCTCGACAGCGCGCTGTCCGCCATCGGCACGACGCTGGCCCAGTGGGACGCGCTGCGCGCGATCGGCCGCTCACCCGGCGCGTCGGCCCGCGAGTTGGCCGCAGCGACGTTCCAGACCGAGCAGGCCTTCGGAACGCTCGCCGGCCGCCTGGCAGCCCAGGCCCTCGTCGAGCGCCGGCCGGGCCACGGCCGGCGCATCGAGCACCATCTCACGCCCGTCGGCGAGCAGGTCCTGGCGGACGGCCACACGGTTGCCGACAGGGTGCTCGCCGCCTGCTTCTCGGCCTTGCCCGACCCGGACCGCGCAACCCTGCTCGACCTGCTCCGGCGCCTCACCGCAGAACAGGACACGTAGACCTGCCGCAGGAACCCCGCCTGCGGGTTCCCGTCCCATCCTGAGCGGTGCTCCGCCCGTCGAAGGCCGCTGCGTACGTTTCTCAGCGGGGTGCGCGTAGCACCGGGTCGAGGGCGAGGCGGTTGTCGGTGGGGTGGTGCCCCTCGGGGCTGAAGGGCGGGACGGCCGCCGGCAGGCAGTCGGCGATCAGGAGCAGTCCTGGTGGCGGTCTTCGGCGGTTGCCGCGACCAGCGGTTCGCCGTCGGGCCCCCAGATCCGGAGTTGCCCCGATACTGCCACGCTCCGGCGGGGACCTGTTCCCAGCCGCGGCGGTTGGCGTAGGCGACGAACAGACGCCAGACGGCGGCCATGGCGGGAATGATGTGCCGGGTGGCGTCCTGGTAGGGGACGCGGCTCATAGTGCCGTCGACCAGGCGGAAGTGGCCGTCCGCGGCGGTGGGCCCCAGCACGATCTGTGCGCCGCGCTCGGCCAGGTACTGGTAGAGCGGCGGGAACTCGCATTCGTAGCAGTTCAGCACGCCCACCGGGATGCCGTTGATCGGGACCAGGGGCGGTAGCTCCTGGCCGAAGGAGTAGTTGCGCCGTTCGGCGGCTCCGTACAGGTGGGTCTTGCGGTAGTTCGCGGCCACCTGCCCGTCGGCGGCGATCACGCTGATGGAGTCGTAGAAGTCATCCCCCTCGCGCTCGGGGTAGGGCAGGACCACGGACAGGCTGTTCTCCTTGGCTGCCAGGCGGGCCCGGTCGATGGAGGGCCCCTGGGAGTGCTCCGCCAGTTCCCGGCACTGGCCGGGGTCGATGGCGTACCCGGTGGTGTACTTCTCCGGGAACACCACCACCTGGCAGTCGTAGTCCGCGGCCAGAGCGGTGACCTCGTCCAGCCGGTCCATGTTCTGCTCCACCGCCTCCCGGCTGCCGACCGCCCCCTGGCCCTGGTACAGCGCCACCCGCAGGCCCTCGCCGACGGCGGGCGCGGTGCGCAGGGCGGAGCGGAACACGACACGAACAGGCTGCCTCATCGGTAAGTGCGCTTTCTGTGACCGGCGATCCCAGCAACCGCCACACCAGAAGAAACGACACATCACCCAGTGAGACACCATGATCCGTTGGGCGGAGGAGGCGGCCTGTCCGGCCCGGCCGGGCGGGTGCACGCCCTCGCCTTCGGTGTCGTCGGTACCCCCTCGGAGCGACTGGGGAGCGGGCGGGAGCGGCCCCGTCCGGTGACGGACCTGCGGACGCCGCCCCGGACGGCCTCGCCGCGGCTAGGCCGGCGTCCGGTCGGCGCCGGTGAGGAGGGTTCGCAGGGTGGCGGCCATGGCGTGCCGGGCCTCCTCGGGGCTCAGGCCGGATGAGCGCCAGTGGAACCAGGCACTCCATGTGGTGACTGCGTCCAGGGCGTTGAGCAGGTCGGTCCGGGCCGGCTCGGGGAGCGGGTCGAGCTCTGCGGCGAAGATCTGCGTGAGCCGCAGCCGGGCGAAGTCCAGCATCTGCTGGATGCCCTCCTGGACCCGGGCGGACGGGTTCTCCAGCCGCAGGACGGCGAGCCGGGCCGGCGTGAGGCCTTCCAGGATGCGGGCGCGCTGCTCCGCGACGGCCGTTACCCGTACCTCCCGAGGGCCCTCGACGGGGATCGGCCGGACCTGGCCCAGCAGCTGCTCCAGGCGTCGGCTGACGGCGACCTCGGCCAGCTGCGCCATGTCCGTGAAGTGGTGGAACACCAGCCTGCGGGAGACGCCGGCGCGTTCGGCGACCTTGTCGGCGGGGAAGTGCGCCTGGTTCTCGTCGAGCAGGGACAGCATCGCGTCGGCGATCTTCTCGCGGGTCTGGCGTCCGCGTTCCGTGCGTCCGTCGGGGGCCGGTGTGGCGGCTCCGGTCTGCTTCACGTGGGCTCCTCGCCCTCTCGTTGACATTCTTGCACCGTGAGTGCAAGTGCACGTGTTGCACTGGTAGTGCAATTAGTTTCGGTGGGCTTCTCGGACGATCCCGGCGCGGGATCCCGCCGCGATCCCGCCTGCGTGATCTCGCCTGGGCGGTTCCGCCCGCGCGGTCCCGCCGTGACCCCGCCACAGCGACGAAGGACGGTCCTCGCAAGATGTTCACTCGTGTCGGGCGCTGGTGCGCCCACCGGCCCAAGCGCGTGGTCGCGGCCTGGCTGCTGCTGCTGGCCGCCGCGCTCACCGCCGTCGGAATGTTCGGCCGCGTCACCAGCGAGGCCGTCTCCCTCCCCGGCAGCGACAGCCAGGCCGCCCGGGACATCGCCGACCGCGCGTTCCCCGGCCCGCCTTCCGGCAAGCAGCCGGTCCTGCTGCACACCGCCGCCACCGCGGCCCCCCTCACCGCCGCCGAGCCCGCGGCGGCGGTCCGCCAGGCGGCCGCAGCCATGGCCGCGGTGCCGCACGTGGCCGCCGTCACCACGCCCTACGACTCGGCCGGCCTAACCGCCATGAGCGCCGACGGCCACACCGCCTACCTGTCAGTCGAACTCGACGTCACCGGGCGGGAAGTGACGCCCGGGACCACCTCCGCGGTGCTGGCCGCAGCGGCCCCGGCCGCCGCCGCGGGCATCGAGGTGACCCCGGGCGGCTCCCTCGCCGCGGCGGTCGACAAGGGGAGCACCGGCCGCAGCGAAGCCCTCGGTCTCGGCGCCGCGCTGGTGGTTCTCACCCTCACCCTCGGCAGCCTCGTCGCCGCCGGGCTCCCGCTGCTCGCCGGGGTCGTGGGCCTCGGCATCGCCCTGCCGGTCCTCGGACTGGTCGGCCACCTGATGGACGTGCCCCCCTCGGCCGAGACCATCGCCGCCATGATCGGTCTGGGCGTCGGCATCAACTACACCCTGTTCGGACTCACCCGCTTCCGGGAACTGCGTGCCGCAGGGGTCGGCATCGAGGACGCGGCCGTGCGCACCACGGCCGGCTCCGGCAAGTCCGTCGCCTTCGCCGGCAGCGCCGTGGTGGCCGCCCTCGCCGGCCTCGCCCTGGGCGGACTCCCCCTGCTGTACGCCCTGGCCCTCGCCCCCGCGATCGCCGTGGTGACGGCGCTGGGAGTGAACCTCACCCTCCTGCCTGCGGTCCTCGTCCTGCTGGGCGGGCGACTGACCCCCAGGGCCTCCGCCGCCGCCCCGGCCGCACGCCCGCGCGGCTGGGGGCGGATCGCCGCCCTCGTCGCGGCCAGGCCCTGGCCCCTGCTGCTGGCCGGCCTCGCCCTGCTCGGGGTCCTCGCCACCCCGGCGCTCCACCTCCACCTCGGCCAGCTCGACGCAGGCAGCAAGCCCAGCGGCAGCATGAGCCGCACCGCCTACGACCGGATGGCCACGGCCTTCGGCCCGGGAGCCAACGGCGTGCTCCAGGTCGTCGACATCCTGCCCACCCCGGCGCAGGAAGCCGCCGGGGGCGCCGACCCGCGCCTGAGCGCCGTGACGGCCGCGCTGCGCGGCACCGACGGTGTGGCCGCCGTCGGGCCGCCCGCGACGGCCGCCGACGGCCGCACCGTCAGGTGGCAGGTCACCCCCGCCACCGCTCCCTCCGACCCCGCCACCACCGGACTCGTCCACCGGCTCCGCTCCGACGTCCTGCCCGCCGCCACCGCCGGAAGCGGCCAGGTGCTGCACGTCGGCGGCGGCCCCGCCTCCCAGGCCGACCTCAACGCGCGGATCGCGGAGCGCATGCCCCTCGTCGTCGGCTTCGTCCTGACCGTCGCGGGCCTGCTCCTGCTGCTCGCCTTCCGCTCGCCGATCGTCGCGGTGAAGGCGGCCGTGATGAACCTGGTGTCGGTCGCCGCCGCCTACGGCGTGCTCACCGCCGTCTTCCAGCACGGCTGGGGCGCTCGGCTGATCGGCCTGGAGGGCGCGGTGCCGATCCCCGGCTACGTGCCGCTGCTGATGTTCGCGGTGCTCTTCGGCCTCTCGATGGACTACGAGGTGTTCCTGCTGAGCGCGGTGCGCGAGGCCTACCTCCAGAAGGGCGACAACCGCCGCGCGGTGGTGGCGGGGCTCGCCTCCACCGGACGGATCATCAGCTCGGCGGCCATGATCATGGTCACGGTCTTCGCAAGCTACCTGCTCTCCGACGACCCGGTCGTCAAGATGTTCGGCATCGGCCTGGCGACCGCCGTCGCCCTGGACGCGACCGTCGTCCGCGGCCTGCTGGTCCCCGCCACCATGGTCCTGCTCGGCGCCACCAACTGGTGGCTGCCCGGCTGGCTCGACCGCCTCCTGCCGCACGTCGACATCGAGGGCGACGGCCACCCCGCACACCCCGCCTCGGCGGGCGCCGAAGACAACCCGCTCACGGCCGGGATCCGCTAGCCTCCGCCGCACCCGGCTCCCCTCCGCACACCCACGACCCAGGGCAACGACCTTCCATGAGCACCTCCACCCGGAACCCCGCCGGACGACCCGACCCCGTACACACCGACCCGGGACACCCCAGCCCCGGACACCCCGGCCCGGAAGACCCTGGCCCCGTACGGCCCGACCCCGCGCACCCCGCCGCGGCGGACGCCGAAGCCGCTCCCGCGCCGGCCGAACTCCTCGCCCGCATCCGCGCCGGACTGATCGGCGAGGGAGAAGTCCTCCACGGACGGCCCGTACGGCCCGCGCCGGATCACCTACGCCGACCACACCGCCTCCGGCCGCCCGCTGGACCTCGTCGAGGACTTCCTCCGGGACGCCGTCCTGCCGCGCTACGCCAACACCCACACCGAGAGCTCCGGCAACGGCCTTCGCACCGGTCGCCTCCGGGAGGAGGCCCGGGCACTGATCCACCGCGCCGTCGGCGCCGGCGACGAGCACGCCGTGCTCTTCTGCGGCTCCGGCACCACCGGCGCCGTGGACCGCCTGGTGGCCCTGCTGGACCTGCGTAGCCCTTCCGTCCGCAGCCGGCGCTACGGCGCCCACCTGCCGGAGCACGACCGCCCGGTGGTCTTCGTCGGCCCCCACGAGCACCACTCCAACGAACTGCCGTGGCGGGAGTCCACCGCCGACGTCGTGGTGATCCGGGAGGGGACGGACGGTCGCCCCGACCAGGACGACCTGCGCACCCAGCTGCTGCGCCACGCCCACCGCCCGCTTCGGATCGGCAGCTTCTCGGCAGCCTCCAACGTCACCGGGACACTGGCCGACACCGACCGCATATCGAGCCTCCTGCACGCCTACGGGGCCCTGGCCTGCTGGGACTTCGCGACCGCGGGGCCCTACCTGCCGATCCGCGTCGCCGAGTCGGCCCCCGGCCGCGGCGACCACAAGGACGCGGTCTTCCTGTCCCCCCACAAGCTCGCCGGCGGCCCGCAGACCCCGGGCGTCCTGGTCGTCCACCGGGACCTGCTGCGCGGACCGGTCCCCTCGGTGCCCGGCGGCGGCACCGTCGCCTACGTCGGCCCGCACGACCACGACTACGTCACCGATGCGGTCGCCCGCGAAGAGGGGGGCACCCCCGCCATCGTCGAGTCGATCCGGGCCGGCCTGGTGTTCGCCCTCAAGGAGGACGTCGGCACCGAGCTCATCCAGGAACTGGAGGAGGCCGCGTGGGCCCGGGTGCGGGCCCGTTGGGACGGCCACCCCGGGCTGCGCCTGCTGGGCCGCACCGACGTCCCCCGCCTGCCCGTCGTGTCCTTCCTGGTCCGGGACCGGCGACGGCCCGACCGCTACCTGCACCACAACTTCGTCACCGCCGTGCTCAACGACCTCTTCGGCATCCAGGCCCGCGGCGGATGCTCCTGCGCCGGCCCGTACGGCCACCGCCTCCTCGGCATCGCCGCCGAACGCTCCGCCGCCTTCCGCGAGGTGATCGGCGGTCGGTCCCTGGAGGGCGTCAAACCCGGATGGACGCGGGTGAGCTTCCCGTACTTCGTCACGGACGAGGCCCGGGAGTACGTCCTGACCGCCGTCGAGCTGGTGGCCACCGCCGGACACCGGTTGCTGCCGGACTACGCCTTCGACCCCCGGACGGGTCTGTGGCGCCACCGCGACCACCCCGCCGGGGAGCCGGGGCCCACCCTGGCCGACTTCCGCCGCCGGCCCGGGCGCCGGGCCCCGGCGGCGACACCGCCGGGGCTGCCGTCCGCCGTCCTCGACGAGCAGTTGGAGCAGGCCCGCACCCTCCTGGCCCGGCTGCCCGAGCCGCCCACCGAGACGCCCACCGGACTGCCGGCCGCGTTCGAGGCGCTGCGCTGGTTCCCCCTGCTGCCCGCCAACCTCGAACCACCGGCGGCTCCGGCCGGGCGCAGGCCGTGCGCGCCGGCCTGAGGGCCCTTCGGCTCGTCAGAACCGGCGCCAGCGGACCGAGGCGAAGGAGAAGCCGCCGAACAGCACCAGGCCGAGCGCCACCAGGACCAGCAGCCACGGGCCGGCCGGGGTCTGGCTGAAGCTGCGCAGGGTGTCGTCCATCCCCTTGGCCCGGTGCGGGTCGAAGTGGATCGCCGCCACCAGGGCGAACACGCCGGCCCCGGCCAGGATCACCCCCCGGGCGAGGTTGCCGCCCACCCCCAGGGCGGTGACACCGGTCCGGACCGACCGGCCCATCGCCGCGGTGTCCAGTCGCCGCAGGAACCGGCGACGCAGCGCGTTCACCGCGATGCCGACACCGATGCCGACCACCACCAGGCCCGCGACCGCCACCAGGATCCGGCCGGCCGGCAGGCGCAGCGCGGCCGCCGTCCAGTCCTGGGAGGCGCTGTCGCTGTCGGAGCCGGTGCCGTTGCCGGCCGCGTAGGCGGCGGTGCCCCAGCAGACCGAGGCGTAGAAGAGCGCGCGGCCGGCGTTCAGGACGCGCTTGCCGGTCTTGCCCTCGTCGCCGCGGCCGGCGATCGCCAGCGCGGCGCGCCAGAGCGCCATGCAGGCGAACCCGACCGCCAGGGCCCAGAGCATCGCTGCGCCGAACGGCTGGGCGGCCACCTGGCGCAGCGCGCCCTGCCGGTCCGCGTCGCCGCCACCGTGACCGAACGCGATGCGGACGGCCAGCACCCCGATCAGGGTGTAGACGACGCCGCGGGCGACGAAGCCGGCCCGGCCCGCCGTCCGTACCGTCTCCTTCCGGGAGCGGCGTCGGGCGGCGCCGGTCGAGCGGCGACCGTCGCCCGCGCCGCGGAGCTGAGCATGAGTGGGGGCCACCGAGGTCCTCCTTCACAATCGGACGCTGCGCGACGCGCAGGGTGTCCCACCGTCTGCCCGCCCCGCCCCCGCGCACGCACCCGCGGGGGCACCGGCCGCCGGCCGCTGCCGGAGGCGGGGCTCCGTGGAGCCGGTACGCGCCGGCGGCGCTCCGTGGAGGCCTGGGCCGCGCGACCACGCGGGAGACGGCCCTCGATGGTCCCGTTCGGCGGCATGCTCCGGTTCCGCCTGCTCAGCGCAGTTGCTCCGCCAGCCCGACGATGATGCCCTCCGGACCGCGGACGTAGCAGAGCAGATAGCTGTCCTCGAACCGGGCGATCCCGCTGAGGAGTTCGGCGCCGTGAGGGCGCAGGCGGGCCACGGTGTCCTCGATGTCGTCGACGGCGAACATGACGCGGTGCGTGCCCGGAACGTTGTGCGGCCGGTTGCGCGGCCCGGCGCTGATCACCGCAGGGCTGCGGTACTTCGCCAACTCGAGCCGGCCGTGACCGTCCGGGGTCCGGAGCATCGCGATGTCGCAGCGGACGCCGTCGAGTCCGGTGCACCGGTCGGCGAAGAGGCCCTCGACCTCCGACCTGCCCTCCAGCTCCATGCCGAGTTCCACGAAGAACGCGATGGCGGCGTCCATGTCCTCGACGACGATCCCGACGTTGTCCATCCGCTGAACCGCCATGCCGGTTTCTCCTTCTTCCTCGTGCGGCCGGTGGCGGCCGCTGACGTCCCCGGGACGGAGCCGGTGGCAGCTTCTCGACATCCGCCGACCCGCCGAACTCCGAGAAGGCCTGGATCGCGCCTGAGAACCGGTCCGGCAGGCTCGGGGGCCAGGCTCCACCGCCGTGCCGTCCCAGCCCTTCGATGCTTCCTCGAAGCTTCGCAGAGGGCGCCCCGGCGAAGGCCGCGCGCCCCAGGCCGGCACCCGACCGGTCGGCGCGCGACACCTTCGGCTTCGCCGAGGCCGGGCCCGGCCGGGGGTGAACGGACGACGGACGCCCGCGGTCCGCGGACCGCGGGCGTCCTGGGTACCTCAGCGGTGCCGCGTCAGCTGCGGGCGCCCCGACGGCGGGCGATCACCAGCGCGCCCCCGCCGACGGCGAGCAGCGCGGCCCCACCGGCGCCGTAGACGATCATCTGGCTGCTGTTGCCACCCGTGCTGGCCAGGGTGTTCGCCGGCGTGGTCGAGACCGGGTTGGCGGTCGGCTTGCCGACCGGGCCGGTCGTGTCCGCCGGGGCGGACGGCGCCGGCACCGCCGGGGCGGTCGACGGCGTGCCCGTGGTGGCCGGCGCCGACGGCTTGGCGGTGGCGGAGGGCGAGGCGGTGGCCGTCGCGGTGGCGGTGGGCGAAGGCGTCGTCGTGGCGGTGGGCGTCCCGGTCGGGTGCGGGGTCGCGGTGGCCGCGGGCGACGCCGGGGAGGTCGGCACCGGGACGGTCGGCGTGCCGGTCGGGGTCGGCACGCAGGCCTTGCCGCCGTTCCAGGCCGAGATCAGGTTGTCCGGGAAGACGCTGTCCGGGTACCTCGGCGCGGGGTTGGCGACCCCGTCGAACTTCTTGTCGCCGTTGTACAGGTCGATCTGGCCGTAGCACTTCGGCAGGTGGGCGGAGACGTCCAGGGTCGCCTGGCGGTTCCCGCTGCGCAGCGTGGTGGTCGCCCAGCCGAGGAAGGTCTGCTTGCCCGAGGTGGCCCAGGTCGGCCCCTCGGTGTCGTAGGAGGCCAGCGAGACCCGGTAGTCGCAGCCGTCCGCGACGTCGCCGACCAGGCGGACCTGGATGACGCCGTGCGGCTGGGACATCCGGCCGTCGGTGGTCCAGTCCTTGCCGCCGTCGACGGAGAACTGGACGCCGACGGCGCCGCACCCGTGCTCGGCACGGGCCTGGGCGGTGCCGGCGGTCAGCAGCGGGGCGCCGACGGCTATGCCGAGGGCGGTGAGGGCCGGAAGGCTCCGGCGCAGGAGTTGGTGCACAGGGAAGCTCCCTAGGGTGGACACGGTTCGGGTGGGGCCCGCTCTTCCGGTGGCGGTCGGGACGGACCGTCACCGGAACCGAGCGGACCTGAAGCCGTGACCGTACCTGATGGCCCCACAGTCCCGAGCCCCCTCCCCGCCTGTCCGGAGGATCGGGCGGCCGTGAGCGGGGTGGTCGCGCACCTGCGGACCGCCTCCGCGCCGGTCGACGCCGTGGCGTAACTGCCCGACCGCGCCGTCCGGGTCGGGGTGGGGGTGGAGGTGGGTCGGGGCGGTGCGGCCGTCGAGCAGCCCACCCCGGGCCGCGCCGTCGCCGCTGCGTCGGCCGTCCCGGTCCCTTCGGTCTTCGGTCGCTTCGGTCGCTTCGGTCGCTGTCGGGCCGCGCGAGCTGCCGTGGCCGCCCGTTCCCGCCGGAGGCCGACCGGTCCCGCTGACATCGGCGCTGCCGTTCGCCGAGCGGCCGTCCCGGGGCCTGTGCTGTTCCGTGGTGGCTGGGCCGGTGTCGACCACGTCGCCGGCACGGACGACGCTCGTGCCCTCCCGGCCTCGGGTACCGCCACCGCCCGGGAGTTCGGCGCCCGGCTCGACGGCTGGGTGGCCCGGGTACTCGGTCGGTCCGCCCGTGCGGGCGGACCGAAGCGGTGGCGGGGTCTTCCTCGGCGCCTTTCGGCCGCAGCCGAGGAAGACCGTGCCGCGGTCCTCAGCGCTGCGGTCCTCAGCAGGCAGCTGCCGCTTGATGTTCGGCGCGGCTCAGCACCGCTCCCCCTCGGCGCATCGTGTCGTCCTCAGACCCGGAAGCTCTCGATGTCCGATGTCGTATTGGTGAAGCCGTTGGTGGCGATCACCCGCACCCGGACTTCCGTTCCGGGCGGGAACTGACTCCTGTCCACGGTGATCACGGGGTCTTTCAGCCCGACCCCGACCGTCTGCCAGGTCTGCCCTCCGTCCGTGCTCACCTGGGTGGCGAAGGTCTGGCCGTCCGTCGGGGGCGCTGAGCCGAAGTCCAGGTCCAGGCTGAGCCGGCCTCCTCCGGCCGTGGACTGGCGCGCGCCGCGCAACGCCGGTGGCGGGTCGGCCGGGCGGAAGGTGTCCACCACCTGGCCGCCGACGAGGAGTTCGACTGACGCCGGGTCGCTGCCGATCGGCACGACCGCGTCGATCAGGCCGGTCTTCTCCTGGCCCGGCGCCGGGTCCGAGGTGAGTTTCACCGTGACCGGGAAGTCGGTCGGCGCCCCGCCTCCGGTCTGCTGGACCCGCAGGACCACCGGGACCTCTCCGTTCGGGGCGGCACCGGACGTGGCCGTGCCCGGTTGGGCGGGGGGCCCGGCGGCGGCCCGGACGGGGTTGACGAACCGGATCGCGCCGTCGCGGTTGGTGAGGTCGACCGTCCCGACGATGCTGACGAGTGGTCCGCCGCCCGGCCCGGCCTCCATCGTCACGGGGGGCGCCGGGGCCGGCGCGGTGGTCACCGAGAGTTCCGGGAACCGCTCGTCGGGGCGGCCGCCGGCGGTGACGCTGGTGACCCTCAGTTCACGGGCCACCCTGCCGGCGGGCGCCGCCACGGGGGCGCCCCCCGGTGCCGGGGCGCCGGCGGTGAGGGCGTCCTCGTCGGCGAGCCGCTGCCGGATGCCCTCGTACGTGTAGCTGCACGGCCACTGGTAATTGCAGTAGGTCATCACGTCGTGCCAGTCGACGCCCGGCTTGGCGGCCATCGGCAGGTTCAGTTGCGGGTCGCCCACGTCGAACCCGACGAAGCTGTCCGCGTCGTCGGCCAGCTGTCCGTTCCGGAAGGGGTAGTCCTGCAGGTCGTCCTTCGACTCGCTGCAGAACCCGGGGTGCTTGCGGCCGTAGGTGTGGCCGAGCTCGTGGCCGCCGTACCAGTCGGCGTAGGAGCCGTCGAAGTCCCAGTTCCAGGTCCCCGCGCCGCAGGGCGAGGAGGCGACGGTGGTCGGGTCGGGTGTCTGCGGCACGCCGGAGGCGCAGCCGCGCAGGAAGAACCCGCCGTCGGCGACCTGCCCGATGTAGTGGGTGCGGCGGTCGCCCCCCGCGCTGATGTCGAGCGCGCGGATGGCGGCGAGCTGGGCGTTGGTGTCGGTGCACTGGAAGGGCGGGGTGGCGGTGGCGTCGATGGTCGCGTGCGGCGCCTCGATGACTTCGGCGACCGGGTAGGCGCGCTTGAGCCAGCTGATCAGGAAGGCGTGGTCGATGTCGCGGGGCGCGTACGTGAGCGGCGGGTTCCCCATCCGGTAGCGCAGCCCCAGGACCCGCACGCGCAGCGGCGGGGTCGGGTGGAACCAGACGGCGGGTCCCCCGACGGAGCCTTTGAACGGGACGTCGGCGCCGGTCAGGGTGTCGGTCAGGGAGACGGCGCTCACGTTGAGCCCGCCGACGTCCGTCAGCGCGGGCGGTACGACGAAGTTGAGGCTCAGGGTGGCGTCGGCCCGGCGCGTGGGCACGTCCTGGGGCGCGCTCGGGTCGAGGGCGACGGTGTTGGTCGAGGTGACGGAGACCGGGGGGTCGTTGGGCGACCGGAGCAGGGTCACGGTGCCGGTCACGCCGGTGGCCGGGCCGCTCGCGCCGTTCACGTAGGCGCGGATGACGGTGGCCTTTCCGGCGATCAAGGTGACGCTGTGCTGGAGGTCCTGAATGGACTGGGTGACCTCCACGGCATCCAGCACGGCGACCGTTGGAGTAGTCATGGCGCACTCCTCGGACGAACGTTCCGGCTCTTTCAGGCTATGCCCGGCCCGGATCGGCCGCGCCCCGTCGCCGTGCCCAGAACGGGCTTGCCGGCCAACGCCGTTCCTCGTCGTACGCATACTCATGGTTACGTCGGTAGGCGTCCGTGATCCCGTCCAGGAACGCTGCGTAGTCGGCGAGCACGGTCTCCGTCCGCCGCTCGTCGGCGAGGCACCCGGCCACCGCGCGGCCCGCCCGGGCGCCGGTGTGCAGGGCCGTCAGGATGCCCTGGGAGGACAGCGGGTCGAAGGCGAGGGCGGCGTCTCCGGTCGCCACCCAGCCCGGCCCGGCCGACGGCGTCAGCCGCAGCCCGTGGGCGGGAGCCCAGCGCGGTACGGGAGTCGACCCGGGACCGCCCTCGACCACCCGTCGCCGCACGTGGTCGGTACGGCCGAGCGCCGCCCGGAAGCCCTGCGGGGTGCGCAGCGCCGGGTCGGCCAGGTCGGTGTCGGTCAGGTGGGCCACCAGGCGCCCCGCCGGGACCGGGGTGGTGTACCACCAGCCGTCCGCCGTCGCCTCCACCAGCGTCCGGGCCTCGGGATCACCGCCCGGGAACACCGCGTACGCGGCGACCAGCCGGTCCTGCCGCCGCCGGCGCCCGCTGCGGCGGCCGATGACGCAGCGTCGACCCGTCGCGTCGACCGTCCAGCGGGCGGCCAGCTCCGTCACGCGACCCCGCTCGCGGACGACCAGCCGGCCGTCCGCGGCCCGGTCCAGCACCCGGGCCCGCCGCAGGTCGGCGCCCGCCGCGACGGCCGCCTCCCGCAGGAAGGCGTCGAACCGCAGCCGGTCGAGGTGCCAGCCGGGCCCGTAGGGGTCGAACAGGTGGCTGCGCCCGTGCAGCCGCGCCGAGCCCCAGGCGGCGTACGTCCCGGTGGACGCCGGGTGACCCGACGCCAGGAACTTGTCCAGCAGCCGGAGATCCGCCAGCAGCGGCCGGGCGGCGGGCGGCAGGAACTCCCCGATCTTGAAGCCGTCCCAGCCGGGCCCGCCGTCGTCCAGCAGCCGCACCCGGTGCCCGGCCCGGGCCAGGACGAGCGCCGCGACGGCGCCCGCCGGGCCGCCGCCGGCCACCACCGCGTCGAACACCGGCGGCGGGGCCGTCACCGGCCGGGCCGCAGCCGCTTGACCTTGTCGATGAACCCGACCGAGACCTCCTCGTCCGGCGCCTCCGCCAGGGTGACCGCGCTCGCCAGGGCGGCCGCGCCGAGCACCGGGTCGGCGCCGGCGTCCACGTGCACGGTGACCAGGTTGCGCCCGGCCGGCGGGGCGGGCTCGCGCGGGAAGCTCACCTCGGACTCCACCAGGACCTCCGCCGGCAGCCGGGGGTCGTCGGTGGGGCCGGGGCGGCGCTCGACCACCCCGAGCCTGCCGAAGTCCCGCACCATCGCGTTGATGTTGGCCAGGTACGGCGCGGGAAGCCAGCGCAGCCAGGCGCGGCGCTTCCCGAACGCGGCCAGGCGCTCCGCGAGCGGCCGCGAGGTGTCGAGCACCACCTCGTAGTCCTCCTCCGCCAGCACGTGGTTGGGCACCCGCGCGGGCCAGAAGGTGGGCAGGTAGGGGTCGTACGGGCCGAGGCCGGAGCCGTACTCGTAGCCGGCCCGGCAGCTGGCGGTGTCGGTCTGCCAGGGCACCGCCATCCACCGGGTCAGGTCGCCCGGTGCCTGGGCGTACAGCGGGCCGTCGAAGGAGAGCGCGAGCTCCGGGGTGAGCGTCGGGCCGTAGGAGGGCGCGGGTTCGCCCTCGGCACGGGGGCGGATCCGGAACGGGGCGCTGTACATCGTGGTGTGCCGCATCGGCCAGGTGAGTTCGCAGCCGGGGTGGAAGGCGTCGGCGAGGCAGAAGGACAGGGCGGCCCGGTCGAGGGTGGCGGGCCGGTCGGCGAACGGGACGTCGTCCAGGGAGGCGGGTGGCGTCGCGTGCGGGTCGTAGTCGTTGACGAAGGCCCCGTCGGCCCAGCGCTGGAGCAGCCGGTACTGCAGCGCGGAGAGCGTCACATGCTGCCGCACGGACTGCGGCGGGACGTTCATCGCGTCGCCGTAGACCGCCGGCCAGGGCGCCGGGGACATGCCGTCGCGGTCGTAGTTCCGGACCGCCAGCCAGGTCTGGCGGCGCAGCTCCCGCTGTACCGGGGAGGGGTCCGCCAGGTCCTCGAGCCGGGCGAGCAGGTCCTCGCGCCCGTCGAAGCCGAACTGGACGGCCAGGCCCCGGTTGACCCACTGCAGGCCGCACAGGGCCCGCAGCACCGGCAGCACGTCCCGGGTGAAGGAGACCTCCGCCGGCTCGGGGAGGCGCCCCTCGGTGACGAAGGCGTCCCGGACAAGGTCGTACATGGTGCGCACCGAGGTGAGCTCGGGCGCGTAGTTGGGCGGGGCGGTGACCACCCAGGCCGGTTCGACGGGGACCGGGCGGCCGTCGATGCTCACCTCGGCGGTGACCGGACCGTCCGAGACGTCGTCGTGCCAGCCGTCGTTGTTGGCGAAGGTGCCGGCGGGCTCGCCGCTCGCGGAGGCGGAGAGGCCGTGGCCGCCGAGGAAGACGAGCCGGCCGCTGTCGTCGGTGCGCAGCTCGCCGAGGTAGACGGGTCTGCCCATGAAGGTGCCGGTGTCGAAGGCGTACTCGGGCCGGCCGGAGCGGTTGCGGCCGCGCACCCACCGGGGGCCGGGGTCGATGACCAGGAGGTCCTTGCGCTGGTCGGCCGGGACGGTGGCGTTGCGCAGGTTGCTGGGGTCGGCCTGGGGCGCCTCCGGGATGTCCAGGGCGATCTGGAACTGGTACCAGGCGGCCTTGGAGTTGACGACGTGCACCTTCCACCGCAGGTCGGCGTTGTCGGCGGTCAGTTCGGCGACCGGCTCGCCGGCGGCGTTGTAGCCGTACACCCGGAACCGGACCGCCTGGCGCTTCAGGGCGCCGGTGACGTCCTTGTAGCTGCCGAGGGGCAGCGGCGGCGGGTCGTCGACCTCGGGGGCGAGCACGAAGCCGTCCATCGCGCTGTCGCCGACCCGGGCCACGCCGATCGCCGGGTGCACGGCGGCCCGCACGATCCGGGTGTCGCGGGCCGGCGGCGGGGTGAGCTGGGGCCGGGCCGGGCCGGGCTCGGCCGTCGGGACGCCGTTGACGTCGCGGCGCTGCTCGGCCGAGGCCAGGTAGACCGTGCGGCGCACGTCGGAGATGCTGCCGATCGGGCGGTGCTCGGCGAGGCCGTGCCAGGGGTTGAGGGAGAGGTTCTCGCCGTACGCGGCCTGGCCGCGGGCGGTGACGTCCTGCTGCTGGAGGGTCAGCCGGGCCACCTTCACCGGCGGGCTCACGGACTCCTCCCAGCGCACCGTCGCCATGTCCAGCGGCATCGCCGCGTCGTCGGTGCGGAACTGGAGCAGCAGGTCGAAGGCGGCCGGTCCGGCCGCGAGCCGGTGGGCCAGGTCGGCGGCGAGGTAGCCCGGGTCCTCGTCGGGCGGCGTCGCGTCCGGATCGGCGGGCGCGCAACCGGCGGACACCAGCTTGTACTTGACGAAGCGGTCGGGCCCGAAGGCGTACGGGAGCACGCCCCAGTAGACGGCGGTCAGCGCGCTCGCCTCGAACGTGGCCATCTCGTCGAGGATCCGGGCGGTGACCGGGTGGGCCTCCAGGTACCGGTCGTAACTCCCGTCGACGACACCGGCCTTGGTGAACTCGCACATGTCCTGGGCGGTGTCGACGAAGAAGACGTCGTGGTTCTGCAGCAGCAGGTCCTGGGTGCCGGCCTCCGGGTGGCCCTCCAGCAGCTTGGGGCCGGGCACGTCGAACAGCTTGATGCCGAGCCCGAGGGTGGTCTTCAGATCCGGGCTGCCGGGCACGGTGTCGCTGGAGAACCGTACCCAGGCGTCCAGGCCGCCCGGCCGGGTGCGGGCGGCCTCCAGGAACCCGACGCGCAGCTCCGCGGGCAGGTCGTCGGCGACGGTGAGCGTGCCGCGGGCGACGCCGTGCGGCTTGAGGAACACCGGCCGCTTGACCGGATCCTGGCCGCGGGCCATCCGGACGCCCTGGGTCAGGTCCACGAACATCTGCTTCAGGGCGCCGGCCGCGTCCTCGGCGCAGCCCGGCAGGGGCGGTGGCCCGGCGGCGTCGTCGAGGGGTTCGGGGGTCCTGGTCATGCTGCGCTCCCGTCGGTGCGGTGACGGGCCCCGGGGCGGCGGACCGCTGCGGTCGACGCCGGGCTTGGCTTTCCGGGGCCCTGGGCCAGCGTGCCCAGAGCTTCGACGGGCGGCGCGGTGAACTACGCCCGAAACGAGCAGGCACCCGGCCCGGCGCGGGGCCGCTCACTCCAATCGGCCAGCAGCACTGGCCCGGGGCCGGGCCGCATGGTCACGGGTGGCCGGGGCCGTTCGGTGAGGGACGCCCTCACCGAACGGGCGGGACGGAGCCGAGGCGGAGTCGGGGGAGTCGGGGGAGTCGGAGAAGTCGGAGAAGTCGGAGGAACGTTTCGGCCCGGCCGCTCCTCCTGACCCGCCGATGCGGTTCCACCAGAGACCCGCCGAAGGCGAAAGGCGTTTTCCATGGCACCGAACCCGACCAGGGGCGGGCACGCCGCCCCCAGACCCCTCCCGGCCGCCGAGGGGGCGGAGCACCGATGGCTGGAGGTGCGCGGCGCCAGGCTGCACATGGCCGAGTACGGCACCGGCACGCCGGTCCTGCTGGTGCACGGCTTCCCGCAGCACTGGTTCGCCTGGCACCGGGTCGCCGTCCTGACAGCCGCCGGACACCGGCTGATCTGCCCGGACCTGCGGGGCTTCGGCTGGTCGGAGCAGACCAGGCGCGGCTACGACATCGAAAGCCTGTCGGACGACGTGCTCGCGCTGATGGACGCTCTCGGCCTCGACCGGGTGGGCCTGGTCGGGCACGACTGGGGCGCCCACGTGGGCTTCCGGCTGTGCCTGCGGGCACCGGAGCGGTTCAGCGGCTACCTGGCGCTCAACATGGCCCACCCGTGGGCCCGGCACCGGGCGATCCTGCCGAACCTGTGGCGGCAGTGGTACACCGCCTTCCTCGAGTACCCGGTGATCGGCAAGGCCGTGCTGCGCCGGTGGCCGGCGTTCACCCGCTTCCTGCTGCGCCATCAAGTCGCCGACCCGTCGGTCTGGCAGGCCGACGAAGTGGCCGAGTACACCGCCGCCGCCCGCGAAGGCGCGCACGCCGGGCAGGCCATGTTCTGGCAGTACGTCGTCCGGGACATCCCGGCGCTGCTGCGCGGCGCGTGGCGCGGGCATCGGCTCACCGTGCCGACCGTGCTTCTGGGCGGTGAGCGGGACAACGTGATCCCCCCGTCCATGCTGGCCGGCGGCGAGGGCCATGCGGACGACCTCGCCGTGCGCATCGTGCCCGGCACCGGCCACTTCCTGCCCCGGGAGGCCCCCCACGCGGTGGCCGCGGCGATGAAGGAGCTGTTCGCGACGGGCCGCTGAAGCCCTAACGGGCGGCCGCCCGGAGCGCGACCCTGCGGACGAACGCCTGCCCGCGGCGGGCCCCGAGCAGTCGGCCGTAGACCGACTGGACCGGCCGGAGGACGGCGGGACGCGCCGCACCGAGCACCGCGAAGCGCGTGCCGTCGCCCTCCGGGGCGGCGGCCATGCCGCCCACCACGAGGCGCGACTGCATCAGGCACCAGCCGGGAGCCAGCCGCACCTCGAAAGCGCCGCGGACACCCAGCGGCCCCACCGCCCGGGCCCACTTGCGTTCGGCGTCACCCGGCGGGACGCGGAACTCGCGCAGGAAGGGCACGAGGTGCGGCAGCTCACCCGCCAGGTCCTCGGCGACCGCCCACACCTCCTCGTACGGCAGGTCCAATCGCTCCTCCGCGTACATCGCGGCGTGCAGTCCCGCGGCCATCACCCGCAGCCGCGCCACGCAGTCAACGCTCACCGCTGCCACGCCTTCCGGAACGCCGAACGGGCACGATGCAGACGGGACTTGACGGTACCCGTCGCGATGCCCAGCACCTCGGCGGCACTTCGTTCATCCAGCCCCTCCAGCTCGCGCAGCACGAGCACCGCGCGGTGATCCACCGGCATCCGCGCCAGCACGTCCCGCACCTCTACGGACAGCTCGCCGTCACCACGGGGGACGAGGCCGCGCAGGCGGGCCACGTCATCCGGGTCGACGGCACGCTCGACGGCCGTGCGCCGCGCCACCCTCACCGCCTCGCGCACGGTGACCGTGCGCGCCCAGCCGTAGAACGCCTGCGGATCACGCAGCCCCCGCACACCCAGGAAGATCGCCACCAGCGCCTCCTGGACGGCGTCCTCGCTGTCCGACACGGCGATCGGCCGGCACAGCCGGGTCACGTACGGCCTCACCAAGGTCAGCAGTTCGTCCATCGCCAGCACGTCCCCAGTCCGCGCGGCCCGCACCAGCGCGGCCGCGGCGTCCCACGGCGGCTGGTCTTCTCCCCCCGACCCGTCCATCGCCCCGAACCCTACCGTCCTGGCCCCACCGGCCGACCGTCCGCGGCCGGATCCCTTCCGGCCGGAGCTCCGGTCGACCCCGATGACCCGCCGCGACTCCGCCGCGACTCCGCCGACCCCCGCCGCGGCCCGTCGCCGCGACCGGCGTAATTCCTGTCGAGCACCTGCCAATAGATCCGACGGGCTACCACCCATTGTCACGAAAATGGGCCGACTGCGCGTGAATAATGACCTTCAGCCATCACCAGAAAGATGATCAATGGGGCGGCCGGTGCAATCTTAGGAGCGCGTTGCTCGGCCCGTTGACAGCGGTCTGAGGCCCATGCAAATCTGTCGAGGCGTCAGTCGGGTGAATGATCGGTCGGGTGGCCGGCGCAGCCTGGTCACTGCTTTTCCGTTCCCCGTCTGCCGTCCACCGCCGTGCGGATAACCGCCGCATTGTGCGGATAAAGAGCTCCCGAGAAATCGGGTGCACCGGCCCTCCCCTGTGGCCGGTGAAGCGCAAGAGAGAAGGAGAACGCCATGAAGAAGATCGCCGTTCGCAAGGCCGGCACCGTCCGGCTGACCTCGGCCGCCGCCTCCGCGTACTGCTGCGGCACCGGCCCCGTCCTGGCCTGACCAGTGCGGTGAGCGCCATCTGAAGTCCGGTGACCCACCGGGCGGTTCGCGGGTGGCGCCGCAGGCCGGCCCGGGGCTCGCTCTCATCGAGCCCCGGGCCGGCCACCAGGATACCCGGCGACCGTGGGGAAGAGATGGACCCGGCTTCTGTGAATCTCGACAAACCGCTCCGAGTTCACCCGTTGACCTATCTCGAAGAGGGCGACGAGGTCACCGTCGGGCGAGCTGACATCAATTCTTTCGGCCTTTTCCCGGTGGATGGCGCAGCATTGCTCAAACACCTTGAAGAAGGCCATTCACCGAACGAGTCGGCGCGCTGGTACGCCGAGCAGTTCGGCGACCAGGTGGACATTCTCGAATTCCTCGAAGTGCTGGAGGAATTCGAGCTGCTGGTGAAGGACGGCGAGGAGTCCGCCGAAGTCGCGCCGGTGCGCTGGCAGCGGCTCGGACGCGCGCTTTTCTCCCCCGCCGCCTGGGTGGGCTACGCCCTTCTCACCGGCGCCGGGGCGGTCGCGATGGTCCGGGACCACAGTCTGGTGCCGACCTATCAGCACCTTTTCTTCACGCGTTCCTCGCTTGTTCTGCTCACGCTCGGAATCGTGCTCGGCCAGGTGCCGTGGATTCTGCTGCACGAGGCCTTCCACGCCCTCGCCGGGCGGCGACTCGGGCTGAACTCGACCCTACGAATCGGTCGCCGGTTCTACTACGTGGTTTTCGTGACCTCGCTGGACGGACTCGTCGCGGTGCCGCGCCGAAAGCGGTACCTGCCGATGCTCGCCGGCATGGTGCTGGACGTCCTGGCGGTCGCCGCGCTCACCCTGGCGGCCGCTCCGCTGCGGTCGGCGGGCGGTGCCGGCGGACTGATCGGCAAACTCCTGCTGTCGATGGCCTTCGGCGTGGTGCTGCGCTTCGCCTGGCAGTTCTACTTCTTCCTGCGCACCGACCTGTACTACCTCGCCACCACCGTGCTGGGCTGCAACGACCTGCAGACCGTCGCCCGCCAGCTGATGGCCAACCGGGTGAACACCCTGCTCGGGCGGCGCGAGAAGCTGGTGGACGAGGCCGACTGGCACCCGCGCGACGCGGCCGTCGCCCGCTGGTACTCCTGGCTGATGGTCACCGGGTACGCGGTGCTGACCGTCCTGCTGGTCACCGCCGTCGTGCCGGCCGCGATCAGCGTCACCCGGCTCGCCCTGCACAAGCTGGGTGCGGACCTGTCGCCGCTGAACATCCTCGACGTCTGCCTGTTCCTGGTGCTCAACTTCGGCGAGCTGGTGCTGGCCGGGGTCCTGGCGCTCCGCCAGTACCGCCGCGGCGAGCGGCCGACCGCCGCCTAGGGCCGGCCCGAGGCGACCCGCCCGGCCCGACCGCCGCCCGGCCGCACCCGCCGCCCCACTCGACGACCCGCCCGACGACCCGCCCGACGAGCGCGCACGGCCCCGGCGCCACCCTGCCGGCCCACCCGCCGGCCCACGCCGGCGCCCCCGTCGGCGCACCGAGGAGGAACCCCATGGACGACGCACTTCCCCGCCACCGCTGGATCCTCGGCGGCCTGCAGGCGGACCGGGCCGCACTGGCAGCCGCGCCGGAGCTGCCCGCCGCCCTGCTCCCACCGGTGGACGCCCACCGCAACCTGCGCGGCCCGTTCACCGCCGCCGGCACCCTGGCCCGCGCCCTGGTACCCGACGCGCTGCGCTGGGATCCGGCCACCGTGCGCCGCTACGACATCGAACTCCTCTCGGTGGCACCGGAGCTGAGCACGATCCTGCCCAACTCCCGGGAGACGCTGACCTCGATGGCGATCCCGGCCGAGCGGACCAGGTTCTACGCCCGGCTGCGCACCCGGCGGATCTCGCACGGCCTGGTCGAGTTCCTGCACACCTGCCTGCCGGAGGCCGAACCGCGCACCCTGGTGGTGGAGAACGTCGACCAGGCCGAGCACACCGACCTGGAGTTCCTGGCCGCCCTGGTCCGCCGCACCGACCCGGCCCGGCTCCGGATCGTCCTCTGCTCGGCGGGCGACGCCCTGCCGGACGAGCAACTGCTGGCCGAACTGCGCGCCCACACCGAGCCGGTGACCGCGGTCGCCGCCGATCCGGACCCGGCGCAGCCGGCCGACGCCTGGGCGTACGTCGCCTCCGACTGCACCAGCGACGTCCCCGCCCAGCGGTCCGCCTACGCGGCGCTGGACGCGAGCGCCCGCGCCGCCCTGCACGACCGGCGGGCTGCCGAACTGGCCGCGCTGGACGAGCAGTCGCTGCGCCTGGGCGCGATCCCGTACCACCTGGAACACGGCGGCGATCCGGCCGGCGCGGGCGTCAAGGCGCTGTACGCGGCCCAGGACTACTGCGTCTGCATCGGCTTCTACGAGGCCACCGTCGACTACGGGCGGCGCGGGCTGGCGCTGGTCGACCCCCGCGAGTCGGAGGCGCAGTGGTGGGCCACCGCGCTGGAGCTCGGCCTGGCGCTCTCCATCCTGTCCCGCACCCACGAGGCGATGGCGCTGTACGACGAGGCCCGGCTGGTGTCCACCCGCCCGGCCGTCCACATGGCGGCGGCCTACTCGACGGCCATGCTCTACACCCGGCACAACGAGCCCGAGGAGCGCGACGAGCGGAAGGCCAAGTCCTGGCTCAACTCGGCGATCGCCACGGCCTCGCTGCTGGAGGACCGAAGCGAGCGGGCCTTCCAGAGCGCGTTCTACAAGAACGGCAAGGCGCTGGTCGAGGTCAACCTCGGCGACCTCAACGAGGCCGTCCGGCTGGTGGACGAGTGCGTGGCCAGCCTGGACGAGCTGCTCACCCCGGACGAGCACCGGCTGCACAGGTCGGTGCTCAAGAACAACCGGGCCCGGGTGTACTCCGCGCTCGGGCGCCTGGACGAGGCGCTCGCCGACTACGCCGTCGTGATCGAGCAGGACCCGAACCACGCCGAGCACTACCTGGAACGCGGCAACATCCTGCGCCGCCTCGGCCGCCCGGCGGAGGCCGCCGCCGACTACCGGCGGGCCATCGAGCTCTCGCCGCCCTTCCCGGAGATCTACTACAACCGGGGAGACCTGCTGCTGGGCGAGGGCGACACCGAGGGCGCGCTGGCGGACTTCAGCTACGTCCTGGAGCTGGAGCCGGACTTCGTCGACGCGTACGTCAACCGGGCCGGCATCCACCTGGAGGCGGGCGACCTGGCGGCGGCCGAGCAGGACGCCCGGGCCGGGCTGCGCACCGATCCGGACAACCCCTACCTGCACGCGGTCCTCGGACAGGTGCAGGCCGAACGGGAGGAGTACCGGGCGGCCCGGGAGTCCTTCGACCGGGCGGTGGCGGCCGACCCCGACATGGTCACGGCGCTCTCCGGACGGGCCACCGTCGCCTACCAGACCGGCAACCTGCCCGCCGCGCTCGCCGACCTGACACACGCCGTGGAACTGGAACCGGACGACCCGGCGCTGCGCTACAACCGGGCCTTCGTCTACCAGGACACCGGCCGCTGGGACGAGGCGCTGGCGGACCTCGGCGCGGCCTCCGCGCTGGCCCCCGAGGACGAGGACATCACCTCGGCGCTGGAGGCCTGCCGCCGGAAGGCGGCCTCGGCGCGATGAGCGCGGCTGACGGCGACGCCCGGCACCGGCCGCTGCGGGAGGTGCTCGGCCGCTACGCCACCGGCGTCGCGGTCGTCACCACCCGGCATCGCGGCCGGCCCGCCGGACTGACCGTCAACTCCTTCACCTCGGTGTCGCTGGACCCGCCGCTGGTGCTCTGGTGCCTGAACCGCTCCTCCGCCGGCCGGGCGGCCTTCACCCTGGGCACGGACTTCGCCGTCCACGTGCTGGCCGCCGACCAGCGCGAGCTGGCGGTCCGGTTCGCGGGGCCTGGCGACCGCTTCGAGCGGCTGCGGCAACTGCCGGGGCCGTACGGGGTGCCGCTGCTGGAGGGGGTCGTCGCCACCCTGGTCTGCCGCCGTGAGCGGGTCATCACGGCCGGGGACCACGTGATCCTCACCGGCACCGTGCTGGACCACCGGTCGGAGCCGGGCCCGCCGCTGCTCTTCCTGGACGGCCGGCTCCGGGCGGCCCCCGCGGCCCCGCCGCGGAGCACGGTGAGCGGCGCGGCCCCCGGCGTCTCCTGACAGGGGCCCTGACCTGCGACGTCCACCCGCCGCCGACGGGGTACCGGGCGCCCCTGGGCAGGCTTCGGTGCCAGGTGCGGACCTCATCGGACCGGGCCGAGCGGGGACACCACACGGGGGCCCCGAAGGCAGTCAGCGACGACGGGCCCGCCGAGGCCGCCTACCGCGAGGCGGTTGCGCGTTCGCCGAGGACACCGGGACGCGCCGGCTCTCCGTCCGCGAGCCCCGGGCCGCGCTCGGCTTCGTGCACTTCGGCCTGCAACCGGCGGGCCGCCCGGATCGCCCGTGACCACACCATCCCCCCTGCCGGAGCAGCATTTCGACGGACCCGCCAGGCTCGGGACCGTGCGGCAGGGAGCGAGCCGGCGCCGCCCGGGGCGTCGAGGCTCCCGGCGGCGGGTTACACGCCGGAGGCGTCGGCGAGTTGGCCGACGGCGGCGGTGACGGCCATGGCGAGGCCGCCACCGATGACGACGCGCATGGTCGGGCGCAGGACGGTGGTTCCGGCGGCGCGGGCGGCGAGGATGCCGGCCAGGGCGAGGCCGCAGAGGGTGACGGCGATGATCAGCCACAGTCGTGCGGTGCTCGTAGGGGCGAGGAGACCGAGGAAAGGGATGAGTCCGCCGGCGAGGAAACTGGTGGCGGAGGCGAGGGCGGCCTGGAGCGGGTTGGCGGCGGTGTGTTCGCTCTGGCCGAGTTCGTCGCGCAGGTGGGCCTGCAGCGGGTCGGCCTCGTGGAGGGCCTCGGCGACCTGGCGGGCCAGCTCGCGGGGGACGCCGCGGCCCTCGTAGATGGCGGTGAGTTCGGCGAGTTCAGCCTGGGGATCCTCGGCCAGCTCCCGGGCTTCCTTGGCGCGGTCGGCGGTTTCGACGTCGACCTGGGAGCTGACTTCTGCGGGGCAGCACTAGCCAGGCGGGCACGGGCATCGCGTCCCGCACGACGGCCCACTCCGCATCCGTCATGTCCGAGGGATACCTCGGACGCCTGTGCGGCCGGTCCCCGGCGTTCTCGAACCGGTGAGCGAGGAAATCACACGACAGGGGTGCGGAGTTGGACGGCAACGTCACGGAGACGGAAGACTGCGGCACCAGGGGCCTCCTGTTGCTCGGCTGGATTCGACACCCACGAGCTGTGCGGCAGGCCCCACTTCCATGCCCAGCCGACCGGAAGATCACCCGACCGAGTCAGCAGCCTCGAACTCACGATCACCAAGATCGAAGAGCAACGGCTAGTGCCGCATCAGGCAATGTTTGCCCTGGTGACGACTTCGCGTAGGCGTTCGTCGGCGGCGTGCTCGTTTCGCCAGATGATGTACTGAAGTTGAATCCGTGATGTCGCTCGGATGGGTGAAGCAGTAGCGTTCGCCTGCCCGCGGAGGGTCGGCCCCGGTAGTCGTGTGCTGTGAGG
>NZ_JBVOOL010000035.1:0-63841 GCF_055664045.1 Kitasatospora sp. NPDC023385 | reverse complement strand
ACCGTGGGGCGGCCCTCCGCCGTGTGCACGGGACCGTTGACGACCGCCGCCGCCGAGACGGCGCGGCACGCCTCCCGTACGGGTTCGAGGCGGGCATCGTCCTCGGTGAGGACGAGGCCGGGGGTGTCCCGGATCAGCGTCGGCTCGTAGCCGGTCACGGCGAGCTCGGCGAAGACGACCAGGCGGGCGCTGTCGGCCCCGGCGGCCCGGATCAACCCGGCGATGGTACGGACGTTGGCGTCGATGTCCCCGGCGACCGGGGCGAACTGGGTGGCTGCGACGATCATGGCCCTCATCATCGCTGCCGACCCGGCCGCGGGAAACCCCGGGGCCCCACAGTACGAGAACCCGCTGGAGATCACGGAAAGTCACTGCCGCGCTCAGCAGCACCGACAACTCGCGACAGTTGAATACGCGAGCCCACCAGTATCAAGACCGGGGAACCGTCGTTCGCGGGCGGGCAGGTGCGGGCGTCGGTCTGGGCGGCCGGGGCCCGGACGGTGAGCAGGCCGAGCGTGCCGAACACGCCGATCACCAGGCCGAGGAGCAGGCTGAGCGCGTGGGTCCAGAGCTGGGGAAGGTCAGCGCGGGTGCTGCCGGGGTGCTGCCGGGGGCGCCGCCGCCCCGCCGCCCCGCCCGTCGACCGGGCGGGGCGGCTTGCCGTCAGCCGGACGACGACTGCCGGGCCGCCGCCTGCTTGATCGCCTCGCGGATGCGCGGGTAGGTACCGCAGCGGCAGACGTTCTGGATCCGGTCGATGTCCGCGTCCGTCGGGTTCGGCGTGTGGCGCAGCAGGGCGACCGCCGCCATGATCTGGCCCGGCTGGCAGAAGCCGCACTGGGCGACGTCGCAGGAGAGCCAGGCCTCCTGGACGGGGTGCAGGACGTCCCCGTCGGCGAGGCCCTCGATGGTGGTGACGGTGTGGCCCGCGCAGTCCTTGACGGACCGGGTGCAGGGCTGGAACTCCAGGCCGTCGAGGTGGCTGGTGCAGGCGCGGCAGACGCCCACCCCGCAGCCGTACTTGGGGCCGGTGACGCCGAGCTTGTCGCGCAGCACCCAGAGCAGCGGCATGTCGTCCGGGGCCTCGACGGTGACGGGCTGCCCGTTGAGGACGAAGGTGTGGGTGGGCATGGGGAGTCGGGATCCTCGGCTCTGGAAGGTCAGAAGGAGATGGGGAAGGAGCGCGGGCTGGTGCCGGTCGCGCGGGCGTAGGCGTTGGCGACGGCGGCGGAGGCGGCCGGGACGCCCAGCTCTCCGGCGCCGCCGGGCGGTCCGCTCGGCGGCATCAGGTGGATCTCGATCACCGGCGGGGTGTGGCGTTGCCGGGCGTAGTGGAAGTCGCCGTAACTGCCTTCCCGGAAGGCGCCGTTGTCGAGGTGGTTGCCGGCCTGGAGGATCACCGAGATGCCGTCGACCAGCGCGCCGGTCAGCTGCGCCTCCAGGCCCCGGGGGTTGATCACCCGGCCGACGTCGGCGGCGACCACGGCCCTGGTGACCCGCGGCGCGGCCGGGTCGGTGGCGTCCAGCTCGACCAGGTAGGCGACGGTGCCGCCGTTCTCGTCGTGGTAGCCGATGCCCTGGGCCCGGCCGGGGGGCATCGGACGCCCCCAGTCGCCCTTCGCGGCGACGGTGTCCAGCACGGCCTGCCCGGCGGCGTTGCGCAACCGGGCGCGGCGGAAGGCGAGTTCGTCCTGGCCCATCCGGCGGGCGAGTTCGTCCATCACGATCTCGTCGGCGACCCGGACGGTGCCCGAGTAGACGGAGCGCCAGCTGCCGGTGTGCAGGTCGAGGGGCAGTTCGGTGAGCAGTTGGACGGGGACGCCGACGTCGTACGGGATCTTCTCGGTGAGCAGGAAGAACAGCTCGGCGGCGGTGAGCCCGGCCAGCGGGAGGTTGCAGCCGGCGGCGGTGAACACATCGCCGAGGCCGTGCCCGAGGTCGGTCCGGACGCCGGCGACGCGGTGCTCCCAGCCGAGCACGTGGTCGAGGCCGTAGGTGGCCCGGATCCGGTGGTGGCTGGCGGGGCGCATCCGGCCGTGGCGCATGTCGTCGTCGCGCGTCCACATGAGCTTGACCGGGCGGCCTGCGGCCTTGGAGACCTGGGCGGCCTCCAGCGCGGCGTCGAAGAACAGCCGGCGGCCGAACGAGCCGCCGCCGCGCACCACGTGGACGGTGACGGCGTTCTGCGGCAGGCCGAGTTCGGTGGCGATGGCCTGCTGGGCGACGATCGGGCTCTGTGCGGCGAACCACAGTTCGGCCCGGTTCGGCCGGACGTCGGCGACGGCGGTGAGCACCTCCATCGGGGCGTGGTTGACGAAGGCGAAGTCGAACTCCGCGTCCAGGTGCTGGGTGAACAGGGGCGCGGGGAGGAACGGCGCGTGCGCGGCGCGCAGCCGGGCCCGGACGTCGTCGGTGGACAGCCCCGCCGCCGGGCCCGGGTTCCAGGCGGTGCGCAGCGCGGCGCGGGCCTTGATCGCCTGGTCGAAGGTCTCGGCGAGGACGGCGACGCCGCTGGGGATCCGCACCACGCCGAGCACCCCGGGCATGGCGCGGGCGGTGGAGGCGTCCAGCGACTTGAGGGTGCCGTTGACGGTCGTGGGGCGGGCGACCACGGTGGGTACGGCGCCGGGGATCCGCAGGTCCCCGGCGTAGGTGGCCCGACCGGTGACGAGGTCGCGGGCGTCGATCCGGCCGGTCGGCCGGCCCACCAGGCGCTGCTGGTCGGCCGCCTTGGGGAGGGCGGGGACGGCGGGTGCGGCGATCGTGGCCGCGGCGGCGGCGAGTTCGCCGTAGCCGAGCCGGCGGCCGTCGGGGGCGAGGACGGCGGTGTCGGCGGTGCGCAGGGTGGCCGCGGGAACGTTCCAGCGCTCGGCCGCGGCGGTCACCAGCCGGGCGCGGGCGGCGGCGGCCGCGCCGCGCACCGGGTCGTACAGCGCGCGGATGGAGTTGGAGCCGCCGGTCAGCTGGTTGCAGAGCAGTTCGGGGCGGCCGTCGGAGAGCGGGACGTCCACGTCGGTGAGCCGGGCGTCGAGTTCCTCGGCGACCAGCATGGCGATCGCGGTGGTGAGGCCCTGGCCGACCTCCAGCCGGGGCAGGTGCAGCACGGCGCGCCCGGCCGGGGTGAGTTCGAGGACCAGCAGGTGGGAGGTCGGCAGCCCGGCGAGGATCATCGCGTCGCCGAGGTCGACGATGTCCGGGATGCCGGGCAGGCCGAGCAGTTGCCGGGGCGCGGAGCCCCGGGTGGCCGCGGCCACCCGGACGAGGGCCTGCGCGGTGGCCGGTCCGGTGCCCGGGGCGGCGGCCTGGCCGGCGGCTTGCGCGGCGGCGGCGGTGGCGGCGGCGTCGAGGCCGAGGCGGGCGGCGACGGTGAGGGTGGGAGCGGCGAGCAGGTAGGTGAGGAACCGTCGGCGGCCGGTGGTGTCCGAGGGGGCGGGGGAGGTGCTGATGGGAGGAGCCCTTCGAGCCGGAGACGGCGACGGATCGGGTGGGCGCGGCGGCCCCGGCCCCGGTGCCGGATCGCGAACGCCGTTGAGCATAAGAGGGCGCTACAGACGGGTCAACACGGTCAAAGTTGGCCCCTGGACTGGGTAGTCGGGCTTTTGCAACGTTCCGCGGGAAGGGATTCGGAGCGGGTACGGACGGGGCTTCGGCCGCGCGGGCCGGGGCCCGGTGGAACGCCCCCAGAGCGCCCGGAGAGCCCAACGAGCCGCTGTCGCACGCGGGTTCACCGCTCGGTCGGCGGTGCGGCGGCGAGCGGAAGTGGCCCAGGGAATTCCTTGATCACTGGACCTGTCAGATGGGCCAGTTTCTGCCTAGGGTGGTGGCGAACCGTCGCCGACGGTTGTGAGCTCCCGGACCGCGCGCCGCCCGTCCGTGCGTCGTTGCTGTCGCCCGTCCGTGGGGCGACGTCCGATGGGAGACCTCAGGGATCGGTGACGGTCCGTCACCCACCGAAGGAGAGACGTGCCGACCGACCGAGCCACCCGGATGGACCGCCTCCTCCCGCCCGTCGGCCCCCAGCGGACCCTGGCCGCAGCCCAGTTGGCGAGCGCCGTGGGCGACGGCGCGTACTACACCTGCTCCGCGCTCTACTTCACCCGCGTCGTCGGCATGTCACCGACCGCGCTCGGCCTCGGCCTCGCCGTCGCCTGGGCGCTCGGCTCCGTCGCCGGAGTCCCGCTCGGCCACCTCGCCGACCGGCGCGGACCGCGCCGCACGGCGGTGGCGCTCGCGCTCGGCGCCGCGGCCGTGGTCGCCGCCTTCCTGGTGATCCGCTCCTACCCGCCGTTCCTGCTCGCCGTCTGCCTCTACGCCACCGCGCAGTCCGGGCTGACCGCCGCCCGCCAGGCGCTGGTCGCCGGACTGGTGCCGGCCGGGGAACGCACCGGCCTGCTCGCCCACCTGCAGTCGACGCTCAACGGTGGCCTGGCGCTCGGCGCCGCCGTCGGCGGCATCGCGCTGAGCGTCGGCACCCGCGCCGCCTACCTGGCCGCCTTCGCCGTCACCACGATCGGCCTGCTGGCCGGCGCGCTGGTCCTCCGTCGGCTGCCCGAAGTCCCGCCCACGGCACAGGAGTCCGGCACCGGACCGCGGCTGGCCGTCCTGCGCGACCGGCGGTACGCCGCCGTCGCCGCCGTCAACGCCGTCCTGCTGCTCCGGATGCCGCTCCTCAGCCTGATCATCCCGCTGTGGATCGCCCAGCGCGCGCCCGGCATCGGCTGGCTCGGCTCCGCGCTGTTCGTGCTCAACACCGTGGCGGTGCTGGCCTTCCAGGTCCGGGCCGCGCGCGACGTCACGGGGCTGGACTCGGCCGCGCGGGCGGTCCGCTCGTCCGGAGTGCTGCTGCTCGGCTCCTGCGTGGTCTTCGGCCTGTCCGCGCTGGACGTACCGGTGTGGGCGGTCGGCGCGCTGCTGGTCGCGGCCTCCGTCCTCCAGGTGGCCGGCGAGATGCGGCAGTCGGCGGGCTCCTGGCAGCTCGGCTTCGACCTCGCGCCGCCGGAGCGGATCGGCCAGTACCAGGGCTTCTTCGGCACCGGCGTCGCCGTCGCCCGCACTCTCGGGCCGCTGCTGCTCACCGCCCTGCTGCTGGACGGGGGCCTCGCGGGCTGGCTGGTCCTCGGCGGGGTGTTCCTGGCGGCGGGGTACGCGATGGGGCCGGTCGCCCGCTGGGCGGCCGAGGACCGCGGGCACCTGGCGGCACCGCCGTCGCCGGTGACGGCGGGCACCGTGCCGCCCGGATCGTGACCGTCGCAGCGGCAGAGGAAGAGGCAGAGGCAGCGGCAGCAGCAGAAGCGCGGCGGGCGGAAGGCGGAGGGCGCGTGCCGGGGACGGGGAAGCCCGGAAAGGGCGGAAGCCCGGAAACCGGTGGCCTCCGGCTACCGCCCGCTGGCATGCTGGCCGCGTGGACCGACCCCAGATCTGGCTCGACTTCGCCCCCGAGCTGCACCTCTTCGTCTCCGCGCCCCGGCGGGCCGGCCGTACCTCGCTGCACACCGACGGCGCCTCCACGCTCGGCCACGTCGTCGAGTCCCTGGGCGTCCCGCTCACCGAGGTCGGCGCCCTGCTGGTGGACGGCCGGGCCGTCCCCGAGGCGCACATCCCGGCCGACGGCGAGTACATCGCCGTCCAGGCCGTGACCAGGCCGCAGCCCTCGGCCGCCCCGCCGCGCTTCCTGCTGGACGTCCACCTCGGCACCCTCACCCGCCGGCTGCGCCTGCTCGGCGTCGACGCCGCGTACGAGAACCCCGACATCGGCGACGCCGCGCTGGCCGCCCGCTCCGCCGCCGAGCAGCGCGTCATGCTCTCGCGCGACCGCGGCCTGCTGCGCCGCCGCGAACTGTGGGCCGGCGCCTACGTGTACAGCCACCGCCCCGCCGAGCAGCTGCGCGACGTGCTCTCCCGCTTCGCGCCGCCGCTCGTCCCCTGGAGCCGCTGCACCACCTGCAACGGCACCCTGCGCCAGGTCACCAAGACCTCGGTGCGCGAACAGCTGCGGGACGGCACCGAGCAGGCCTACGACGCGTTCGCCCAGTGCGCCGACTGCGGCCAGGCCTACTGGCGCGGCGCCCACCACGCCCGGCTGGAGGCGATCGTCACCGAGGCGGTGCGCGAGTTCGGGGAAGGCCAGGGGCGACTCGGGGTCGTCTCCGGGTAGCGCGCTTCCGGGTAGCGCGCCCCGGCGCGCGGCCGCCACGCTGAGCCCGGGCCGGGGTTTCAGGCGTGGTCGGGCGGGTGCAGGCCGAGGGTCCAGGCGTGGGTGGTGTAGGAGCCCATGCGGGTCGGGTGGCGTTCGACCAGGGTGACGTCGAGGCGGTCGGCGGTCCGGCGCAGCGAGCCGGTGAAGCGGTGCTGCCAGTCGGCTGGCAGCGGGTGCAGCGCGGCCAGGACGGTGTCGTCCAGGTCGCGGCCCACGGCGCGCAGCACCCCCGCGTCCAGTACCAGGAGCGTGCCGTCATCCAGCACCAGCGGCTCCGGGGCCTGCGGGTCGGTGAGCAGCGGGCCGCGTTCGATCTGCCCGCCGGGCAGCAGCCGCACCACCCGGCTCTCGGTCGGGCGGCGGCGGTCCGTCTCGACCACCCGCAGGCCGCTGCCGACCACGTAGTGGCCGAAGCTGCGCCAGGAGTCGACCAGGGTGCCGTCCCGGTCGTGCGCCCAGGTGTGGGAGGTCCCGTAGCCCTCCAGGCCGAGGACGAACCGTCCGCCGCCGAGGGTCGCCGCGCGCTCGCCGCGCAGCTCGGCGACCGGGGTGCCGTCGGCGAGGTCCAGCAGCAGCGCCGGGCCGAGGTGGCCCCAGGCGGTGTAGTCGAAGGAGTCGGTGGTGACCAGCACCCGGCCGGCGGAGATGTGCGCCGCGTTCGGCCGCCCCGCGCAGGGCTGACGCCAGCGGACCCGGCCGGTGGCGTCGACGCAGCTGATCTCGCCCTCGCGGCCGTGCACCGCCAGCCCCTCCCGCCTGGCCAGCGGGCCCTCCGGGCGACCCTGCGGCCGTCCGCCGTTCCTGCGATGGTGGTCGATGACCGTGACCCGCCAGCTCCCCATGGCCCGGATGCTAGTGGACTCCGCCGAACGGCGGAGGCGGTTTCGGTGGGTGTCCGAACGGCCGACAATCACTGCGGGAGCCGGGGGCTCTCCCCAGGAGCCGAGGAGGAGGCTGCGGTGGAGTTCGAGGTGGAGTTCGACGTGATGATCGAGGTCCCGCAGGGGTCGCGGAACAAGTACGTGATGGACTTCGCGGCGGGCCGCATCCGGCTCGACCGCACCTTGTTCACGGCCACCCGCTACCCCACCGACTACGGGTACGTGGAGGGCACCCTGAGCGGCGACGGCGAGCCGTTGGACGCCCTGGTGCTGGGTGGCGAACCGGCCGTCCCCGGCTGCGTGCTGACCTGCCGGGCGGTGGGCGTGTGGGTGATGCGCGACGAACGCGGCCCCGACCAGAAGGTCCTGTGCGTGCCGGCCCGCGACCCGCGCTACGCGGCCCTGCGGGACATCGGCGACCTGCCCGAGTTCGACCTGTTGGAGATCACCCACTTCTTCGGGGTCTACAAGGACCTGGAACGCGGCAAGTCCGTCGAGGGCTCGCACTGGGCCGGGCGCGAGGCCGCCTACGTCGAGATCGCCGCCTCGCGCGCCCGGGCCGCGGGGACGCGCTTCGCCGACCCGGCGTGACGAGGTGTGGCGGGGCGCGGCGGAGGCGTGACGAGGTGTGGCGGGGCGTGACCGGGCATGCCGGGGCGCGGTGGGGCGAGAAAGCGGCGCGCCCCGGGGCTCGGGGCGCGGGGCTCAGAGCCGTGCGCTGCTCAGGATGGCGCGGACCTGGCCGGCGATCGCGGCCTCGTTCTGCTCGAACTCCGGTGCGGTGACGCGGTCCTGCTCCGCGGGCAGGCCGGTGAGCACCGGCGTGTGGAGGTGCCCGCCGGGCAGGCCCGGGGCGAGGTCGAGGCGGAGGCGGTTGGAGCGGTAGGCGACCTCGTTGGAGAGGTAGCCGCCTCCTCCTCCGGCGACCGCGCGGGAGCCGGGGGTGGGGCCGTCGGGGCGGACGACCGGCTCGGTGGCGCCTGCGGGGATCTCGGTGACGGGGGTGTTGAGCAGGACGGGGTAGGGCTGCTGGACGGCCGTCATGGCGTCGGTGGGCAGGGTGGTGCGGATGAACTCGGGCCCGGCGGCCAGGCCCGGCGCGTCGACCGGGCGCGTGGTGGTTCCGCCGGAGAGCGCGTCGACGTTGTCGGTGGCCGGGTCGGCGGAGCGGGCGCGGCCGGCCCAGGCCTCCAGGGTGAACTCTCCGGGGTAGCCCTGGCTGATGCTGGTGATCAGGTCGGCGGCCTGCGGGCCGGGCCGCAGGTACGGGCCGAAGGCGCGCTCCACGATCCCCTCGTCGAAGTCGCCGTAGCGGACCGGCAGGACGACGGCCCGCACCTCGGCCGTGCTGCCGTCGGCGAGGGTGATCCGCCGCCCGTTCAGCCGTAGGACGGCCGAGCCGGAGGGGTTGGCGCGGCGCGGTTCGGTGTCCAGGCCGTACGGGTCGAAGCCGCTGACGAAGATCCGGCGGATGCCGGGCGCGGTGCTGAAGCGGCCGTCGAGGCCGCGCGAGGCGTCCTCGAAGCGGGCCCGGAGCCCGGCGTGGTCGGCCTCGAACGCGGGCTGCCAGCGGGCGAGCCGGACGGTCATGGCGAGCCTGGTCCAGTACAGCGGGCGGTCGTCGAGGGCGGGCAGTTCGCCGCTCGGGCGCCGGCCCTGGGCGCGGTCCACGCCGGCCTGCCACAGGGCCCGGCCCCAGGCGTCCACCATCCGTTCGGCCTGGTGGGTGTCGCGGGCGGCGCACAGGGCGGCGGGAAAGCCCCGGAGGAGGTCGCGTAGGCCGGAGCGCTCGGTGAAGGCGGTCGTCCGGGTGTCCTGGAGGCGGGCCTGCTCGGCGTCCACGACGGCCGCGTCGGCGGTGCGGCAGCCGCTTGGGTCGGCCTGGGCGGCTGCCGGAGCCAGCAGTGCGGCGAGCGTTCCGGTGAGGGCGGCGGCCAGGCCGGCGGTCCGGCGAAGAAGTGTCATGTCACCTGACAATAGGTCCGGGTCTGACGCCCCGCCAGAGTGCCGCCGCCACACCCGTAGGCTGGGCGGGTGACAGCGCCAGACCCCACCCTGAAGTCCCTGATCGCCGACCCGTACGCCGGCTACACCCGACTGCGCGCCGACGCGCCCGTCCACCGGGTCGTCGGCCCGGACGGCCTGCCCTTCTGGCTGGTGAGCCGCTACCCGGACGTGCGCCAGGCCCTCGCCGACCCGCGCCTCGCCCTCGACAAGGCGCACGCCGCACCCGGCAACTACCGGGGCTTCGCACTGCCGCCCGCACTGGATGCCAACCTCCTCAACATGGACCCGCCGGACCACACCCGGATCCGCCGCCTCGTCGTCCAGGCCTTCACCCCGCGCCGGATCGCCGCCCTGCGCGCCCCCATCGAGAAGGTCGCCGGGCAACTGCTCGACGCCATGGCCCCCGCCGGCCGCGCCGACCTGCTCGCCGCGTACGCCGCACCGCTGCCCATCACCGTCATCTGCGACCTGCTCGGCGTCCCCGAGGACGACCGGCACGACTTCCGCGCCTGGACCGACAGCCTCATCACCCCCGACCCCCATCGCCCCGACGCCGCCCGAGCCGCCGTCAAGGCGATGCTCGGCTTCTTCACCGGCCTGATCGAACGCAAGCGCACCGAGCCCGGCGACGACCTGCTCTCCGACCTGATCGCCGTCCGCGACGAGCAGGAAGGAGGCGACCGGCTCAGCGAGGACGAGCTGACCTCGCTCGCCTTCCTCATCCTCTTCGCCGGCTACGAGAACACCGTCCACCTCATCGCCAACGCCGTCCTCGCCCTGCTCACCCACCCCGAGCAGCTCGCCGCCCTGCGCGCCGAACCGGAGCTGATCGACGGCGCCGTCGAGGAGTTCGCCCGCTTCGACGGCCCCGCCCCGCTGGCCATCCGCCGCTTCCCGCGCGAGGACGTCACCATCGGCGGCGTCACCGTCCCGGCGGGGGAGACCGTGCTGCTCGCCCTCGGCTCCGCCAACCGCGACCCCGAGCAGTTCACCGACCCCGACCGGCTCGACCTGCGCCGCCGTGAGAACGGCCACCTCGCCCTCGGCCACGGCATCCACTACTGCCTCGGCGCGCCGCTGGCCCGGATGGAGACCGCGATCGCGCTGACCGCCCTGCTGCGCCGCTTCCCCGACCTCGCGCTCGACGTGCCGGTCGAGCGGCTGCGCCACCGGCCCACCCCGCGGGCCCGTGGCCTGCTGGAACTCCCCGTCCGGTACTGATCCGAGGTCTGGTCCGAGGCCGACGCGGACCCGGCGCGATCCTGACGCGGTCCTCACGGCGGGGCCGGGAACCGGCGCGGCCTCTACAGCGTTGTCGTGGTCGGACAGCGGTACTCGTACGGTCGTGGAGGAAGTCCCATGAGTGTGGCCCTGACGAAGGGCGGCAACGTCTCGCTGGGCAGGCAGGCCCCCGGGCTGCAGGTGGTCCGGGTCGGCCTCGGCTGGACGGCCGGGGCCGGGTACGACCTGGACGCCAGCGCGCTGCTGTGCGGGGCGGACGGCAAGGTCGGCTCGGACCAGAACTTCGTCTTCTTCAACAACCTGCGGAGCCCGGACGGTTCGGTCCGCCACCAGGGCGGCTCCGGCGGCGGCGCCGACCGCGAGCAGATCGAGGTCCGGCTCGCGGAGGTCTCCGCCGGCGTGGAGAAGATCGTCTTCGCGGTGGCGATCTACGACGCGGCGCAGCGGCGCCAGAACTTCGGCCAGGTGCGCGGCGCGTACGTCCGGATCACCGACCCGGACGGCGGCGCCGAGGTGGCCCGCTACGACGTCGCGCCCGAGGCCGGCAGCGAGACGGCGATGGTGTTCGGCGAACTGTACCGGCACGGCGCGGACTGGAAGTTCCGGGCGGTCGGCCAGGGGTACGCGTCCGGGCTCGCGGGCATCGCCTCGGACTTCGGCGTGGACGTGCTGCAGCCCGCTCCGGCGGCTCCGCCCGCGCCCGCGCCGGTCAAGCCCGCCACGCCGCCCGCACCGGCCGTCGCGCCCGCCGCAGCTGCCGCCGTCGTGCCCGCAGCCGCGCCCGCCGTTCCGCAGACCCAGCCAGGATCAGGGAGTTCCCCCGTGACGTGTTTCTTCGACCCCTCGCACGGCGCCGGCACGACCGCGGTGCTGTGGTCGCCGCAGTGGGGCGTGCCGCGCCAGATCGAGACCTGCGTCGCCTGCGCCCAGCGGGTGCAGACCACCGTCCCGCCGTTCTACACCCCGCAGCAGGGCTACCCGCAGCCGGTTCCGCAGCAGGGCTACCCGCAGGCGCCCGGCCAGCAGGCCCAGGGCGGCGGCCGCCGCTTCGGCACCGGCGCGCTGATCGGCGCGGGCGCGGCGGGCCTGGTCGGCGGCGCGCTGCTCAACGAGGCGTTCGACGACGACGGGCCCGAGGTGGTCGTCAACAACTACTACGAGGACGACGGCTTCTTCTAAGCCGTCCCCTTCGACGGCCCGAAGGACGGCCGTGCCCCCTACCGCCGGTGCCAGGCGGCGAGGAGGCCGGCCTCCTGCGCGGGCGTCAGGGTGTCCGGCAGCGGCTCGAACGGCGGGATGTCCCGCGCCGTTTCGGCCACCGGGCGGAGGGTGAGCCCGGTGGCGAGGGCGGCCGCCGGGTCGGCGGTGCTGGTGGCCCGGACCAGCGGGTCGGCGGGCCAGAGCGGGAGCGCGCGCTCCGGGACGCCGGCCGCGCGGAGGAAGTCCTCGGCGACCCAGGTGAGGGTGGTGCCCTCCGGCGCGACGGCCGAGGCGACGGCGTCCAGGAGGTCACCGATGGTGTACGGCGGGGGAGTTGCGGCGTGGTAGGCGCCGGAGGCGTGGCGTTCCAGTAGTGCGAGCAGCCAGGCGGCGAGGTCGCGGGCGTCGACGACCTGCAGGGGTGCGTCCGGGCGGCCTGGGGCCAGCGTCTCGCCGCCCCGGGCGAGGCGCCGCACCCAGTAGTCGAAGCGGTGGGTGTAGTCGTGGGGGCCGATCACGTAGGTCGGGCGCACCAGCAGGGTCTGCGGGCCGAAGGCGTGCAGGGCCGCGCACTCGCACTGGACCTTGAGGACGCCGTAGGTCTCGGCGGTGATCGCGTCGGGCTCCGGGCCGTCGGCGGGGCGCAGCGGGGAGTCCTCGGTGTAGCCCGGGGCGGCCGGGGTGTCGTACACGGACAGGGACGAGACCAGGAGGTAGCGGCCGGCGGCGCCCGGGTCCAGCGCGGCGGCCAAGTCCCGGATCTGGCGCGGGTAGTAGGCGCTGACGTCCACGGTGGCGTCCCAGCTGCGGCCGCGCAGCACGGACAGGTCCGCGTCGCGGTCGGCGATGAGGTGGGTGGCCTCGGGGAGCAGGTGGGCGCCGGACCTCCCTCGGTGCAGCAGGGTGACGTCGTGTCCGGCGGCGAGGGCCGCCTCGGCGAAGTGGAAGCCGACGAACCTGGTGCCGCCCATGATCAGTATGCGCATCCGGCCATCGTGCCAGAGCCGGTTCCGGCCGCACCGGAGTGCCGTGCCCGTGACGGGAGGTGAGGGTGGGGTGGCTGGGCCGGGGTGCGGTGTGTGCAGTTCCGGCAGGAAGTGTGTTCGACGGCCGGCCGGCGCATCCTGACGCCCGCGGGCCGGCCCAGCCCATCGGGCGCCTTTCTCCTGGTCAACTGCCTGGTGGCGCAGGGGAGGAGTGAAGGTGTAACGGCCTCGCAACGTCTGATGCGCGGTCATAGTTCCTTGTTATCCTGCGAACTTGTCTGAAGCCGATTTAAGCTTCCGTTAACAATGGCGGCTTTCCGCCAGTCGCGAACTCCCTTACGGGGCCGGGCGGCGGACCAGCCGGACGATGCCCAACTGGACGATGAGAGCAGGGATGACGACGACAAGTGAACGAGCAGCCGGCGCCGCGCGCGGCTCGGCCCGGCGACGACCGGGTGAGCCCGGCGGTCGCAGACTGGGCGGCGCGGTGGCCCTGGCCGTCGCGATCGGTGCCTGCTCGCTGGCGGCGGCCCCGTCGGCGTTTCCACAGACCGGCGACGGGACGGTGACGGTCCGGGTGATCCGGGCCGTCGACACCAGCGGGGTGTGGACACCCGCGCTGGAGCCGGGCATGGCGGGCGTGAAGGTGACGCTCACGGACGACACGGGTGTCGGCATCGAGGGCACCACGGCGGCCGACGGAACGGTGACACTGGCACCGGCGACCAGCAAGGCGACCGGCGGCAGGTACCGGGTCCAGGTGGTGAATCCGAAGCCGGGCGCGCTGTTCCCGGCCTTCGCCTCGCGCCAGGGCCTAGCCGGTGCGCCGAACCAGTTGAGCAGCAACGAGGAGTTCGTCGACCTCTCCGGCGGCAAGAAGGCGGAGTTCACCACGGGCCTGTGGAGCCCCGGTGACTACTGCCAGAAGAACGCGCCGCTGGTGTCGACCTGCCAGCCCGCGCCCAGGGAAGGCGTGACGGCACACACGCTGGTCTCCTTCCCGTACAGCGCCCGGGGTGTGGCCGGCACCGACGCGACCGTGACCGACCTGGCCACGGCCGAACAGACCGGCAACGTCTACGGCGTCGCGTGGAGCAGGACCGACAAGCGGCTCTTCACCGCGGCCTCGGCCAAGCGCACCACGGCGTACGGCCCCGGCGGCGCGGGCGCGATCTACGTGACCGACCCGGCGAAGAAGACGACCACCCTCTTCGCGACCGTCCCGGACGCCGGCACGACGCCGCACGGCCCGGGCAACGACGACGCCTTCCTGCCCGCGGTGGGCAAGGAGAGCCTCGGCGCCGTCAAGGTCACCGACGACGGCCGGGACCTGTTCGTCGTCAACCTCCACGACCGCAAGCTCTACCGCTACGACGCCACCGCGCCGACGGCGGCGGAGCCGAAGGCCGCCTACCCGATCCCCGACCCGGGCTGCCCGGCGGCCGGGGACTGGCGGCCGTACGGCCTCGGGCTGCAGGACGGCGCCGGCTACCTCGGCGGCGTCTGCTCGGGCGAGTCGACCGGCAAGGCCTCGGACCTGCGGGCCGTGGTGCTGCCCTTCGACCCGGCCACCGGCGCGTTCGGGAAGCCCGTGCTGGACCAGCCGCTCGACTACCCGCGCGGCACCACGGTCGGCGGGCCGTGCCCCGGCGCCGCCTGGTTCCCGTGGCAGGACACCTACCCGGCCACCCAGAACGGCCAGGCCTGCACCGGCTACATGGCCAACCCCGAACCGGCGTTGGCCGAGATCGCCTTCGAGACCGACGGTTCGATGCTGATCGCCTTCCGGGACCGCTTCGGCGACCAGTCGGCGGCCGGACCGACGGCCGGCACCACGGCCACCGTCCTGCCCGGCGGCGACCTGAACAAGGCCTGCCTGGTGAACGGCACGTACGTGCTGGACACCGACAACGGCTGCGGGGCCACGACCCGGGGCACCCGGTTCTTCGACAACAACCGCATCGGCCACAACAACGCCCTGAACGCCGGCATGGCGTTCTCCAAGGCCGAGGACTCCATCGCGACCTCGGGCTACGACCCCAACGGCATGGCCTTCGGCTACGGCCCGGGCTTCGAGAAGCGCAACGGCAAGGCCGACGGAGGCCTGCGCCTCAACCCGGTCGGGCAGGTCCCGCCGTTCGGCAAGGGCGCCGCGATGGGCGACCTCGAAGTGCTCTGCGACCAGGCGCCGCTGCAGATCGGCAACCGGGTCTGGTACGACCCCGAGCGCAGCGGCCTCCAACTGCCGGGCCAGCGCCCGGTGCCGGGGGCCACCGTCCACCTGTACGACGAGTCGGGGAAGCTGGTCGGTACGGCGAAGACGACGGCGCGCGGCGAGTACTACTTCGACGACAGCAACGTCGAGGGCGGCCTCAAGCCGAGGACCAAGTACACGATCAAGCTGGACGATCCGGCCGACTACGCCAAGGACGGTCCGCTGTTCCAGTGGGTGCCGACCGCCCATGACGTCGGCGACAACCGCTTCATCGACTCCGACGGTGTCGTCCCGACGGGTGGGAAGTACCCGGAACGGGCACTGACCACCGGCGGGCCCGGCGAGAACGACCACACCTTCGACTTCGGTTTCCGCCAACAGGAGGGTGCGCTGCGGCTGGTCAAACACGACCAGGACGGCAAGCCGCTGGCCGGCGCGAAGTTCCAGCTGTGGCACGAGACCAACGGCACGGACGGGCTGCAGCCGACGGGCGGCAAGCCCGACACCAAGGTCGGTGAACCGTGTACGACCGCGGCCGACGGACTCTGCGGCGGCAGCGGTGTGCCCGGCACGTACTACTGGCAGGAGCTGAGCCCGCCCGACGGCTACTCGGCGCCCGAGGTCACGGTGTTCGGGCCGCTGGTGCTCACCTCCGCCAACCTGGACGCCGGAGTGTCGGTGACGGCCGTCAACCGGCTGATCCCCACCCCGACGCCCACACCCACCCCGACACCGACACCGACCGAGACTCCGGCGCCGCCGGCGCCGCCGACGACGTCGACCCCGGTGCCGGTGCCCCCGGCCCCGCCGGGCCCCGCACCCGGGCACCTGCCCAACACCGGTGCGGGCTCCGGGATGCCGATGGCCATGGCCGGTGCGGCGGCGCTGATCGCCCTCGGTACGGCGCTGGTGGTGCTGGTCCGCAGGCGCCGGGCCGCTCAGCACCGGTAGCAGGACGCCCCACCCGGGGTGACCGGCCCGGCAGACCCCTGCCGGGCCGGATCGGGCGGGTTCGCGGACCGACGGTCCCCGGACCCGCCCGACTGCTGTGACCACAGGGCGACCGCCCGGCGGCGAGCGCCGGCCCCGCCCCCGCCGCACAACCCCCGCCGCACAGCCCCCGCCGCACAGCGACCGGAACCCGACCGACCGACGAGAGAAGGAAGCCGCATGGCCCGCAAGCCGACCACCGACACCCGCAGGCCGCGCTGGAACCTCTGGCTCCGGACCCTGGTCGCGATCGCGGTGTGCGGCACCGCGGCGGGCGGCCTGGTCGTCTACCGCACGACCTCCGAGGCGGCCGCGGAACGGCCGGTGACCACGGACGAGGCGTCCCGGCTGGCCCTGTCGCGGCTGAACCTGTACCAGGCCGCCCCGGTGGGGGTGACGCTGACAGCCGCCGAGGGCGGCGGCGTCACCGTCCGGGTCGACGGCGTCGTGGACTACCGCAGCCACCGGGGCGTGGGCCGCTACCGGACCACCGGGGCGAGCGGGCCGCTGGACCACGGCTTGATCGTCTGGGACACCGGCGGCCTCGGGCTGGCCCCCGAGCCGGCCGGCGTCGACGGCCCGGCGTGGCAGCAGGCCGAGCACGTGCCGCGCGCCGGCTGGTCGCCGCGCTCGTACACCGCGGACCCGCTGGACGCCGGGCTCAGCCTGCTGGTCCAACTCGGCGCCGACCGCCCCGACAACCCGCTGCTGCTGGCCCAGTCCGGCGCGCGCTGGCTGGGCCGGGACCGGATCGACGGCCGGAGCTACGACCGGTTCGCGGGCCCGCGCGCCCAGGGCGCCGCCCCCGACGGGGGCCGGTCGCCGCTGACGTACTGGGTCGACGGCGACGGCGCGCTGCGGCGGGTGACGATGCGGATGCCGGGCCTGGGCACCCCGACGACGGCGGAGTTCGCCGGGCACGACGACACGGCGAAGCTCCCCGAAGCCCCCTGGACAGCCGGCTGACCGCCGGCCGGCCGGAAGGGGCGGCGGCTACGGGCGGGCGTCGACCTTCTCCCGGAAGGTCAGCGCGCCGAGCATCGCGAAGCCGACGATGAAGCTGAGCACCGAGCAGACCGTGAACACCGGGTTGCCGAACAGCCGCATCGGCAGCATCGGTTGGACCGCCCGGACCTCCGCCCAGCAGAACAGCCCGAGCGCCACCGCGCCGCCGACGAACAGACCGATGATCACCCCGGAGCCCCAGGCGTACTGGTTGCCGCCCCAACTGGTCGCCAGGATCAGCGCGCCGGCGCCGGCCGAGACCAGCACGATGCCCAGGTAGTCGACCACCGGCCGGGTCGCCGAGCGCACCGACGGGATCGTCCGGGCGGCCGCGGCCACCACCACGACCGCGATCGGCTCATGTTGGTGGCCAGGCCGCACAGGAACGAGCCGGCGACGAAGACGATCGCCGAGACCTGGAACAGCAGCTTGCGCCCGTACAGGTCGCCGAACTTGCCGGTCAGCACGGTCGCCACCGTCTCGGCCAGCAGATAGGCCGTCACCACCCAGGGCATGTGCGCGGCTCCGCCGAGGTCCGCGACGATGGTGGGCAGCGCGGTGCCGACGATGGTCTGGTCGAGGGCGGCCAGCAGGATGCCGAGCACGATCCTGGCGAAGACGACGTTCCGCTGCCGGACGTCCAGCACCGGCGGGGCGGACGGCGGGGTCCCGGTGGCGACGGTCATGCCGTCAGCCTCCGGGGTGCGGCCGCCGACCGCGATCCGGTTCCGCCGTCCGGGTGAACGCGGGCGTGGCCGGCCCGGGTGGCGGCCCGGGGTGGGCCGGGCGACGATGGGCCGGGCCGGGCCGGCCCATCGTCGCCCGGCCGCACCAGGCCGCTCCGGACCTGGCCGTCCCGGGCCACACCGTCCCGGACCACGCCGCCCCGGACCACGGGAAGAGGCTCCCATGACCGTCCAGCCCCCGCGCGGCACCGCGCACCCGGACCCGCCCGGCTCCTCCGCCCTCGGCGGGCAGGCCGCGGCGCGGCGCTGGCGGGCGCTCGCGGTCTGCCTGGTCGCCGGATTCATGACCCTCCTGGACGTCAGCATCGTCAACGTCGCCCTGCCGACCGTCCGGGCCGGACTGCACATGTCGGAGAGCGGCCTGCAGTGGGTGCTCAGCGGCTACGCGCTGGCCTTCGGCCTGGTGCTCGTCCCGGCCGGGCGGCTCGGCGACGCCCGCAGCCGGCGGGCCGTCTTCCTCGCCGGGCTCGCCCTGTTCACCGCGGCCAGCGCACTGGCCGGCGCCGCGCAGAACCAGGAGTGGCTGGTGCTGGCCCGGCTGTTCCAGGGCGCGGCGGGCGGCGTGCTCGTCCCGCAGGTGTCCGGGTTCATCCAGACCCTCTTCCGGGGCGCCGAACGCGGCCGGGCCTTCGGCGCGCTCGGCGCGACCATCGGGCTGTCCACCGCCGTCGGCCCGCTCCTCGGCGGGCTGCTGATCCACCTGTTCGGCCCGCAGGACGGCTGGCGCTGGGTGTTCCTGGTCAACCTGCCGATCGGCGTCGCCGCCCTGCCGATCGCCTACCGGCTGCTCCCGCCGCCCCCGCCCGCCGCCGACCGGGCCGGGCACCGCGACTTCGACCCGGTCGGCGTGCTGCTGCTCGGCGCCGGCACGGTCTCGCTCCTGCTGCCGTTCGTCCAGGAGCAGCAGTGGCACAGCCCGGCCCGCTGGCTGCTGCTGCCGCTGGCCGCGCTGCTGCTCGCGGCCTTCGTCGCCTGGGAGGTGCACTACGGGCGGCGGCGGGAGCCGCTGGTCAGCATGGCGCTGTTCGCGGTACGCCCGTACGCCGCCGGGGTGCTGCTGTCACTGGCGTACTTCGCCGGGTTCACCGCGATCTTCTTCATCTTCACGCTGTACCTGCAGGCGGGCCTGCACTACTCGGCGCTGACGGCGGGCCTGGCGATCACCCCCTTCGCGGTCGGCTCGGGCGTGGCCGCGGCGGTGGGCGGGCGGCTGGTGAGCCGGCTCGGCCGGCGGCTGGTGGTCGCCGGGCTGCTGCTGGTGCTGGCCGGCCTGCTGGCCTCGGCGCTCGCGGTGCAGCTGTGGTCGGGGCCGCGGGTGGGCTGGACGACGGTGCTGCCGCTGCTGGTCGCCGGGGTGGGCAGCGGGCTGGTGATCGCCCCGAACCAGACGCTGACCCTGCAGCAGGTCCCGGTGGCCCGGGCGGGCAGCGCGGGCGGGGTGCTGCAGACCGCCCAGCGGGTCGGCTCGGCGGTGGGCATCGCGGTCGTCGGCTCGGTCTTCTTCGCCCACGCCGGCGGCCGTCACCCGGACTGGGCGCTGGCCTTCCAGCTGGGCGTGACGGTCGCCGCGGGCCTGGTGCTGGCGGCGCTCCTGGTGGCGGTGGCGGACACCGCCATGGGACGGTCGGCCGAGCGGCGCGACGCGGCGGGGCGCGGGTCGTCACGGCCGGGGGCGTGACGAGCGGGACGTGGCGTTCCCCCGTTCCCCGCGTTCCCCACTTGCCCTGCGCGCTCCGCGTCCCCGGAATCCCGGTCAGTGGTCCCGGCGGTGGGCCACGGTCGCCGCGACCGCCACCGAGGCGACCGCCCACACGGCGTAGGTGATCCACGCGCCCGCGACGGTGGCCGGGTACTCGGTGGGGCGCAGGCCCGCCAGCGTGCTCCGGGCCAGGCGCTGCCAGGCGGGCAGCGGCAGGGCGTGCAGCAGGTCGGCCGACCAGCGGTAGCGCTCGGTGACGATCGACGGGACGAAGAACAGCACCGCGACGGTGCCCACCACGGCCCCGGCGCTGTGCCGCAGCAGCGTGCCGAGCGCGAGCCCGGCCAGCGCGCAGACCGGGGCGAACAGCACGGCCGCCGCGATGTACCGGAAGGCCATCCGGTCGGTGACGGACTGTCCGATGCCGACCTCGGAGAGGATCGCCTGGCTGCCGCCGAAGGAGACGCCGACGGTGAGCACCCCGAAGCCGAGCATCACGGCCGTCAGGACGCACGCCTTGGCCAGCAGCACCGCCCGGCGGTCGGGCACCGCCGCGAGCGTCGTGCGGATCAGTCCGGTCGCGTACTCACCCGCGATGACGATCGCCCCGATCCCGCCCCCGACGAGCATCAGGATGTCGGCGGAGGCGGTGTTGAAGGCGTCGCTCAGCGCCAGCTGCGCCATGATCACCGGATCGCCGTCGCCCGGGGTGTAGTGGTCGTGGGTGTACTGGGCGGACTTGAGGTTGGCCGCGATGATGGCCAGGGCGCTGAGGCCGAGCACCCACGGGATCGAGCGCAGCGACCAGAACTTGATCCACTCGGCGGCGAGCAGGTCGCCGAAGCGGGTGCGGGGCTCGGTCCGGCGGGCGGGGGTGAGGGTCACGGTGCTCATCGGGTCTCTCCGGCGAGGTGGGCGAGGTATTCGACGCTGTCGGCGGTCAGTTCCATGAACGCCTCCTCGAGGGAGGCGCCGCGGGCGGTCAGGGCGTGCAGCAACAGGCGGTGTTCCAGGGCGAGTTCGCCGATCAGGCTGGCATCGAGGCCGGTGACCGTGAGGGCCCCGTCCGGACCGGGCCGGATGGTGGCGCCCGCGCCCGTCAGCACGGCCGCCAGCCGGTCGGGTTCGGCGGCCCGGACGGTGACGGCGGCCCGGCCGGCGCGGGCGGCGAACTCGGTCAGGCTCTCGTCGGCGATCAGCCGGCCGCGTCCGATCACCACCAGCCGGTCGGCGGTGTGCTCCATCTCGGCCATCATGTGGCTGGAGACGAAGACCGTCCGGCCCTCGGCGGCGAGGCGGCGGAACAGCCCGCGCACCCACAGCACGCCCTCCGGGTCGAGGCCGTTCAGCGGCTCGTCGAAGAGCAGCACCGGCGGGTCGCCGAGCAGCGCGCCCGCGATGCCCAGGCGCTGCTTCATGCCCAGCGAGTAGCCGCCGATGCGCCGCCTGGCGACCTCGGCGAGCCCGACCTCCGCCAGCACCTCGTCCACCCGCCCCAGCGGGATGCGGTTGCTGCGGGCCAGTGCCCGCAGGTGGGCCCGGCCGGTACGTCCGCCGTGGACGTCGCCCGCGTCGAGCAGTGCGCCGACGTGGTGCAGGCCGCGCGGGCGGCCCCGGAAGGGGCGGCCGTCGACGGTGGCGGTGCCGGCGGTGGGGTCGTTGAGGCCCAGGATCATCCGCAGGGTGGTGGACTTGCCGGCGCCGTTGGGGCCGAGGAAGCCGGTGACGGTGCCCGGCAGGACGGTGAAGGTGAGACGGTCGACGGCGGTCCTGGTGGCATTTCCGCGGCCGTAGCGCTTCGTCAGCTCGTTGACTTCGATCATGGGCTCCACAGTGCCGGGTGGGCCGGGATGGCCGCATCGGACCAGCGTCGACACCGTGGGGCGGTGCGCGTCACCCCCGGCCGTACAACCAGGGGTGGATGACGGTGCTTCGGCCGGTCGGTACGATCTTGAACCATGCCCACGACCCCGTCCCCGCCGCTGTTCCGGCGCGTCCCGCCCGAGATCTGGGTCGGGCTCACGTGGTGCGTGGCCGCCGCCTACCCCGCCGTCCGGCTCGGCGGCGGCGCCGCACAGCACCACGGCGCCGCCGCGCACGGCGGATGGCCGTTCACCCTGGCCGACTCGGCGGTGGCCTTCGCGGGCGCCGCGCTGGTGCGCCGGCTGCCGGTGTGCTCCGTCGCCCTGCTGCTGATCGCCACCTGGACGGAGACCGACGGCTGGGCCGGCGGCGCCCAGGTGCCGCCCGGCGCGCTGCTCGCCGTGGACACCGCGCTCTGCCTGATCACCGCCACCCGGCCGCGCCGCACCTCACGGGCGGCGTTCGGCCTGGTCATGGGCTTCCTGGTGCTGCACATCGGCCTGGTGCACGGCAACACCGTCGGCATCTTCACCGGCACCCACATCGGCTCGGCCGACGGCGCCGCGCTGCTCGCGCTGGTCGCCTGGCTGATCGGCCGCTCGGTGCGGCAGAACCGGGAGCACGCCGAGGCGTTGAGCACCCGGGCCGCCGCCGAGGCGGTCACCGCCGAACGGCTGCGGATCGCCCGGGAGATGCACGACACCGTCGCGCACAGTCTCGGCATCGTTGCCCTGCAGGCCGGCGCCGCCCGCCGGGTCATCGACAGCCGGCCCGAGCGGGCCAAGGCGGCGCTGGGCGAGATCGAAGCCGCCGGTCGGGACACCCTGGCCGGGCTGCGCCGGATGCTGGTCGTGCTGCGCCAGGCCGACGGCGAGCCCTCGGCGACCATCCCGCAGGGCCTGGCCGACCTCGACCGGCTGGTCGAGGCGACCACGGCGGCGGGCGTGCGGGTGGAGGTCCGGCGGCACGGCGAACAGGGGCCGCTGCCGCCGGAGGTGGACCTCGCGGCGTTCCGGATCGTCCAGGAGTCGGTCACCAACGTCGTCCGGCACGCGGACGTCCGCACCTGCGTCGTCCGCGTGGACCGCGGTACGGCGGGGGAGTTGTCGGTCGAGGTCATCGACGGGGGCCGGGGCCACGGCACCGCTCCGGGCAGCGGTTTCGGGCTGGCCGGGCTGCGGGAGCGGGTCGCCCTGCTGCACGGGGAGTTCGCCGCCGGGCCGCGCCCCGACGGCGGGTTCCGGGTCGCGGCCAAGCTGCCGGTGCCGGTTGCGGTGCCGGTTGCGGCCGCCGCCGTGGCTGCGGTTGCGGCGGTAGCTACGGTCGGGGAGGCGGGCGCATGATCAGGGTGGTACTGGCAGACGACCAGCCACTCGTGCGGGCCGCGCTGGAGATGGTCATCGCGGAGACAGCCGACGTCGAGGTGGTCGGCGAGGCGGGCACCGGGACCGAGGCCGTCCGACTGGCCGCCGAACTGCGCCCGGACGTCGTGGTGATGGACATCCGGATGCCCGGCATGGACGGCATCGAGGCCACCCGGCTGGTGACCGCCGCCGACGGTCCGGCCAAGGTGGTCGTGCTCACCACCTTCGACGAGGACGAGCACGTCTACGCGGCGCTGCACGCCGGGGCGTCCGGCTTCCTGGTCAAGGACATGGCGCTGGACGACATCCTCGCCGCGGTGCGGGTGGTCGCCGCCGGGGACGCCCTGATCGCGCCGAGCGTCACCCGGCGGCTGATCGGCGCCTTCGCCGGCGCCCGGCCGCCAGGGCGGGAGCGGGCGCCGGGGCCCGGTGCGGCCGCCGGCGCCGGACGGGAGGACACCGTCCGCCGACTGGACGCGATCACCGAACGCGAACGGGAGATCCTCACCCTGGTCGGCCGGGGCCTGTCCAACACCGAGATCGCCGCCGAGCTGGTGCTCAGCATCGCCACCGTCAAGACCTACATGACCCGGCTGCTGGCGAAGCTCGACGCCCGGGACCGGGTGCAACTGGTCATCCTGGCCTACGAGGCGGGCCTGGTCGCCGTCTCCGGCTGACCGGGCCCCCGCCCCGCTCGGGCCGCTCAGCGCTTGACGGCGACGCCCGCGTACATCGCGATGTCCCGGTCGCGGACGGGCGCGGCATCGGAGTCCGGGTGCCAGTGGTGGACCAGGGTGACGCCCGGGTCGAGCAGCTCGTAACCGTCGAAGAAGGCCTCGGTCTCGGCCTTGTCGCGGATCTGCAGCGGGATGCCGCGCGCGTTGTACTCGCGGCCGACGCCGCCCACGCCCACCGGGTCGGTGTCGCCGGTGAAGACCGTCATGACGAGGAAGCTGCCGGGCGCCAGGGCGTCCATGAAGCGGCGCACGATGCCCTGCGGGTCGTCCTCGTCCAGCACGAAGTGGACGATCGCGATGAGCGACAGCGCCACCGGCTGCGAGAGGTCGAGCACTTCGCGCAGCCGGGGGTTGCCGATGATCGACTCCGGGTCGCGGAAGTCGGCGTCCACGTAACAGGTGCGCCCCTCGGGCGTGCTGGACATCAGCGCCCGCGCGTGGGTCAGCACGATCGGGTCGTTGTCCACGTAGGCGACCCTGGTCTCGGGGGCGATCGCCTGGGCGATCTCGTGCACGTTCGGCGAGGTGGGGATGCCGGTGCCGACGTCCAGGAACTGCCGCACGCCGTGCTTCTCGGCGAGGTGGCGCACCGAGCGCTGCATGAAGTCGCGGGTGGTGCGCATCGAGATCGGTAGCGACGGCCAGGCCTGTACGGAGGCGTGCGCCGCGACCCGGTCCGCCTCGAAGTTGGTCTTGCCGCCGATGAGGTAGTCGTAGACCCGGGCGGAGTGCGGGACGTCCATCCGCAGGTCCACCGACGGGTAATTCTCCTGCGGACCGCGCTCCGCCCGAACCTCGTTCGCCATGTTCGCCCTTCCGTTGGGCATCCGTCACCGGCCGCCGGGGTGGCGGTCCCTGGTGCGCATGGTAACGGTCGACCGGTACGACGAGATGACGGGACCTCAGGCCTGGGCCTCCGGATGCAGCGGCTCCATCGACGCCGCGCCCTTCTGTCGGGGGATGACGTCGGGGTCCGAGCCGCCCCGGCGGTGCGAGGCGAGTTCGAGCGCGGCGCCGACCCAGGCCGCACCGAAGGACCACGTCGCCAGCCATTCGCCCAGGTACAGCGGTCGCACCGGCCAGTCGTCGCCGACGCCCGTCGCCCCGGCCGCGAGGGAGAGCAGCAGGGCCACCAGGATCAGCACCCCGGCCGCCAGGTAGGCGGCGCCGACCCGGGCGGGCTGGGTGGAGCGGGGATTGCGGAAGGAGTAGAGGCAGAACATCGCCAGCATGACGAACAGCAGGCTCGCGAAGACCAGGTGGAGCACTCCGACGGTGCGCTGGAGGTCCGACGCGGCACCCTGCGGGGACGTCGGGCACAGCGCGACCCCGACCGCGAACACCCCGGCCGCCGTGCTCCAGCGGTCGTCCCGGCGGTCGAAGCGGTAGCAGACCAGGAACACCCCGAGCGCGCACAGGGCGCCCACGAAGACGTTCCGCGTGCCGGTGTAGTACGAGTCGCTCATCGAGCCCGGCCAGTAGCCGTCCGTACTGCGGCCCAGCAACTCGGCCGCCAGCCAGTTGCCGAACGGCAGGGCCGGCGGCAGCAGGAGGCCGATCAGGCCGACGCCGAGTCGCAGGAACGTGACGGTCCGTTCGTCCTGGACGCCCCGCCGGGCGTCCAGGGGGATCTGCGCGCGTGAGTGATGAGTCACGGACGCCTCCTTGCGTGCGGACGGGCGCGTGCGCCCGCGGATTTCTCGGGCCGCGAGGGGACAGGGGGGCGGTGTCGACGGGGCGCCGCCCGCACCTGAGCAGCCGTCAACTGGTGTACCCGCAACGCAGTTCGAAGCACCACCGAATCGAGTGGTTTACCGCCGGAAGCCTCGCGGCTCAGCCCGTGGGCTGTCCGGTGCGCGCAATCAGCGCGTTGAGCAGGGCCGCCCCACGCTCGGCGTCGTCGACGCTGACCGCGAACTCGGCGCCCCGGCGGGTGCGGACCACCAGGCACACACCCCCGCGCAGCATCACCGTCGTGCCGCGCCGGTTGATCCGGTAGCCCCAGCCGCCCGCCTGGGCGGCGGTGCGCTGCTCGGCGCGCGCCGAGACGAGCTCGGCGGGGGACCAGTGCCGGGCGGGCCGGCCGAACGGGCCGAAGCCGACGGTCAGGCCCCGGGCGGTCACCCGTGCCTGCACCGAGGAGCAGCCGAGCGCGGCGACGGCGGGCAGCGCGAACGGCAGCACGACCGACCAGTTCAGCGCGGCCAGTCCGCTCGCCGCCACCAGCACGCCCGCCGCGGCGATCAGCCCCAGCGCGGCGGCGACCAGCTGCAGCCACGGGTTGGCGGCCCGCGACAGCCAGACGAACCGCTCGCTTTCCGGCATCTCCAGCGCCGGAGCCCCCGCCGCCGGACGCTCCGCGGCCCCGCCTCCGGACCGGCGGCTCGCCAGCCAGGCCAGCGCCCCGGCGGCGCCCGTGGCCACCAGGACCAGGACCACCTCGATGCCCATCGGCGCGGCGTCCTGCCAGCGGGCGCGGTCCAGGTTGGCGTGCACGATGGACGTCTGAGCCCCCGTCAGCAGCACCCCGCCGGCCGCCAGCGCCGCCGCCGCGCAGCCGGGCGTCCGCTCGGCCCAGTACCGTCGCAGGAGCGCGGCGAGCAGCACCAGGACCAGCCAGACGCCCGCCGGGAACAGCGCCGCCGCCGTCAGCGACATCGAACCGTCCGGGTCGCGCCCGCCCCAGTGGGTGGCCAGCGGGTCCGGCAGGCGGTGGCGCGCCGCCAGCGGCAGCGCGATCAGCAGCGCCAGGACGCCGAGCGACCACGCCGCCGCGCCCCAGAGCCCGCCCCACCGGGCCGTGCGTCCCTTCGTAGGTCCTTCATCCGTCACGACATCCCCCTGATCATGTCCACGAGATCGTTCCTGCTGTAGCCGGCCAGAGCGGCGTCCTCGACCAACTCCCGTATCCGCTCGACCAGTTCGGAGCGGGTGTCGGCACCCGCCGCGATCGTGACGCCGCGCCCCCGACGGAACTCCAGCACCCCCTCGTCGCGGAGGGTGCGCAGGCCGCGCAGCACGGTGTTGGAGTTCACCCCCAGTGCCCGGGACAGCTCCCGGGCCGGGGGCAGCTTGTCCCCGGGGGCGCACTCGCCCTCGGCGACGGCCCGCCTGATCGCCCCGGCGACCTGCTCGTGCAGTGGTCGGGTGTCCCCGACGTCCAGCTTCAGCAACATGGTGCTACTGACGATAGCACCATTCCTTGCGCGGGCGGGGGCCCGGAGGGCCTCGGCACCCTTGACGCCTCGGAATGGTCCAGTCCACTGTGATCGACGGCATGTTCCTGCCACCCTCGGCCCCCTCTCGCCCCCGTCTCGACCACGGCAACCCGACTACCGCAGCTCGACGACCGCAAGGAGCACCGTCCGTGAAACCGAAGCCCTCCCTCGCCCTCACCGCCGCACTGGCAACCCTCGCCCTCGGTGCGGCCACCCCCGCCGCCACGGCCGGGGCCGCACCGACCGGCACCGCACCGATCGGAGCGGTCGTCAAGGTCGGCACCGCCAAACAGCTCCAGGCGGCGCTCGCGGCCGCCACCCCCGGCCAGACCATCCAACTCGCCGACGGCACCTACTCCGGCACCTTCAAGGCCACCGTCCCCGGCACCGCCGCCGCCCGGATCACCCTCACCGGCACGCCGAAAGCCGTCCTCACCACCCCGACCGGCGGCGGGTATGGCCTCCACCTCGACGGTGCCGGCTACTGGACCGTCCAGGGCCTGACCGTCACCGGCGCCCAGAAGGGCATCATGGTGGACGCCGCGAACCACGTGCTGCTGGACGGCGTGACGGTCCACCACACCACCATGGAAGGCGTGCACTTCCGCAACTCCAGCGCCTACGGCACGCTGCGCGACTCGCGCATCCACGACACCGGCCTGAACCAGGACGGCCTCGGCGAGGGCGTCTACATCGGCACCGCAAACACCCTCGCCGACCACAGCGACTACGTGCAGATCACCGGCAACACCTTCGGCCCCAACATCGGCGCCGAGAACGTCGACCTCAAGGAAGGCACCACCGGCGGCCTGGTCTCCGGCAACTCCTTCGACGGCGACGGCCTCACCGGCCGCAACTACGACGGCTCCTGGGTCGACGTGAAGGGCAACGGCTACGTCATCGAGAACAACACCGGCAAGCGCACCACCGACGACGGCTACCAGACCCACAGCGTCCAGCCGGGCTGGGGCTGCGGCACCGTCTTCCGCGGCAACCGCTCCGACCTCACCGGCGCCACCGGCCCGGACCGCTACGCGATCGACGTGACGAACTACGACGCGGCGACGTGCAAGGTGACGATCGGCACGGACAACTCCGCCACCGGCGGCCGGGGCCTGGCGAACCCCGGCGTCCCCGTCGGCGGATAGGACGGTGGGAGGGCCGGGATCCCCGAGGACCTCAGACCCCGAGGGCCGGGGTGCCCCGAGGACTAGAGATCCCGGAGTGGAACCTTCGGGTCTGCCAGCGCCTCGGCGTCCACCACCCGTCCTGAGCGAACCAGTTCGCGGATCGGGTCGGTGACGTCCCAGACGTTGACGTTCAGCCCCGCGAGCACCTGGCCGCCGGACAGCCAGAACGCGATGAACTCGCGGGTGGCCGGGTCGCCGCGGAACACCACCCGGTCGTAGCCGTCCGGCTCGACGTAGCCGACGTACAGCGAATTCCGCAGGGAGACAAGGAAGTTGAATCTGAGGCAGAGCATGGGACGAACCGGCATATGTTACGATAACGCCGTATCCGAGGGTTTCTTCGGCCTGCTGAAAGCGGAGATCGGCACCACCGTCTGGGAAAGCCGCGAAGCGGCCTGCGCCGACGTCTTCCGCTTCATCGAAGTCGAATACAACCGCACCAGGCTCCGTAAACACCCCGAGTTCGGATACCTCACCCCACTCGAAACCCGAGCCAGGCTGCAGCACGACTTCACCCCCGGAGCGTAAGCACCCGCTGTCCGAGATCAGGGGGGAACCTCACAGCGCGCAACCGCGCAGGTGAGTCGAAGAGCGCCAGTCGTTCACGTGTGGATCAGCGCCAGCAGCGCGGCCACCGGCTTCTCCCGCGGGCCGGCTCGATGTCCGCAAACGCGGGGCGGCCGGCCAAAGCCCGCCTTTCTTCTGTTCGCATGGTTCACGGCGGCACTTGGGGAAAGACGCCCGGCATGGGATCTCTGTTCAGGCGCAAGCACGACGCGCGCGAGGCGGGCCCCGAGGCGGGCCCGGGCGCAGGCGCGGGACCGGGCCGGGAGGTCGAGGAAGCCGCCCCGGACGAGCTCAGCGGCATCCCCGCGCGCTCATGGCGGCAGGTCCTGCGCCGCACGGGCAAGGAGTTCCTCGCGGACGAGCTGCCCGACCGGGCCGCGGCCCTGACCTACTACGGCGTCCTGGCGATCTTCCCGGCCCTGCTCGTCCTCGTCTCCCTGCTCGGGATCATCGGGCACTCGGCGACGAGCAAGATCCTGGACAACCTCCAGCACCTGGCCCCCGGCCCCGCCCGCGACATCCTGCGCAACGCCGTCACCGGGCTGCAGAACAACAGCGGCCCCAGCTCCGGCCTGGCCATCGTCGGCCTCGCCGCCGCCCTCTGGTCCGCCTCCGGCTACGTCGCGGCCTTCATCCGCTCCGCTAACGCCGTCTACGACATGCCCGAGGGCCGCCCCGCCTGGAAGCTCACCCCACTGCGTCTGGGGCTGACCCTGCTGCTTATGGTACTGCTGGCGGCGAGCGCGCTGATTGTCGTCTTCACCGGGCCGCTCGCGTATCACGTCGGCAAGGCGCTCGGCCTGGGCAGCACCGCGCTGACCGTGTGGGCCATCGCCAAATGGCCGGTCCTGGTACTGCTGGTCACGCTGATGATCGCCGTCCTGTACTGGGCGGCGCCCAACGTCCGCGGGCGAGGCTTCCGCTGGATCTCCCCGGGCAGCGTCATCGCCGTGGTGATCTGGATGGTCGCTTCCGGAGGGTTCGCGCTGTACGTCGCCAACTTCTCCTCCTACAACAAGACCTACGGCACGCTGGCTGGCGTCATCGTCTTCCTCGTCTGGCTGTGGATCTCCAACCTCGCGATCCTCCTAGGCCTGGAGTTCGACGCCGAACTCGCCCGCGAACGCGCCATCGAAGGCGGTATGCCGCAGAACGAGGAGCCCTACGTCCAGCCACGCGACACCCGCAAGTGGCCCGAGGACGACCAACCCCCCTGACTGAGAGTGTTTCGCACAGAGGCCCAGGACCTGAGCGGGGCAGGGCCCTTGACCGGAGCGTGCGCCGGGATGCTGGACGCCGCCACATCATCCAGCCGCCACCCGACCACCACTCCCTCGCGGCGATGGCGCACATACAATCCTGCGGCCCCGGGCGCGGCGAGCTCGAAGCTCGCCCGCTCCGGCACTCGGCACACGCCCGCGAAAAACTCCCGCTGATCCACCATCGGAGCGTAGCGGCCTGACCCCGAACGGACGCCCGTATCAGCGCGCGAGGAAGCGCCACCCCGTCCACGGCCGCCGACACACCGGATCCCTGGGATGCAGTGCGTTCTCCGACCGGATCGAGTCCTTCGTGGTCTGGGCCAACACCGAGGCCCAGACCCGCGACCTGCCGGGTGAGGTCATCGCGCCCGACCCGCACGGCAGGATCGGGACCGCCCGGTTCAGACGCTCGTTGGCCTGGCATATCGCGCGCCGGCCCGGCGGGCTGGTCGCCCTCGCGATCCAGTACGGCCACATGCGCACCGTCCTGAACACCGACGAGTCAGGCCGCTACGGAAGCCGCAGCCGCAGCGGGATCCACGCGCTGGTCGACATCGAGACGGCCCTGGCCACCGCCGACACCGCAGCCGACCTCCACGAACGCATTCAGGGCGGTGAGGCGATCTCCGGGCCCGCCGCCCGCCGGGCGATCCTGGCCGCGGCGAACGGCCCGGTGTTCCAGGGCGGCCTGATCGGACTCGACTTCACCCGCAAGCACGCCGCCGCACGCCGACACCTGGCCCAAGACGGCAGCATCCTCTACGACAACCCCCACGCGCTCCTGCTCTGCCTCTACAAACGCGACCGAGCGCTCTGCGCGAAGGACGAACGGCACAACGACGCACCCAGCCTCGACCAGTGCGTCCCCGGCTGCGGCAACACCGTCCGCACCGACCAGCACGCCACCTGGCTCCGTCGACGCGCCGACGACCTCGACCGCAAAGCCGCCCACGTCCCCGGCCCCCTGGCCGAACGCCGACGCGCCACCGCAGCCAAGCTCCGCGAGCTCGCCGACGAACACGACCGCACCCGCTTCACCCTCCAGGAGAACCCCGCGTGAGCCCCGCCCCCGACGAACGCGACCGCATCCGCGCCGCCATGCACCGCATCCTCGCCAGCGCCCCCGAACGCTCCAACGGAGCGCTCACCATCGTCGCCCTCGCCACTGAAGCGGACGTCCCCCGGAACGCCCTGACCCAACGCCACACCGACCTGAAGAACGACTTCTACCGAGCCGTCCAGGCCAGGGGTGGAACTCCTGACGTCGAGACCCGGCTCCGCAAGAAGATCGTCGACCTCAAGACGACCATCGCGAACAAGAACGAGGAGATCGCCCAGCTCAAGGCCGATGCCCAGGGATTCCTTGCCGAGAACACCCGGCTAACCCTGGAGAACCAGGAACTGTGCGACGTGCTCAGCGGCAGCAGAAACAACGTCACGCCCATTAGGTCAGCTCCACCTGCAGGTCGATAGATATATCGACCGCCAGCAGCAAGAGTTAATCTCAACGGAAAATCCAAGCATCGACCGGGACCATGTCCGACCTACTCGTTTAGATGGCCTTACGCAAGCCCTAAATTGGACCAATTATTCCAGGCGCACAGCGATTATCCCTCTTGGATTGCCCGGCCTTGGATGGATCGGGCCATCCAAGGCCCGCACTCAAACCAATTCCTACTTTCGCGAGCCGATTTCCTTACTCGCTTCCACAAGGGGATCATCACCCACTCGTGGCGCATCAAGGAACGCTCGAACCCGAGGCCCGGCACTGCGATCGGGAAGCCAGATCTTATTCTTCCCCTGCCGTGTCGCAAACACCAGATTCTCCCGCTGGAGGAGTTGCATAGCTGGCGCCACGAGGGCCATATCGGTCGCGCTCATTCCTCTCGTAATAGCACTATCCTTCCTTCCACTGCCGCGCTGCATGTACAGCTTGCGAAGTAGAGTCATGACGACTCGGGTCCCCATGGGAAGGATTGCCGAATCCATGATCGCGGCGTTCCGGTCGGCAGCATCAGGGAACTCTGCAAAATCGCAACCCTGGAAGTTATTCGCCGGCATATCGGATTCTCCGAGTCGCCCTAGCGTTTCACCGAAGCCGCAGGAGTAGAAGTGCGGAAGGTCGTCCTCCGAGGGATCCCCAGACACTACAAGCTCGGAGAATAGGCAGTGGCTAAACTCTACACCGCTGAGATCCGGCCCACCTTCGCTGATATCCAAACTCGGAATGATGGCGTTCGAGACCATATAATTCAGCGTATTATTCGACTGCAGGTTGACGTCCAGAACGATTGCAATCCGAACGATATCTGCGGCCAGTTCGCCACAATCCGTCCGGACAGCTCTATCCAATGCTTTACGGACCTGGCCTTCAGGGATCTCAAGAACAGCTATCTGATATGCCGCAACCTCGATCCCGAGCGGCTCCATCGAGGAGTTCCACTTCTTCGGGTTAAATCCCGCATATTCACCATGCGGGTCCACGATGAACCGCGTCACCTGTGCGGCCTGGGCGGCGCTCGCCAAGTCAATATCAACGAACCGGCGCGTACCCTTCTCGGAGTCGTCTTCCTCCCCTCCAAGCCCGGGAAGCCTCTGGAGCAGAGTGAGCTCCTTGTCGCTGGGTGGTTGGTGTCGGACGACCGTAAACGCATCGACGATGTCGCTCATGGTGACAGGCCCGACACCCTGGGGAGTTTGGCGCGCGAATCCTGCCAGCTGCTCGATAACTTCCCTGACAGCGACACCATCGACGCCTTGCTTGATGAACGACTCTCGCTCACTGATCGTACTCAGGAGCCAATCCCACCCAGGGGCTGGCGCCAACCCTTCACTTCCCGCAAAATTGCGAACTACCCCTTCTGCCGCAAGGTGTCCAAGAAGCAGCGGTCTGACGGGAAGCCAATCCGGGAGTGCGCCATTCCCGGAGTCCTTAAACTGGCTGAGAAACCTCCTCGCCTGCTCATCCGTGAAGTCACTTAGAGAAGCAATCAGATGCGGAGCGCCATCAAATAGGCTTCTTCCCATCTCGTCAAGCGAATCAAAGTAGAATCGCCTGCCGGCGACGACTACTCCAACCTCAGGAGGCGCCTCCCTGAAGAATTCCTTGATCAGGACAGTGGCGGCCCTCCTGTTCTCCCGAATTGCTTCGGGCGATCCGCTCCATCCTGGCGCCGCCAGCTCATCAAATCCATCAAGAAGAATGTACGCATAGCCACTCTTCCAGGCGTTAACAAGCTTGTGCGGACTCGGAAATCCTAGATGGCTGGCATGTCGGGAGATTGCCTCCGCCGGGTCCTCTTGCCCGTAGTGTCGCCGAAGGCTGAGGGTAATGGGAAAGCGATGTGACTCATTCGAGAGATATTTACCCTTGAGTCGCGAGTGAATCTCGCGAAGAGTCATGCTCTTCCCGGCGCCGTAGTCGCCAAGGAGGGCTAGATTTTCACCGGACTCGATAACAGAAACGATCTCTGCAATTGATGATGCCGTCTTTACGGGTGTGGCCTTAGACGTCCTTCTTGGATGCATGGAGGGCTTAGCCCTTGACGCCCCAGTCGTGACCGTTATCCCAAGAGGGACGTACTTGATAAGCTCAACTGCGCTGTTCGTAGTTGGATTAGAAGCACTCCCCCAGCTTGCCCTGTCTCGGAGCCTCAAGTACTCGCGCGCATCGACGATCTTAGACCGGAACTGATCATACGAGATTACCTCAATGTTCCGATCGTAATCATTATGCAACACCCGTCGCTGATCAGCCGTCGGCGGATGGTATGTAACAAACCAAGATTTCGCGAAAGCCCCCCTTGCTCGGGCCTTTTTCAGGTGATCGCGAAGTTTCGGCCCAACATTGTGTGCCTTATCAATTCTGCGGTCCATGGTCGCTTCAACCATGTGGGACACCTCTTCGGTGTCGAACACGCCGTCGACCTCACGGCCGTCTACGATCTCGGGGCCGCCATGCTCAGCACCGGGCCAGAGCGCGCGCGCAACCCTGCGTACCTCTTCTTCGAACTCAAAGGGAGACATGTTTGACATCTGTTGTGTCCAGATCTCCGCGTGAGGGCTACTGTCCGCTAGTCAGGCTGAAGCGCCTACTTCAGAGCCGTGCCAAAGCCTGCGTCAAGGGCAAGGCTATGCCCTACTAACCGGCAGTGCGACCCTCTTGAGGCCCTACTCAGTCGTAGGAAAGTTGACACATGCTCAGCCGAGCGGCGCCGTTTGCAACCTCAACCAGGCTGGATCTCAACATGCAGACTTGACAGGGAAGGACAGGCCGGACCGTCCACGGTCCGGCCGGTGCGGCGACGGGCCGACGGCGGGGCCGGCCACGGCCCTGACGGCGGAACCGACGGCGCAGTCCAGGCGGCAGCAAAGGATGGTCCAGCGCATCCGGGCGCTGGCCAGGGTGCGGTAGCGGAGCGCGCCGCGCCCAGCCACCCGGTCCACCGCGGACCGCGACGGCGTTGTGGCTGCCGCCCCATCCCGCCATGGGCGCAAGGGCAACGGGGTCACCGACGACGTGGGGAGACCGAGGGGCCCCTGGCCAGGAGTCAACTGGTCGGTCAGGGCTCCGGCCGCGGCGCGACGCAGTCGAGCTGACGGGTCGAGCTGGCTACGTCGGAAAGCTTCCGATGAACGCGTCGAGGCCTCCTGGCAGATCAAGGGGTTGGAGATCCACGTCGTAATCGATCCACCACACGACGGGCACATCGGGCGCCAGTTCGTGCAGCACCCTGTAGATGACGGTGAGGGGCCCGACGTGTGATCCCCTGTCCTCGAACGAGAACACACCGTGCCGAAGGTTGAACGACAGCTCCGCCCGCCGACCGGGTTCGACGTCCGCGTCGATCTCCAGGAAGTTCTCGAACGCGCTGCTCACCATGGCGTCCGGCCAGTGCTCTAGGACGCACTCCTTCACCTGCTCTCCGGTGAAGGTCCACGGCCCGACGTGCTCTCGGTCGGCGCTGACGTAGAAGCTGGATCCCACGGGATGCTCATTTCTCTCACTGGTGCGGGCTCGGTATGCCGGTCAGGGTTCGATGCGGACGCGGCCGGTGACGCCCTGAGCCGTCATGAGGGCCTGGAAGTAGCTGCTGGCCTTGGCGTCGTTCGTGATGAGTTCCAGGTGATTGACCTTGTTGCGGGGGTCCTTCAGAGCCGACGCGTACTTCTCCAGCTTCTTCGACTCCCCGTCCATGGTGTTCTCGTACGCGAAGTCGAAGACGCCGTCCGCGTTATCGAGGCGGAACGGTGACATGCAGCTCTTCTGCTGACCGATGTACTTGGCGTCGATCGCGGCACCGTCCTCCGGGCGGACACCGTCGGCGTCCATGCCCAGCTCGCGTCCGGTCGCAGGATCCCTGACGTCGGTGTACAGCCGGTACTCCGTCGACCCGGCCACCCTGACCTGGTACGCGCGCCTGGCATTGATCTTCGGGTCGGGCCTGTCCGGGGGACTGGGCATATGGGGGCCGTTGGCCTGGAACGTACGACCGTCCTGCTCCATCTGCGCCATCCACGCCCGGATCACGGCCTGCTGCTGCGCAGGCAGCACCGGGAACGGACTGGTCGGATCATGTGGCAGCGGCGGCATGCCGGGGGTGACCGTGAACGGCGGCGGCTTGGGAGTCGGTGCCGCCGCCGCATCGCCCGCACCCGCCAGCACGACGGCCGCGGTGGCCGTGGCGGCCGCCGCCGCTCCCACCGGGATCAGGCTCGCTGCCGCGCTGTCGACGACGGCGGCGGCCTCGGCCAGTACGGCGAGTTCCGCGCTGCCTTCCACCGCCGCGGCCATCGCGACCGCCGCGGTACCGGCCTCGGCCGCGATCGCGGCCTCCCCGCCGGCGGCCGCGACGTCGGAGCCGCCAAGCGTGAACACCGTCAGCGCGATCCCGACGCCCGCGACGATGCCGGCACCGATGGCGAGGTCCTCCAGGGTGTCCCGCAGGTCCTCGACCTCCTTTGCGTACGCCTCACAGGCCTGACCGAGCTTGAAGGCGGCGTTCGTGATGCTGTTCAGCAGCGGGCCCTGCGTGGCGCAGCCGTCGTGCATCTTCGCCCAGTTCTGTGCGAAGGAGGTGACGGCGCTGGACGTGCTGGATGCGGTGACCCGCTGCACGCGCTTGTCGCCCTCGACACCCAGGCGGCTGACGAGGCCGGCGAAAGTCTTCCAGCCCGTCGCGGCCTGGCGGAGCTTGCCCGGGTCGCCTTGCGGCCAGAACTTCTTGAGGACATCGTGGATGGCGCCGCTGCCGTTGTGGCCGACGGCGGACTGGAGTTTAGCCTTGGCCACCTCCTCGTCGCACTCCGGGTTGGCGGAGGCCGGGAGCTTCTGCGGGGCCATCATCGACGCGGCGACATCGGCGTCGGCCTGGAGGTAGCTGATCGCCATGGTGTACAGGCCGTTGGCGGTGCCGCCGAGTTGGCCGACGACCTGCGCCATCGCGTCGACGATCTTCTGCGCCGCAGGATCGTACTTGGCGGCGAACTTCTTGCCGGCGTCGTCGTCGCCGGCCATTCCCTTGACGTCGTCCATGGAGAAGACGAGGCTGCGGTAGACCTGCGCGGCCGTGTTCTGCAGGTCGGTGAACCCGGCGGAGGAGAGGATCATGTCCGCTGGCTTGACGTGAAAGCTGGTCATCGGGCCCCCCGATTGTCCGTCCCCGTTCACGGTAGCAAGGCAGGGCTTCGCCGTGGCGAAGCTCGACGACGTCGGTCGGCACGGTTCGCCGGGCACTTCACCTTACGCATCAGGTACGCGATCGACGGCCGCGGCTGGTGCCTGCCACCTTGTCCTGGGGAAGCTGATCGCTGCTGTGGCGCGGCGGGTGAGTCGGCGTCAGGTGGTCTTGAACCGTTGGCGTAGTGCGGTCCGTGCTTTCTGGACGGGGGAGGATGCCGTCCGGTACTGCTTCGGCGGTAGATGACGCATTCTGCGCGGCCTTCAGGAGGGTGGTCACTGCCCGCGATCGAGGCCGTCGAATGACACAGGATGAACCAGTGGACAGGGGGTTCCACCTCCCCGACGGTGGAGTCGCAAAATCGCAAGGCGGCATGCCCGGTGCCCGGCGTCCCGAAGCCCACCACCCCCGCCGGCGCCGTGTGGTCGTGCGACGAATACCCGTTCGCCACGACCCTGTAGGGCGCCGCCAAGACGCCTCCGCCCAACAGCGGCTCCGTCTGGGTGCCCAAGAGCGAGAACGACAGCCAGGGCGGCACGTTGGGCGCCTTCTACGCGGCCCAGCGCGTGCTGGACGGCGACCAGTTCTACGTGGTGGCTGAAGGCCCTATCGGTCGAGACCCGGGTGTCGCACGGCCAGTTCTGGATCAAGGACCCGGACGCCGAAATCGCCCTCGACGTCTACACCGGGCTGAACGGCCTCACCCAGACCCGCGGCGGCGAGAACCGCGCAACCATCCTGACCGGCACCGCATTCGGGAAGATCGCACTCACCTACGAGCCGTGCCACACGGAACCGGTACCTCACCTCGACGGGTGGGACGACGTGGTCGAGGTCAGCATGACCTTCACCACCACACGGGCCGGCTTCGTCGGACACGGCTTCCAGGACGACCCGATCACCGGCCTTCCCAGCCTGTCCACCGCAGGCCCAGGCTCCTACCGGATCCGGGTCCACGTCCGGGGCCGAAACGAGGGCCTGCACCTGGAGGATAACTTTGGCGACCCGGTGGAGTCCTACCTTGTACAGACATGGCCGCACCCGGTCGCACCGGAGGTCCGGCACAAGCTGACCGACCGAGGCGGCGAACACGTCCGCACCGCCTGACAGCAAACGGTGCCTCGGCGGGGCCATCCCCGACTGAGGCAGCACCCGGTGCTGCCTCGGTCGGATTGGAGCCGGCGGCCATCCGGCGCGGACGGGAACGGCGGACGCGGACGCGGTGGGCGCGGACGGACGGCGGCGACGGCGGCGCCTGGTCATGGGTGTCATCAACCGGCTCTGCCCACCGCTCTTCTGTCCTTCGTTAGGAGCTGTTGTAGTCGTCGGCGGGCTGACGCTGAGTCCGTATCCTTCGGTCCGTGACGCTGATAGAGGTTGGTCCTGAGCACGGGGGTCGCTCCAACGGTCGGTGAGCCGCCGGTCCCCCAGGACCGACCCCCGCGCTCGCGGTGCCGACTGACACTCACCCGCTGGCGGCGCCCCACGGCAGGAAGAACCCCCGCGCGAGCGGGGCCGACAGCTCGGCAAGGGACCGTACGAGGCGAAGTACTACGCCGACCAGGCGACGGCCGAACCAGTGGCCGTCGAACCACCTGAACCCGTCCTGACCAGGTAATCAGCACCTCCCGCACAGCGGGGGAAGCTCAGACTTCCGCCCGCCGCCCGCTGTGGCAGCCCTGCGCGGACCCGGCCACCCCCACGCCCCCGGCCGAACCGCAGCGGCTGCTGCCGGCCGAGTGCCTGCCGCTCCCGGAAACGCCCGCCGCGCCCCGCCCGGATCGGCCCCGGGTCGAAGGCGGGCGCCGACCGCTCGGCCCTGGAGGCCTCACCTTCACCGAGACCGAGTAGAACCGGCCGCGCCACGCACCCCGGCCGCTGCGCCTGCGCAACCGCCGCCCGCCGTCCTCGCCCACGCCGCTGCGCATGCGCAGGGACGGCGTGCGCATGCGCAGCGGCCAGCCGTACGCCATGGTCGGCACCGCGCTGTCCGGGTGGCCGGATACCCTCCCGATCATGAAGACGGAAAACGACGCGCGACGAATTAAGGCCGGCGCGGAAATCGACGCGCGAGGAAACAAGGTCGCCTCGGGTATCGACGCGCGACGAATTGAGGCGGAGTCACCGGCGCCGGGCTGCGCCGAGTGCGGCGCCGAACTGCGCGCCTCGGGGCCGGGTCGCCGCCCGGTCTACTGCGGGCGGGGCTGTTCCTCGAAGGCGTACCGGCGCCGGCGGGCGGAGCACCAGCAGGATGCCGTCGCCGACGCCCTTGTTGCCTCGCGCGTCGAATTGAGTGACACAGAGCCCGGTGGCGAGGCCGGCCACCGCGAGCTGCTGGAGCTCGCCGCCGCCGTACAGCGCAGCACCGCCCGCTTCCTGGAGAACCTGGAAAAGGCCCGCCGCGGCGAGGGCGACGACCCACGCTGCAACCACGCCCTCGCACTCCTGGAGACCAACCTCACCAGCGCCACACAGCGCATCCTGCGCAAGGCCCACGTGCTGCGCTACGAGATGACCTCCACCCGGCTCCGCACCCAGCAGGCCGGCACCCAGGCGCCCACCCCCGAGCCCGCCGCCGCCCCGCTTGATTCCCCGCGCGTCGAAACCGACGGCCCCGCCGTCAACGTTGACGCCACCCCGCTGCGGACCGCCACCACCCCGAGCGCCGACACCACCACGGACACCGCCGCCGCGCAGAACCCGGCCGCCGTTCCCGGGCAACTGCGCCTGGCGCTCGCCGCCGAGGCCACCGCCCACTCGCCGCTCGCCCGCGGCCTGGGCGCCCCGACCGACACCTGGAGCACGACCTGGTGGTGGAGGGCTGGAGCAGCGCTCCCGACCTGTTCGCCGTCCGCGACCCGAACCGCCGGCTGCTGGGCTGGATCGAGGCGCTCGGCGACGGCTGGGGCGCCTACATCCAGGGCCGCCTGATCATCGACGCCACCGACGGCGACCCCTGGCTCTCCACGGACGCGCGTCACGGCGTCGCCCTGCTCCGCGCCGCCCGCAACCAGCAATTGACCTGACCCGCACCGCCGCGTTTTGTGAGTGGTCTTGTGGGGCTCCTTGTGTGGCTGCGTAGGTCATAACCGAGAGCAGTCATCGGCGGGTTCCGAGAGCGGCTCCTGCCTCGGGAGCGGGAAAGTGTTGTCGAGAAATTGACAGCGCCTGCGTGTCGGCGCACGAGCTCAGCATGCTGTCTGCGGGTCGGCGATGCCGGTACGGAACACCGGCCAGCAGACTTCAGTCCGCCACAGCGCGTTGTCCGGCGTGTGGCGCTGGCCGACCAGGTAGTACTCGCGGATCGGGCCGTCGACGGCGAGCGCATGGCGGGCGACGTAGGCAGCCAGCGTGCCGTAGGCGCGGTCGACCTCGGAGGGCGGGCCGCAATGCTCGAGCACGGCAAGCTCCACCGCCGGGACCAGCAAGGGTGTGACCCGGCCGACCGGCCGGACGGGGCCGTCGCAGGGCACGAAGACGGTGGCCTGCCCGCAGTGCAGGGTGAACAGCTCGTCCGCGTACATGCCGCCGGCGTGGCCGGTCTCCCGCAGCCCCTGGCTTGCCACGGTCGCGAACAGCTCGCCGAGGGCACCCTGGAACCAGGCTCCGGCGTCCTGAGCCTCGACGGTCGCCGTGATCGCCGCGGCCTGGACGGCGCCGACGCCGCGCAGCTCGATCGCGGGGGAGTCCGCGGTGACGGGTGGCGCCAGGAGGTCGCGCAGTGCCACGACCGCGCGTTGGGTGCGGCCAAGCTCCTCCTCCAGTCGGTGCAGGTGCGTGTTGATGTGCTGGTTGCGGGTGGGGACGTCGGAGGCGGCCAGGACGGTCCGGATCTCCTCCAGAGGCATTCCGAGGTCGCGGAAGCGGCGCACGACCTGGGCGGTGGGGATCTGCTCGGTCGAGTAGCGCCGGTAGCCGGTCTGCGGATCGACGTCGACGGGTTCCAGCAGCCCGATCTCGTGGTAGTGGCGCAGGGTTTTGACGGTCATGTGGGTGGCGCGGGAGAAGTCCCCGATCGACAGGTAGCTGGTCATCCGTCGATTGTGGGGCCTCCCGTAGGGGGAGAGTTCGGCGGCACTGGTGCCTTGACTCTCCCGCGAAGGCCGCCGGAAGCCTGGTGCTCACGGCCGGAGCCCGGCCGATCACGTACCGAACAAGGGAGTTGACCTACCATGTCGCAGACCATCGCCGTCGACGTCGACCGGATCGTGCAGCGCTACGTAGCCGTGTGGAGCGAGCCGGACCCCGCGGCACGCGAGCGCGCCGTCGCCGAGCTGTGGGTTCCGGACGGCGTCGAGTTCGTCGAAGGCACCCAGTTCCGCGGCCGTGCCGGGCTGGTCGACCGGGTCGCGGAGGCGCACGGGCTGTTCGTCGCCACCGGCGATTACCGAGTCACGGACGACAACCACGTCACCGTTCACGACGACGTCGTCATGTTCACCATCCAGCTGACGTACGCCAAGGGCCTTCAGGCGGACGAGGTGGCCTTCGCGGCCCGGGTCTTCCTCGTGCTCGACGACGACGGCCGAATCCTGCAGGACTACCACCTGACCGTCCAGCCGTTGCCCGAGGCATAGGGCCCGGCCGGGTCGTCCGGCGCGGTCGATCGCCTCTCACGGCTGAGGGTCTTCCTCGTCAGCGGGGCACCGCGCCGAACGGCCCGGGTGGACGCAGAAGAGCTTGTTGTCGAAGACCGCCAGACCGGGCCCTTCCAGGCTGGAGTGGGCGCGGAACCGGTTGTCTTCCTCGGCGGCGATCCCCCACCTGGTCCGCCGCCGGGCGGCCGGGACGACCCTGGAGAATATCCAGCAGGCCCTGGAACAGGCCCGGTTCGAGGAACGCTGCGTCGACCGGCACGTCGACGCCGGAGACGAGGCCGCCTACGCCACCGCGGCTGCCATCCGCTCCGAGGGGCAGCGCGTCCACGACCACGCCGCCGAGATCCGGGCCGAGCGCTACTACCCCGACCATGACACCGCCCTCCAGCACGTGCTGCGCGCCGACCGCCACCGCCGCGGCGTCGCCGCCTGCCCGGGGTGGGTTGCTGGTTTTGGCCAGCTCCGTCGAGTCCGGTGCCGCCGTTATCGACACGCAGACGCCGACGGCCGCTGCCGCGCTGGCGTAGCCGCGGGTGGTGTCGGTGGCGGCTGGGATGCTGGGCGCCATGGACGACGAGGCGCTGATGCGGGGCCGGGTCTACGGAGCCGACCACGACGACCCCGACCCCGGACCCCAGCCAGGGCACGAGTACCGCGAGCTCGTGGGCGGGCCGCTCGACGGTCTCCTCCTGGACGTCACCGGCTGGGATGCCGAGCAACTCGACGGCGGCGCCGGGCTGGCCACCGAGATCGGCCGGTACGGCGCCGGCGGCCGCGCCCACTACGAACCCCGGCCTGCGGATCCCTCCCGCTGGGACTGGGCCGGCGATACCCCCTGACGTGCCGGGTTCGGCGGGCGCCCGGCCAGGGGGGATGGCCTTAGGTCGGGCCTGTAGTCGCAGCCGCTCCAGGCGACCTCCATGGATACCGCGCGGTCGTCCGCTGCCACCGTAATGTTCTTCGTAACCGGGTCGGCGGGCGCGATGCGGCGCAGGACCGAGGCGTCACGTCGGGTGTAGGGGAGGGGGTAGTCGGTTGTGTCGCCCCATGCGACGTAGCACGCCGCCGCCATGACCGCGATCATGCCGACCGCGGCTATCCAGCGCTTGTCGCGCACCGTCAGTCCCATTCCGGCCTCCCCCGTGTCGTCGATCAGAGTAGCCTGCCGGCCGATTGGTCCTCCCGTACGCCTCCCGTCACTCAAGCGAGGTTCTTGTCCATCTTTCATGGGTTTTTTCCATGAACGGCTGATATATTGCGTTGCATGGTGTTGAGTACGTTGGAGACGCTGCGGCTGACGGTGGCCGCGATCAGGCAGCGCACGGGGGAGAGCCAGCGGGAGCTGGCCGCCGCTGTGGGGCTGACGCAGGACAAGGTGTCCCGTCGCCAGTCCGGGGCGCAGCCGTGGTCGTTGGATGAGGTGGACGCTCTGGCGCGGCACTGGGGGATGGGGCCGCTGGATCTGCTTGCCGGGCCCACCCGCGCCGCCGAGTGTCTGGTCTGGCCTCCTGGTACTGCCGCCTTGCAGCCGGGCCCGGGGGTGAGGGGTGAGTCCCGCTGACCCGAACCGGCCGAACGAGGCCGCCCGCCTCACCCAGCAGCTCCTGGATCAGGGCTTCACCAAGCGCCAGGTCGCGCGGATGCTCGGCCGCGACGCCAGCCTGGTGTCCCAGTTCTTCACCAAGGGCAAGGGGGCGGCGTTCGTTGGCGCGCTGCGTCAGGTCGTGCGGGCGGTGCGTGGCGGCGTACGCGACACCGAGGCACTCGGTGGGATCGCGGCCGAGCACGTGGAGCGGCGTCGGACCCGGACCGGGCAGAAGGCGCGGGTGCGGGGCAAGGACGTCGTCGGGGCGCCGGGCGAGTCGATGGCCGGCCGCGCCGGGAAGCAGGCGATCCGCTCGGGCGCCTCCCACCTCGCGCCGGTGGTGCACGCGACCGGCCAGGCCGACGGGCGCCTGGCGTTCACGGTGCGGATGCGCGCTGACCAGTTCACGATGTCGGCCGGCTCGATGGAGGACTCCCCGGGTCTGCGGCGCGGGTTCGTCCCGCGCGCGGACGGTACGGAGGAGCGCACCTACGGCAGCTCCTCCACCGGCGGGTTCGACGCCGCCGAGTGGTCCCAGCGCGTCGCCGACCACCACGGCGACGTCACCGAGGCGATGAAGGCCTGGCTGGTGGAGACCGGCCGCGCCGTCGAAGACGCCGACATCCAGTACCTCGAAGTCCGCGGCTGGATCCCGGGGTAGCACCCCGCGCCCCGGCCCCCCGAGACTTGGCAGACGAAGGAGACGCACCGCTGTGGACACCACCACCACCGAGGCCGCCGCGCCGGCCGGGCCGCTGCCCATCCCCGCACAGCCGTCCGCCGGCACCGCCGTGGTGAACCCGCTGCCGCTGCACTGGTTCCAGAAGGACGCGGTGGCGGCCGCGGTGCGCGAGGTGAAGGACGGCGGCCGCGCCACGGTGGTCGCCGCGACCGGCTCCGGCAAGACCCTCATCGCGGCCGGCTGCGCCCGGCGCCTGGCCGCTCGGGGCCGGGTGCTGGTGCTGGTGCCGACGATCGAGCTGCTGGAGCAGACCGCCGAGTCCTGGTCCACGAAGGGCGCCCGGCGAGGGCTGGCGGTCGCTGCCTGTTCGCGGGCGGAGGCGCTGGAGAGCGCGGAGGCTGGCGGCCGCGTCCACGCCCAGGTGACCACCCAGGCGGCCCAGATCGCCGACTTGGTCGCCAAGGAGAAGGTTGGCGAATCCGTCACCGTGTTCGCGACCTACGCGAGCCTGGAGCGGATCGTCCAGGCCCACCGTGACTTCGGCCTTCCGGCCTGGGACCTCGTGGTCATCGATGAGGCGCACCGCACCGCCGGGGCGGAGGGCAAGGCGTGGGCCGCGATCCACGACGACGCCCAGGTTTCGGCGAAGCGCCGGCTGTACTTCACCGCTACCCCGCGGATCGCGGACGACCGGCGGGCGAAGGACGGCTTGGCCGACCTCGCCGCCGACGCCGACGGCCAGGCTCTCCCGGCGCTGTGCTCCATGGATGACGAGACGATCTACGGCAAGACCTGTTTCACCTGGACCCTCGGACAGGGCATCGAGCACGGCTACCTCGCCGACTACCGCGTCCTGGTCCCCGTCGTCACCGACGAGGACCTGCGCGAACTGCTCAACCTGCCCGCAGTCGCCGACCTCCGCTCGCAGCGCAGCAACGAGGAACTCCTGCGCCTCGCGCTGCAGATCGCGGTGCTGCGGGCCGTCGCGGACCTGGAGCTGCGCCGCGTCATCACCTTCCACTCGCGGGTCACCGCCGCGCGGGAGTTCGCCGCGACCATGGCGGACACCGCCACGCTGCTCTCGGACGCGGACCGGCCCGAGAACCTGGTGGCGCTTGCGGTCGCTGGCAGCGACGGGCTCAAGGATCGTCGCGCGGCGTTCGCCACGTTCAAGGCCACCACCGGCGAGGACGGCGAGCAGTGCTGCATCATCTGCAACTCGCGCTTGCTGAACGAGGGCATCGATGTGGCCGCCGTGGACGCCATCTGCTTCGCGGACCCCAAGAGCTCGGTCATCGACATCGTCCAGGCCGTCGGCCGCGCGCTGCGCCAGTCCTACCGGCAGGGCAAGGTGTCCTGGGTCATCATCCCGGTCTACCTGCCGACGCCGGAGGTCGGCGACGACACCGCGGCCGCCGACCCGGCCGAGGTCCACGACGCGGGCGAGGCCGTGAAGGCGGAGGCGGATGCCGAGATCGAGGCCTCCTCCTTCCGCACCATCTGGCGGGTCCTGCGCGCCCTGGCGGCGCACGACGCCCGGGTGGTCGGTCGGATCACCGAGCTGCGCGCCCACCGCTCGCAGGGCACCGCGCACACCACCACGACCGCGGCGGCCTCCGAGGGCGAGGCCACCGAGGCCGGGGCGAGCGAGCAGCCGGCGGCGCCGGTGGAGTCGCCGATCGAGTGGCTGCGGATCAACGCGAAGCAGCACGCGGCACAGATCCTCCAGACGGTGAAGCTGCGGGCGTTCAACCCGCGCGCGGTCGAGTGGCAGCGGATGCACGCCGTCGCTGCCAGGTTCCACATCGAGCACGGCCACCTCGACCCCACCGACAAGGCGAAGCACGCGGAGCTGATCTCCTGGCTCACCCGTCAGCGCCACCTCCACGGCCAGGGTCTGCTGGATGCGGCCCGGGTGTCCGAGCTGGACGCCCTCGGCATGATCTGGTCGAAGAACGCCAACGCCTGGGAACGCGGCTACGCCTACGCGAAGGCCTTCCACCGCCGGCACGGCCACCTCGCGATCCCCGCGACCGCGAAGCTGGACGACTACGCGGTGGGCGCGTGGATGCGCCGCCAGCGCCGCGCCGACAACCTCACCCCCGACCAAGCGGCCAAGCTGGACGCCCTGGACGAGCTGTGGCGCCTGGAGCCGGACTGGAACCGCTCCTACCGCCGCCTGCTCGCCTACCTCGGCGCCGGTGGCACCCTCACCGGCCCCGTCAACCGCACCGGCCTCGGCGACGACCCGACGTTCCGTCCCGGCACGTGGCTGCGCAAGCAGGCGGGCGCCCGCACCGAGGGGAAGCTGACCGAGCAGCAGACCGCGCTCCTGGACGCGCTGCTCGCCGCCGAGAACGGCCGCGGGGCCGCCGGCGCCGACCCGACGTAGACACCACCGCACGCACCACCGCGGACACCACCGCACTCCACAGGGCTTCGCGGAGGGGACGGTCCCGGGGGGCATGCGCGACGTGGCGCGGGAAGCGGACGTCGCCGTCACCACCGTGTTCGCACACTTCTCCTCGAAGGAGGCACTGGTCTTCGACCAGGACGAACACCACGAAGAACGCCTGGTGAGCGCCGTGGCGAACCGGAGACCCGATCAGTCACTGCTGGACGTGCTGCGCGCCGAAGTGCTCGACTCCGCCCGATGGTTCTCCACACCGAAATCCATCTCGTTCTGGACCCTCGTCGAGAGCTCGGCCGCACTGCGCGGCTACGCCTCCCACATGCAGGCGCGGCACGAGCAGGCTCTCGTCTCCGCCATCACCTCACACCCCGGGGCACCCGCATCCGCCACCGCCTGTCGTGCGCTCGCCCGCTTCTCCCTGAGCGCCTACGCCTTGGCGCGGGACGCTGAGGATCCGTCGGCCGCAGTGGAAGAGGTGTTCGCTCTCATCGAGCACGGCTTCGGACCCGCAGTGGGGCGGCAGACAGAGGAGCCGCTGGAGTAGCCGCCGTCGGGGTGGAGGGCGGTGAACACCCGGCCGCCGCAGCACCCGGCCGCCCGCAGCCCCTGGCCGCCGTAGCGCCGTGCGGCCGCTCCTGTCGGCGGATCGGGCGGATGGAAGGCCGGCCCCGCTCCGGCAAGGCCCTGCCGGCTCGGGAACGCGCGCCCGGTTGGTCCGGCGGCGTGGTCCCGGTCGACCGCGCCGGGGGCTCCACATCCTGCTGCCGTGGCCCGTAGGGAAGTGCCGCGGGAGACCGTCGCAGAGACCCCGACTCTGCCCTGAAGTACCTTCCGCCGCGCCGTGGCCGTCGGGTTGAGTGGGACGTTGTCGACGATCCCAGGAGGGGCGGAGCCCGATGCACAAGCGGGAGAACGAGGAAGCCACCAGGGCCAGGGCAAGCCGGGAGGCGAGGCACGAGGCCGCCCAGTCCGGGCACCAAGGGTCACGACTGCTCGCCCTCCAGGCCACCGTGGGCAACGCGGCGGTCGCCCAGATGCTCCGCCGGGCCGGCCACGGCCCGGCCGAAAAGGAACACCGGCACGGGGACGGCTGCGGCCACGAAGGCTTCCAGGACCCCGCCGTCCAGCGCGCCGCGGCCCCGGCCGTCCAGCGCTCCTCCGTCCACGATGTCCTGCGCGGCCCCGGCCGGCCTCTGGACCAGGCCACCCGTACGGACATGGAGTCCCGCCTCGGCGCCGACTTCTCCGACGTACGCATCCACACCGACGGCCCCGCGAGGGCCTCCGCCGCCGAGGTCGGCGCGCGTGCCTACACCTCCGGCAACGACATCGTCATCGGCGAGGGCGGGGGCGACGCGCACACCCTCGCCCACGAGCTCACCCATGTCATCCAGCAGCGCCAGGGACCGGTCAGCGGTACCGACAACGGCAACGGGCTGAAGGTCTCCGACCCGTCCGACCGCTTCGAGCGCGAGGCCGAGGCCAACGCCCGCGCGGTGATGAGCCGTCCGGCCCCCCGGACCTCCTCCGACGTACAGCGTTCGGCCGACCCCGGGACCGGGGCGGCCGGTGCGGCGGAGCTGTCCGTGCAGCGCACCCTCCCGGCGGGCCTCCCGAAGGGAACCCAGGTCGTCAAGCACACGGACGAGGGGGACGTCGAGGGGCAGACGATCCTCAGTTTCGGCTTCGGGTCCTATCTGATCTCCGCGGGCGCGGACGGCAAGAAGCCCCGGGCGTCCCCCAAGGACAAGTCGTGGGGGACGGTCGAGGAGCGGGAAACGTCCCGTGCGGAGTACGAAGCGGCTCGCGCCCTGGAGTTGGACCCGGCGGTCCTCGCGGCCAAGCAGAAGCAGAGTGATCTCAACCTCGGCGAGAACTACCTCAGCGGCGACTACCGCCGGATCAACCCGCTCCTCGCGGCCCTCGGGCAGGTCGGCTTCACCCCCGGCGAGATCGCCGCCCCCGGTTTCTCCTACAAGTCGAAGGAGAACCAGGTGCTCGACGCGTGGCGCAGTGTCGCCATGGCGCGGGGCTACGCGGACGAGCAGACCACGGAGGCGTGGGACAAGAAGTACCTCGCGGACACCTTCGACATCTTCGCCCGGATCAACGGCGTGTGGGACGACTTCACGACGCCCCGCGCGAACGAGGAAGGCAACGTCGTACGGGGCGACAGCAAGCACCTGTACGAGTCGTTCGGCGGCATCCTCAAGCAGCAGGAGAGCCACCCGGACGGTGGCTACGTCTCCGTCGACCAGACGATCGAGTGGCCGGCGATCCTGTCGACCACGTACGGCGATCCGTTGACCCACACGTACGTGGCCGGCAAGGAGATCGTCTGGGAGTTCCGCCTCCCGGAGGACCACCGGGGAAGGACACTCGGCAGGAACAACCAGTCCGAGGAGGAGATGACCTTCCCCATCGGCACCAAGATCCACATCCGCCAGATCCTCGTGCGGAGCGGTGACTTCCGGCAGGAGCGGTCGGCAAAGTACGGCGAGAGCGCGGCCGTGATCGTCTTCGCCGACATCCCGGCGGGCCAGGGACCGGCTCGAGAGGCCTAAAAGGTCCTGACAGGAGCCGCTGAGGGCGTGCCTGTCGGGCTCGGTGCTCATTGGTCGGCGGCCGGGCGACCGGGCTGGTCGGCGGGCGGGGCGGGGAAGAGGGTGTCTCGGCCTCGCTCTTCACCGACGAGCAGGAGGCCGACACCGGCCACCGAAACCGGCCGCTAACCCCGGTTCGCGGCCTGCTTGACGGTCTTGATCGACGGCGCCGTCTCGACGTGGGTGACGGCCGGGAGCGCGGCGACCCGGGTGGTCAGGTAGCGGTAGAGGGCGCGCTGGTCCGCGCACACCACAGTGGCGTACAGATTGGTCGGACCGGTCGTCGCGCAGGCGAAGGCGACCTCCGGGTGCCCGGCCAGCGCCCGGCCGGCCTCCTCCAGGTACGGGGGAGCGACCGAGATCCACAGCAGGGTCCTGGTGCCGACGCCGAGCAGGCGCGGGTCGCAGTCGATGTCCAGGTAGAGCACCCCGCGTTCGCGCAGTTCGGTCATCCGGCGCCGGACGGTGGTCGGCGACCAGCCGGTGACGGCGGCCAGTTCCTCGAACCCGGCGCGGCCGTCCGTGCCGAGGGCGGCGAGCAGCCTGCGGTCGCCGTCGTCCAGCCGCACCGGGCCGGGCGGCGGCCGGTGCGCCGGCGCGGCCGGGCGCAGGGCCGCGACAGCGGCCGGGGCCAGCGGGCCGATCTTGGCGATCAGGCTGTCCGGGCCGCCGTAGAAGGTGTGCAGCACCGAGTGCGCGCTCACCCCCTCGACCCTCGGGGTGCGCGGGAGCCGGGCCAGCAGCAGGGCCTCGCTGTCGGCCTCGGTCTCGGCGCGGACGGTGCAGGTGATCTCGGTGCCGCCGGAGGTCAGGCTCACCCAGGAGGTGTCGGGGCGGCGGGCCAGCGCCTCGGCCACCGCGACCGCCGCCGAGGGCGCGCAGCGCACCCGCAGCAGCCACAACTCCGCACCCAGCGCGACCGGGTCGTCCCCGCCGAGCACCCGCACCGCGCCGGATGCGCGCAGCCGGGCGTACCTGCGCGCGACGGTGCGGTCCGACGCCCCGAGGACGGCGGCGACGGTGCTGAACGGGGCCCGGCCGTCGATCTGCAGGGCGTGGACGAGTCGGCGGTCCAACTCGTCGTAGTCAGATTCCACCGTGCTGAGGGTAGCCGGTGTCGGATTCCGCCGTCACCGCGCCGCTCACTGGCCCAACGGCCCCCGCCGGAGCGAGCGTTGACCCGTCAACGGGAACCACCCGGCGGAGCTTGAGGAGACGCACCATGGACACCGACGTACTCGTCGTCGGAGCCGGACCGACCGGCCTGATGGCGGCCAACGAACTGTTGCTGGCGGGCGTGTCGACCGTGCTCGTGGACCGGCTGCCCGCGCGCAGCGCCCTGTCCAGGGCGGGCGGCGTGCAGACCCGGACACTGGAGGCGCTCGACCAGCGCGGGCTGCTGGAACCGCTGCTCGCCGGCGGCGACCACCCGGTCGGCGGGAGCCACTTCGCCGGCATCCCGCTGCCGGACGCCCCGGCCCCCGACCCGGGACCTGGCGCCCACCTCCCCCGGCAGCCCTGGCGCTCCGTGCCCCAGGTCGTGCTGGAGGCCTTCTTCGAGGAACACCTGGCCGGGCAGGGCCTCAAGGTCAGGCGCGACCACGAACTGGTCGCCCTCGCCCAGGACGAGCAGTCCGTCACCGCGACCTTCGCCGACGGCCGGTCGCTGCGCGCCCGACACCTGGTCGCCGCCGACGGCGGCCACAGCACCGTGCGGTCGCTGCTCAAGGCCGAATTCCCGGGCCGGGCGGGCACCTTGACCACGATCGCCGCCGACGTGCGGCTCAGCGGCGCCGACGGCCTGCCCACCCACCACCACAGCTCGGACGGCCACTGGGCGGGGATCTTCCCGCTCGGCACCGACAGCGAGGGCCGGCCGCTGCGCCGGCTCGCCATGGGCGGGCCGGGCCGCTCGCTGCCCAGGGACGTGCCGATCACCGAGGAGGAGATCCGCGACGGGCTGCGCGCCGTGTTCGGCGACCGGGTGCAGCTGCTGGACCTCTGCCACGCCCGCCGGATCACCGACGCGGCCCGGCAGGTCACCCGGTACCGCCACGGGCGGGTGTTCCTGGCCGGCGACGCCGCCCACGTCCACCTCCCGCTCGGCGCCCAGGGCATGAACGGCGGCATGCAGGACGCCCTCAACCTCGGCTGGAAACTCGGCGTCGCCGTCCGGGGCTGGGCGCCGGAGGGCCTGCTCGACAGCTACCACACCGAACGCCACCTGGCCGGGACCACCGTGCTGCGCAACGTCCAGGCGCAGGGACTGCTGATGGACTGGGCCGGCACCCGCGACCCGGACGTGCTCGCCACCCGGGACCTCTTCGCCGAACTGATCACCCTGCCGGAGGTCCGGCGCCGGCTGAGCGGTCTGATGTCCGGCACCGCCACCCGCTACCCGATGCCGGACACCGCCCCGCACCCGCTCCTCGGCCGCCCGGTGCCGGACATCGACCTCGGCCCGGTCCGGGTGCACCAGCTCCTGCGCTCCGGCCGGGGCCTCCTGCTCGACCCGCAGGACGCCCTCGCCGGGGCCGTCGCCCCCTGGGCCGACCGGGTGGACCGGGCCGCCGGGGAAGCGCCCGTCGAACCGATGCTGATCCGCCCGGACGGCCACGTCTGCTGGGTGGGCGACCCGGAGACCCTTCGGTCGTCACTCACCCGCTGGTTCGGCGCGCCGAACCGGACCGCCTGACACGGTCCCCGGTACCGGGCGGGTGCCGTGGTCGGCCGCCCGTGGTCCCGGAGTCGGAGCGCGTTCTTCTGGAGCGGCGTGCTTCTGGAGGAGCGTGCTTCTGGCGGGGGCTGCCGAGCAGTCGCTGCAATGAAAGCCGCTCGACTGGGTCACCTCCTCGCAGAGATCCTTCGGGCATGGAGTTCTTCGTCTACCACCGCGACCGCCCCGGCTCCCAGGCGTTGCGCAAGGAGCTGCTGGAAGAGCACTGGTCCTACATGGACCGGTACGCGACGGAGATGATCGCCCGCGGCCCGACCCTTTCCGGTGACGGCGGCAGGCCCACCGGCAGCGTGCACATCGTCGACCTGCCAGATCCTGCCGCCGTCCGCGCGTTCGCCTTCGACGAGCCCGGCTACCAGGGCGGCGTCTACCGGGACGTGCTGCTGCGACGGTGGCGCAACATGCTGGGGCGCACCATGTGGGACTTCCCCGGTGGCCGAACCGGTGGCCACCGGTACCTGGTGCTTGGCCTCGGTTCGGGGCAGGCCGCCGACCTCGCCCTGCCGCCCGACCGGGACGAGCTGATCGCCTACGGGCCGCTGCTGTCCGATGACGGCGCCACCTGGCTGGGCACGGCGGCGCTGGTCCGGTCGCCGGACCCGGAGACGGCACGCGCCGTTCTGACCCCGGACCGGTACGCCGAGATCGAGGTGCACAACTGGCAGTTCGGCGGGCGGCCGTCATGACCCGAGGACGTCCGGCCGACGTCACCGCCTGGCCTCCGGTACGAGCGGAGACCAGGCCGTCCATCGTGCCGGTGACAATGAACTCGAGTGACCGACATATGCCACCTGCGGATTTGTGACTGACCGTCAGGTATCAGCAGACGTTCGTTTTTTCTACATCAGCTTCCGAACGCGATCTTCACGGCCCTAGATTGAGGTCATGGTCGATCAAGTGGGCACATCGGTGGCGGAGACGGAGCTTCCTGGGCGGCGGCGCCACGCGCGGCATCGTCCGAAGGCCGCGTCCGGAGGGCTGATGCGGTCGTCCGCATGGATGGCTGCGGGCACCGTGGTGTCGCGCGGCACGGGGATGTTCCGACTGGTGCTGCAGGGCGCCGCGCTGGGCACGCTGGCGGTCGGCGGTGCGTATAACACCGCGAACACGCTGCCGTGGGAAGGGGCATCGCCTTGGCTGCTGACCGGGACGGTGACGCGGGCGCGCTGCCGGCCGTCGGTGACGGCATCGCGACGCCACCGGGCGTCCCGCATGACCGCCGCGATCCACTCGACGGCACAAGGGGAAAGAGCCTGTGACCTGACAGCCAGTCGGGTTGTTGATACGGCCACGCGGAGGGTGGGAACTGAGGCCGGGCGCAGGCGGGTTGCTGATCGTGCGGCGCGATGGCGTTCGACCCGGCAGGATCCGACCACCGGGGTGTGAAAGCCGGATCCAACCGCTGCCCGACGTGTCGCCTCGTAGGCCTTGTACTGTGGTGCTGTCCAGGGCGGTTCGGCATCCACGGAGCGGATCATGACTACCGACGATTCCTCGCAGCCCGAGCCCGGGACCGCCGCGCGTGCCGTTGACAAGCGCACATGCACACTGGCTCTGACCGCTCTGCTGACGGCGGCCGTTCTCGCCTATGCCTTGGATCTCGGCAGCAAGCTCATGGCTGTCTCGCGGTTGGAAGGCCAGGAGCCCGTTGCCGTGGCGGGCCACGTACTGACGCTGCAACTGTTCCGCAACTCCGGAGCGGCTTTCAGCAGTGGCCAGGCCTTCACCGCTGTGTTCACGGCGATCGCGATCGCGGTCGTCGTGGTCATCACGCGTGTCGCGCGGAGGCTTCAGAGCCTTCCCTGGGCTGTCGCCCTGGGCCTGATGCTCGGGGGCGCGCTCGGCAATCTGACGGACCGGACCTTCCGGGCACCCGGAGTCTTTCGCGGGCACGTCGTGGACTTCATCTCCGTCGAGCACTTCGCGGTGTTCAACCTCGCCGATTCGGCCATTGTCTGCGGCGGTGCCCTGATGGTCCTCATGTCGATCCGGGGCACTTCGCTGGACGGCTCGGTCCCGCAGGATCGGCAGGGCCGGAGCACTCTCTCCCCGCGTTGAGACGCTCCAGGAGCGAGAGTTCGACTGCGGCTCCGCGCAGGGCGCGGCATTGCCAGGAGCCGCCCCGGCGCAGCGCCGCTGCGCACGCCTCGGCTGCGTATCCCCGCCCCACGCCGCCGGCATCAGCGTGTAGCTGAGCTCGGCATCGCCGCTCCGCGGGAGGATGCGGCCGGGCCGTGCGGGGGCCGCGCCGGGCCGGTGGGACGCTCGCCGCATGGGTCGGAAGTTCCGGGGCAGAGGCTGAAGGTCCTAGGCAGGGGAGGCGGTTCCATGTTCGACGGCTTCGAGCTAGCCCGGTGCGAGGGTGACGGAGCCCGGCTGCGGGTCCGCCACGGCGGCAGCGGTCCCGCCGTGCTCCTGCTGCACGGCCACCCGCGCACCCACGCGACCTGGCACCGCGTCGCGCCCCTGCTGGTGTCGGCCGGCCACACGGTGGTCTGCCCCGACCTGCGCGGCTACGGCCGGTCCGAGAAGCCCCCCACGGACGTGCGGCACGAGCCCTACTCCAAGCGCGCCATGGCGAACGACTGCCTGGCGGTGATGCGGGGGCTGGGGCACGAACGGTTCTCCGTGGTCGGGCACGACCGGGGCGCGTACGTGGCCACCCGGCTCGCGCTGGACCATCCGGAGGCCGTGTCCGCGGTCAGCGTGCTGGACGCCGTCCCCATCGGCGAGGCGCTGCGGCGTTGCGACGCGGGGTTCGCCGCGCTCTGGTGGCACTGGTTCTTCCTCGGGCAGACCGACAAGCCCGCCGAACGCCTCATCAACGCCGACCCCGACGCCTGGTACCGGGCCTGCCCGGAGCAGATGGGAGCCGAAGCGTACGAGGACTACCGGCACGCGATCCACGACCCGGCCACCGTGCACGCGATGTGCGAGGACTACCGGGCCGGCCTCGGCGTCGACCGGGAGCACGACGACGCCGACCTGCGGGCGGGCCGGCGCATCGACCGCCCGCTCCAGGTGCTGTGGGCGACCCGCGACGACATGGCCGACCTCTACGGCGACGTGCTGGGCGTCTGGCGCGACTGGGCGGGCGACCGGTTGGAGGGCGGCCCGATCGACTCCGGCCACCACATCGCCGAGGACGCGCCCGAGGCACTGGTCAGCGCCCTCCGCGCGTTCTGGCGGACCACCGACCGGACTGGTCCCGCGTAGCCCGTACCGCGGTGCGAGGCCTGCCGGGCGGCGGATCGGCCGTCCGTCGCCCCGGCGGTGCCTTCCCGCCGTCCCGCTGTCCCGAGCCGGTAGCGCCGTCGGAAACGCCGGGCCCGGCCCGCACCTCGACCGGCTTCTGCTGCGAGTCCTGGCCCGGTCACCAGGCCCGCGGTACGCGCATCGCCATGCCGAGCGTGACGGCCTGGGCCGCTTTGAGTCGCGCGTCGGACAGGCGCTCGAGGCCCTGGCGCAGTTCGTTCGGGCGGGGGGAGATCAGACCGGTGACGCAGTGCGTGACCAGCCCGGCCCGCAGGAGCCACACCTGGTAGTAGGCGGTGTTGAAGCGGGTGTCCTGGAGCGCGACTTCGGCGACGCCTTCCGCGCACATGGCCTGGGGCGCGTCGGTGAAGGCGGTCACGGCCTTGAGCCGCGTCGCGTTGCCGTCGTGCCAGTTCTGCCAGGTGGCCTGCACGATGGCGTCCGCGCCCCGGATGACCCCGCCGACGACGGTCTGGGCGGCGTCGGGGGCGTACACGGCGCGCAGCGCTGTCGCGTCCCGGGCGTCGATGGCGTCCCAGATCCGTCGGTGGAGGTTCTGCCCCGGGGTGGGAACGGTGTGGTGCGGGGGAGCCGACGCCGCTGGTCGGGGCCTGATGGACCCGGTGACGTGGACCCGTGCCCGCCCGCCCTCCAGGGCAAAGACGTCGTAGGCCAGCATCGGGGCGAAGGCGGTCGAGCGGACGGACTCCACGCGGACCACGTCACCCAGGTCGGTGAACTCCTCCACGGCCGTCGTCGTCATCGCGCCGACCGTACGGAACAACTGCGCGTAGCCGGCCAGGATCTGTTCGGCGCCGGCCTGGACGGAGCCCGTCGTCGACGACAGCATCACGGCATCGGGGTGGTAGAGCCCCTCGAGGGCCGCGAGGTCCTGCGCCGCCACCGCCGCGCACCACCGGTGATAAAAAGCCTGACTCGGCATCACATGCATGGCCGACCCCCGCACTTCAGCGCCACGCTCCGGCCCCACGTTACCGTCGGGCGACCAGGAGGTCGAGGGGTGGGATCCGCGGGTCTGTCTGGCCCTGCCCCGGTGGGGCTTGGTAAGCCCCTCCGCCGGATGACGCCGGACCAGCGCGACGACCTTCCGGTGGCGACCGCCGAACTCCTGGCCCATGCCCGTGTCCATGGCCATGGTGCGCGTGAACCGGCCCTCGACCACCGCCCCGGGGTGGTAGGGGCCGAGGTCAGTGACCACAACAAGGCCCCGCCCCGCTCCCGCCCCGACACTCCGGGCCACCTCAGCGGCTACGGCCTCCGTGGTCGTGGAACGCCTCGCCACCTGCTGGGAGTGCAGCGGACACCGGCGGCACAGGGTGGTCGGAACTGTTCACCACCCGGCCGCGATGCTGCTGAACAGGGACAGGGACAGGGACAGGGACAGGGACAGGGGCCGGGGCCTTGGTGCTGCGCCAAAAACGCCCCGGTGCGTGGCCGCCCGGCCGCGGCCTAGAGTGGTTTGTGTCACGGGGCGGCGCCAGGGGGAAGGGAGCGGTCCGATCGACGACACGGGTGTCTTCGCCGTCACGATCCGGGACAGCCCATCCGGGCCGGTGGTCTGAACGCCCTGCTGCTGGCTCGGATCCAGGGGCGCCGTCAGGGCACCGCCGTCCACCTCGTCCGTCCCTCGCACCAGGTCGCGCGCCTGTTGGACATCACCGGCTGCGACCAGGTGTTCCCCGTCGACCCGGACGTGCCGTCGCCCCGGCCCTCTCGTTGACACCACCGGGCGCGCCCTGCTCGGTGCGCCCGCACCGTTGCACGTGCCAGTCCCTGTCGAAGCCATCGGGCGGCGGACCTCCCGCCGTGACCGCTCCCGCCCGGCGGCATGTTCGTACGGTCGATGAGGACCAGGACCATGGCGACGAACGGGATCCGACCGGTGGGGCAACCCGGCGAAGAAGACGCTCGCACGATGACCTGCACACGGTGCAGGGCCGTCCTCGAGCGCACCCCCTACCGCTTCGGTGCCCGCCCCGGCCGGCCCTGCCATACCGGCGCCCGCAGGCCACCGCCCGGCCGCGGAGCCGATCCGCCGGGCTGGGCCCGGCTCACGCGCCCGGCCCCGCCGGCTTGCCCGGTCGCGGCACGTCGCCACCCGGGCGCCCGTCTCCCCCTCCAGGCCGTCGCCCGTTCTCGGGCGCTCGGGCGCTTCCGGTCGTTGAGTCGGGCGAGCGCCTCCACCAGGGCGCGCGGTGGACTTGTCGTCGCCGTCGGGGTCGGTCTTCGGCCGACCGTGGGTTTTGCTCCGTTCTGGTGACGGGGTCGGCGCCAGGGTGTGGGGCGGCGGTGGCTGGGCAGCCGCCGTGGCTGGCTGAACAGGCCGTCTTCCGGGAGGTTCGTGATGATCATCAAGAAGCTGCACGACGCGGGTCTGAAGTCGGAGCACGCCTACCTGGCGGGGATGGCGTCGATCGGGTTGTCCTTCGTGTCGTGGATGGTGTCGGTGAAGGCCGAGCAGGCCGGGTTGGACCGGGCGGACCGGTGGGGCATCTTCATCGGGGAGTGGGCTCCCACGTTCTTCTGCATGGGCCTGGCGCTGTCCCAGTACGAACGCGAGCCGAACCCCGTCTACGCGCACGACCCGCGGCTGTCCACGACACCCTGATCGCTGCGCCGCACCTGCCGGCACCCGCCCCGACCCGAACTCCACCGCTGTGCCCGACCGTCCGGTGACCGACCGGATCTTCCTTCGCCGGGAGCCGGGCGGGAACGCACCGAGCAGCCGGCCGCCGCGGCACCACCTGCCGAAGAGCTGCCGACAGAGCGGCACCATCCCCGGCCGTGGTCCTCCTCCGTCGGGCAGGTGGTCGCCCTCTCCCAACTGCGGCCTACGCCGCCGGTGTCGACACGGGCCGCGGACCGGCCCATCCGCCTGCGCTGGCCCGCGCCCGTGGAGGGGACCTGGGTGGTCAGCCACGGCAGCCTGGTCAGCCACGACAGCGCGCAGGTCTGCCGGTCGGCTGATCAGGTCCTGGTGCTCGACGGCGGACGGCAGGTCGAGTATGGGCGGCCGGACGAGGTCCGGCCCCTCAAGGCGGGAGCATGAACCCCGCTGTCCCCACGTGGGCGGGAGTCGCCGCATCCGTCGACGTGGTCGCCCTCACCGTCGCCGTCGAGTGGCGCCGACGCCTGCAACTGGCCCGCGAGATCGTCCTTGCCACACTGCGTGCCGGCCTGCAGCTGGCTGCCGTCGGGGCACTCCTGCTGCTGGTCTACCGCCGTGCCGGCCTGATCGGCGCCTGCGGCGGGCACATGACGACGAGGAGGAGTGCGGGCGTACCCGGGGCAACTCGTCCGGCACGCTGGTCAGCTCGTCCTACACCGCCCGATAGCCGCAGCCTTCGAACAGGGCGGCCGCCCCAGCACGACCTACCCCACCACCCGCGCGGGCAGCAGCCTGATCCGCCGTTGCACCGCCCCGGTCTCCGCGAGCACCGCGTCCACCAGGGTGAAGTCCAGGATCTGGGTCAACCCGCCCGGCTGCGGGGGTGCGGATATCGCCGCTGCTACTGCGCTCACCCGCGTGGCGACGGACTTCTCCTGCAACGGGATCCTGTTCTCGATCGACTTTCTTCGCCGGTCGTTGGTCCACGGGTGTCCCGTTGCCTCGTTCAGCCCCCTTGACCTGCATTCACGCCATGACGCAGCGGCGTTGGGCAACAGGTCTTTCCATGATCAAGATATAGCGCACAGGGGGGCTTGCGGCAAGACCCAGGGAGTGCCGCAGACTCGTCCACCTGACCCGCAGACACGGGGCCAGGACGCTCCTGCGGGCGCGATCTGATCGGCACTCACGCCCCTTCCGAACGAACGAGCAGCCCTTGTGCACGCCGACCTACGTCGACCACGCCGCTGACAGCAAGACCCGGCCCCTGCCAGGCTGAGTTCGACCTCCCACGAAATGAGACTCACTACATGCGCGTGCTGTTGATGGCCTACGGGTCACGCGGAGATGTCGAACCGCTGGTGGCGGTTGCGGTGCAACTGCGGGACCTCGGAGTGGACATGCGGATGTGCACGCCTCCGGACTTCGCGGAGCTGTTCGACTCCGTCGGTCTCCCGCTGGTGCCGATCGGCGAACCGATCCGCCCGTTCGTGAAGGGGGTGCTCACCGGGAAGACGAAGGCGCCCGCGGACGGGCTGCCCGCACGCGCGGCCGCGATGACCGCCACGACGTACGAGGCGGTCGTCACGGCTGCCGAGGGATGCGACGTGATCCTGGCGACCGGTCTGCTCCCGGCCGCGGCCGGCGCGAGGACAGCAGCCGAGCGCCTGGGCATCCCTTACGTGTTCGTCGCCTACTTCCCCGCCTACCTGCCCTCGCCGCACCATCCGCCGTTCGAGCGGCCGGGCCGACCGTTCCCGCCCGGCGTGACCGACAACCGAACGTTGTGGGACCTGGACACCGAGAACATGAACGTGTTGTTCGGGACCGGTCTCAATACCCACCGGGAGTCCATCGGTCTGCCGCCGGTAAGCGACTTCCGCGATTACGTCCTCACCGACCGCCCCTGGCTGGCCGCCGACCCAGTCCTCAGCCCGTGGCAGGAGCCGGCGGACCTCGACGTGGTGCAGACCGGCGCATGGTTCCGGACGGACGACCGCCCGCTGCCGGCCGACGTGGAGGCGTTCCTCCACGCCGGCGAACCGCCGGTATACGTGGGGTTCGGCAGCATTCCCATGCGCGACGCGGACGACGTGGCCCGGGCGGCCGTCGAGGCCGTCCGGGCACAGGGCCGCCGTGTGATCCTCTCCCGTGGCTGGGCCGACCTGGCCGTGGCCGACGACCAGGACGACTGCTTCGCCGTCGGCGCGGTCAACCACCACGCCCTGTTCCCGCGTGTCGCCGCCGTCGTCCACCACGGCGGCGCGGGCACCACGACCACGGCCGCCCGGGCCGGCGCGCCCCAGGTCGTCATACCCCAGCTGGCGGACCAGCCGTACTGGGCCGGCCGCGTGGCCGATCTCGGCATCGGCGCGGCACACGACGGCCCGCACCCGACCTTCGAGTCCCTGTCGGCCGCGCTCGGTGTCGCCCTGGCTCCCCAGACCCGAGCCCGGGCAGCAGTTGTGGCCGGCACGGTCCGCGCCGACGGCGCGACGGTGGCCGCGAAGCTGCTGCTCGACCAGGTCGGCTGAAAAAGCTGTGTGACCGGGAGGCCCGCCACCCCACAGTGGCGGGCCTCGCTCTACCCCGCGCCCGGTGATCGGAGGTAGACGCCATGGCCGCCGACCGCTCCGCCAAGGCGCTGTGCCGGGACTGCCTGGAACCGTCTCGACTTTCCTCTCCGATCGTTGACCTACGGCATCCCGGTGCCTCGTCCCATCCCCTTGTCCTCACAGCGCTGGGCCGCGACAGCGGCGCGCATCGAGGGCATCGGCCGCGACGCGCTCTCCTCAGGGCACCGGGGGAGCGCCCGCGAAGCCCTGCTGCGGGCGTCGAACTACTACCGGCCCGCCGACTTCTAACGCCGGGACGACCCCGCGGCCGACGCTGAGTCGGCAAGGCTGGCCAAGGCCTCACAGCAGACCTTCGCCGACGCGGCCGGCCCACTCGACACGCCGGCACATGCGGTGGCATCCCGTACGAGGGCACGACGCTGCCGGGCTACGTGTTCCTCGTCGATGACTCCGGCATGCCGCCCCGAGCGTGATCTTCCACGGCGGGGACGACTCCACGATGGAGGAGAACTACCTGGCCATCGCCGGGGGGTGCGCTGCGACGCGGCTCCAACGTCCTCACTTTCGACGGCCCCGGCCAGGGCAGGAGCCCGCGCGACCAGGGCCTGCACTTCCGCAACGACCGGGAGGCGGCGGTCCCCCCGGCCGTCGACTTCGCCCTCACCCTGCCCGAGGTCGACCCCGGCTGCCTGGTACTGATCGGCATGAGCGTGGGCGGCTGCCTCGCCGCGCGCGGGCAGCAGCTTTCGAACACCGCCTCCCGCATGCGTGCTCCACGACGGCGTCCACGACTTCCATGCCGCCATCGCCGCGACCGCCGGCCGCGTCGCGGCGACGCCAGGCGGACTCGAGACGGCGATGGCGCAGAACACCACCACGCGCCGGGCGGTGCGCAACGGCTGCTGGACCTTCGGCGAGCGGGACCTCGAGGCGCTGGTCCAGGCCGCCAAGCCGTACACGATGGCTGGTATCGCCGACCGGATCACCTGCCCGACTCGGGTGCTGGAAGCAGGGAACGACCAGTTCTTCGCAGACAAACTCCTGTGCGTTCACGACGAACTGACCTGCGAAAGGCGTTGATCACCTTCTGTGAGGGCGAAGGCGCCGGTTTGAACAGACTTCGAATGGGACGAGCACCGGCCACCGGGAACTCGCCCTGTTTACGGGTGGTACTTCTCGGCGATGGTCTGGGCGACGCCCAGCGAGGAGTCCAAGGTGACGCGGACGGTGACTGCGCCGGTCTTCGCGGCCGTCTCCAACTGGTCGGTGGTGCACTTCGTGGTGCCGTAGCCCTGGCTGTCCATGGTCACGTGGCTGCCGTCGGGGGAGCAGATCGCGGCCGCGCCGAGGACCTTGGTGGTGTTGTTGATCATGAACGCCTGATCGCCGCCGCCGTTGTCGGGCTTGACCATCAGCTTGCCGGGCGCGAGGTAGCTCAACTTGCCCACGAGCGTCTGTTGGTGGCCCTCGTCGGACCCGCCGCTCCCACCGGAGGTCGAGGAGGAGCCCTGACCGCTCGCCACGGGCGCGGCGGCGGTGGGCTTGCCACTCCCACCGGGGGTCGAGGAGGAGCCCTGACCGCTCGCCACGGGCGCGGTGGTGGCGGGCTGCCCGCCGGCCTGCGTGGAACTCGTGGCAACCGGCACGCTGGTGGCGGAGGGGGAGCCCGAGGAGGTCGCGTCTTCGGGTCCACACGCCGTCAGCGCCAGCCCCGCGACGACGAGCACCGCAGTCGACAGTCCCCAACGAGCGTTCCTGATGCGCATGTTGTTCCTCTTTCACTCTCGACGCCGTCCCACCGGAACGGTGGCGGTGCGGGCGGCCCCGCCCCTTGCCGAGGCGGCCTCCCTGCTGACACGGTGATCCTCGCACCGGCCGTCCACACACGTCAGTGCCTGTTACAGGCCCGTGGCGCAACCCGCACACGTCATGACAATCGTCACGCGAGCATCGCCGCTGCGCCGACCCACGCCAGCCCGGCAGCCCCAGGGCGGTCTCGCGCATCGCCACGGCACGTAGGCTTCCACCTCCGTCGGCAGGGCTGACCGTCGTCCGCGCTGGAGATCGTCCACCTGGGCAGCGCAGGCCTGACCCCGGCCGGAGAGCCGGCCGGGGCTCGAGGGCACTGTTTGGCGCTGCCTCGGCCGTCGGCGGGCGTGGGCTCCTCGTCAGGGGCGGGTCGGTCGGCGGACGATCAGGAGATGCGGTGAGGGCGGCAGGAAGGCGGCGCAGCCGATCTGGAACAGAATGCCGATCAGCGCCCACCCGCTGACGAGCAGCACGAACATCGGCGGACCGCACCACAGGACGGTGACCACGGGCCGATGGAGTTCGCTCTCCCTCATCGGCGCGGAGAGGAGGAGCAGCAGCAGCGACGGCACGCCGAACCACCCGAACAGGAACAGCCCCAGCTCGATGAAGCCGGTCAGGAACTCCGATCCGGAGAGCTCACCGGTATGTGCCAGCCAGAGTACGCAACCACCGGCCATGGCACTCCATCCACAGCCGAGGGCGAACAGATAGCGGACGGCAGACCGGATGAACCACGCCAGGGCGCTCTCGGTTCTCAGCACGGCACCCATGGCCGCTCCACCCCTTCGGCAGGACCAACAGGAGCATCATCCTCGCAGCATATTTGAACGCGTTCAATAGATTTCCTGGGTGGCCTCTGCCCGAGTGGCGGGGTCGGCTCATGAGCCGACCCCGCCACCTGAACCGGCATCAACCCGGACGGGGCTGGGACGACGACGGGCTGTGCGCCGCCTGCCACCAGGCCAAAGCCGACCGGAATGCGCGGGAGACCCCCGGGCGCGACCGGGCCGCCGCTGAAGTCGCGGCCGCCGAGGAGAAGCGGCGCGGTTCCTGGGGGCGCCGGTCCTGACACGCCCTCACCCGCTGGCAGGCCGCCGGCCTGCGGCGGGGAGGTTGGGCAGCCCTGCTCGACCGGGGCACGAGGCGGAAGCGGGCGGTGCGGTACTGGATGGCCACCCTCCCTTCGGCGGTCCGGCCCGGCGACCCCACGTGGCCGCGCAGGTGGCATCGGGCGGCAACTCGGGTGCTTCATGAGCGGCCACCTGTGAAACGCGGGTGCTGCACTTGGTCGCGGTTGGCGCCGGGGCACCAGCGGGCAATCAGCGGCGCGTCCGGGTCGTGCTTTCGCCAGGCTTCGGCGAGGCGTGCAAGACGGGTGGGGGCGGCGATGCCGCGCACGGTGGCGATCCTGCCGCCAACGAGGGGCGGGGGCTGGCTGGTTGGGCGGTGGGCCGGAGGCGTCGAAGGAGACGGCGCTGAGCGACCCGAAGAAGGACGGAGTCAACAACGGGCTGCGGATCACCCAGCAGTGGGAAATTACTCGCACGCCGCAAGAAGTCGTCATGTCCGACCTTGACCTCCGGCACCCTTCCCCGGATTTGGTATTCCGTCACCCGCAAGTAACGCACCACAGGCCATGGTTTTCTCCGAGGTGCTCCTCGAATCCGCCACGCCGCCCCGGGTCACGACCCGGCTGCCGGCGACCAGGCCGCCGGTGCAGGGCGACGGCAGATCGTCAGCAGAGGGCGACACCAGGCGTGAGTAGTCGACGCCAGGGATCCCGGGCCCTGATACAGCAGCCCGTTCTGCAACACCCCGGCCGACGAGCACCCGACAACGGCTTCCCGGGCGCCCGCTCAGGAGTGCGGTTCGAGGAATTCGAGTCGGTTGCCGAACGGGTCGACGGTGTGGAAGCGGTCCTGCCCGGGCACTTCGTCGCTGAAGGTGACGAGATGTCCGTGGTCGGCCAGCCGGTCCGCCAGTGCCCGTAGCCCTCGGACCTCGAAGCCGGGATGGGCCCTGTGCGCAGGCCGGAAATCCCGCTCCACGCCGAGGTGGACCTGAAAGCCGGGCCCCTGGAACCAGCAGCCGCCACGGGCGGCGAGCGGTGGCGGCTTGGGGATCTCGGACAGTCCGCGCAGTTCGCCCCAGAAGGCGCGGCACTCCTGCTCTCCACCGGCCGGAATGGCGAGCTGGACATGGTTGATGGCAGTGAAGGAGAGGGCAGCGGTCACGGCACGGGCCTCCGGCGGGTTCGGTCTCGCAACATGTATCTCGACATCAAGATACATTGCGCGCCGTGGGGCGCACACCGGTTCGCTGCGAACGTCAGCCCTGTGCAACGGAGCAGAGCTCTCGAACCGTCACAGAACCCCTCTCTGAGAGGACGTTAAGTCCGTTTCTGGATGATCTGGTGTCGCCCGTTCGTGTGTACGGAGTCGTTCAGGCTGACTCGGGTGTCGTGTGCATGGTGCTGTTGGGACATGGAACGGATGCCGTACTCAACGGACTTGTCCGACGGGCAGTGGGCGCTGATCGAGCCGCTGGTCACCTCCTGGAAGCAGGAGCGGGTGTCGCGCTCAGCAACCGGGGACCCGGGCTCCTGCGACCTGCGCGAGGTCGTGAACGCGCTGCTGTACCAGAACCGGACGGGCTGCCAGTGGCGGCTCCTGCCGCACGACTTTCCGGCCTGGTCGGCAGTGTTCTACTACTTCGGCCTGTGGCGCCAGGACCGCCTTGACCAGCGGATCCAGGAGATCCTGCGCTGCCAGGTGCGGGAGCGGGCCAGACGATTAGAGGACCCGTCCCGGTGATCATCGACACCCAGTCCGTGCGCGTGGCGGCCGGGGTGCCGAAGGAGACCACGGGACTGGACGCGAACAAGAAGACGCCCGGCAGGAAGC
>NZ_JBVOOL010000034.1:0-65334 GCF_055664045.1 Kitasatospora sp. NPDC023385 | reverse complement strand
GCCCACCGCCCCGACCTCCTGCGCGACCCCGACCCCGCCCTCGTCCGCAAACTCGTCGACGCCGCCCGCGGCCACGCCACCATGGTCACCCTCGCCCCCGAACTCCCCGGCGGCCTCGATTCCGTCCGCATGCTCGCCGACCTCGGCGTCATCGCCGCCATCGGCCACACCGACTCCGACTACCCCACCACCCTCCGGGCCGTCGACGCCGGCGCCACCGTCGCCACCCACCTCTTCAACGCCATGCCCGGCATCGCCCACCGCGCCCCCGGCCCCATCGTCGCCCTCCTCGAGGACGACCGCGTCACCGTCGAACTGATCAACGACGGCGTCCACCTCCACCCCTCCGTCCTCGACCTCGCCTACCGCACCGCCGGCCCCACCCGCGTCGCCCTGATCACCGACGCCATGGGCGCCGCCGGCATGGGCGACGGCCTCTACCCCCTCGGCCCCCTCCAGGTCGAAGTCAAGGACGGCGTCGCGCGGCTGGTCGAGGGCGGGGCGATCGCGGGCTCCACCCTCACCCTGGACGTGGCGTTCAAGCGCTCGGTGACCGTCAACGGCCTGACCCTCCGGCAGGCCGTCGAGTCGCTGTCCGCCACCCCCGCCCGGCTGCTCGGCCTCAGCGACTCCATCGGCTCGCTGGAGGCCGGCAAGCTCGCCGACCTCGTCGTGGTCGACTCCGAGACCTACGACCTGGTCGCCGTCATGCGCCACGGCCGCTGGATCGTCGGCGGCGACGCCTTCCCCACCGTGAAACCCGCCTGACCAGCGACGACGGCAACGGCAACGGCCGCCCTCCCCCACGGGGACGGGCGGCCGCTTCGCGTTCGGGCTCGGTCGCTCAGCCGTTCGGCTCGATGGTGATCTGGTCGATCAGGATCGGCCCGGACGGCACCGTGAACGTCACCGAGTTCGACCCGGCCTGGAACTGCGGCAGTATCCAGGTGGTGAACCAGGAGGACGCCGGGTCCTTGCTGCCGGGCGTCCAGTTCTTGTACGACAGCCCGTTCGGCCAGTCCTTGCCGTTCACCGAGGCCGCGCCCTGCACGAGCCCGCCGGTGTTGTTGTACCGCACGGTCAGCTTGTACGTCCCGGCCGTGGCGATCTCGCCGTTCCAGGTCACCGAACCGCCCGGCTGAAGCGTCAGGTAGCTGCCGTCGGCGGACTTGGCGCCCTTGACGCTGTTGGCGGCCGGCGCGTTCTGCCCCTGCAGCTGCCCGGCGTCCACGGTGGAGGGGCCGGCCGCGACGGTGGCGCTCGCCGACGGCGAGCCCGTCCCGGTCGGGCCGGTCGGCCCGGTGCCCGTGGGCGCGGGCGGGGCGGTGGTCGCGGTGCCGCCCTTGGCGTTCTTGCCGCTGTCCGGGTCGCCGGTGGAGAGCGCTATCCCCGCGCCGATCGCGATGGCCGCGACCACGGCGACGGCGCCGATCACCGCGCCCTTGCTCCGGCCGCTGCTGCGGGGCTCCTCGCCCGGCTGCGGCCGGGAGTGCTCGGCGTAGCGGCCGGGCTGGCTCGGCGCGGCGCCGTACTCGGCCTGCTGCGGCGCACCCGGCTGACCGTACGGCGCCTGCGGCTGGCCGCCCGGGTGCCCGTACGGCTGCTGCGCGCGCGTCGGCGCCTGCTGGTAGTGCTGGCCGTACTGCGCCCGCCCGACCTCCATCGGGCGGCTGTACGGCGTCCGGGGGACTCCCTGCTGCGGCTCGGCCGGCTGCCCGGTGGAGCCGTCGGCCGGACGGTAGAGGTAGCCGAACGGGTCGTCGTCCTCCGGGGCACCGCCCCCCTGGCCCTCGGGCACTCCGTTGCTGCCGGCGGTCGTCACGGTGGTCTGCTCCCCCATCCGGTGCGCGCCGCCGGGCTGCGGGCGGCGCAGATCATGGACGCTGTCGTCCCGGGAACCCTACCTGTCGTACCTGACCGCGGGGAAAGACCCCTTGACAACTCGCGGGTAGCCAGGGCCGGCCCGCCGTCGCGGCGCCTGCGGAGCGTACCGTCCGCACCCGTACGGCCTCAGCCGGCCCGCCGGTGCGAGCGCTCGCCGCGCGCACCGCGCACCGCCCCGCCCCGGGCCCGCTTCTCGTCGTACATCCGCTCGTCCGCGGTGTGCAGCACCTCCTCGATGCTCATCCCGCAGCCGGCCCAGCCGATCCCGAGGCTCACCCCGACCCGCATCGCCCGCCCGTCGATCCGCATCGGCGGGATGATCGCGTTGCGCAGCCGGTGGGCGAGGTCCTTGGCCTCCTCGCGGCCGATGCCGTCGGCCAGCACCACGAACTCGTCGCCGCCGAGCCGGGCCACGGTGTCGCCGTCCCGGACGGCCTGGCTCAGCCGCCGGGCGACCTCGACCAGCACCGCGTCGCCCGCGTTGTGGCCGAACCGGTCGTTGATCGACTTGAAGCCGTCCAGGTCGCAGAAGAGCACGGCGAGCCCCTTGTCCGCCGCGGCCGCGCCGCCGGAGCGGAACGGCGCGGACCAGACCTCGCCGCCCGGGCCGTGGTCCGCCGGGACGACCGCGTGCACGTGCTCGCCGTAGCCGGGGGCGAGGCCGGGCGGCGGTCCGCCGTCCGGCAGCCCGTAGCCGTGCACCTGCGCGGCGTACGGGTCCGCGCCCTCCAGCCCGTCGTGGGCCGCGTGCGCGCTGTAGGAGTCGGCCGGGTAGCCGTACGGCGGGGGGTAGGCCGCCTCGGCCGGGCCGGCGGCGGCGCCGACCCGTTGCGGCAGGGCGCAGAGCCGGCGGGCCAGCCGGGCCTTGAGCTCGGCGCCGTTGGGCAGGCCGGTGAGCGCGTCGTGGCTGGCCCGGTGGGCGAGCTGGAACTCGTGCCGCTTGCGGTCCTCGATGTCCTCCACGTGGGTGAGCAGGAAGCTCGGCCCCTCGGCCGCGTCCGCCACGATCGAGTTGCGCAGGCAGACCCACTGGTAGCCGCCGTCCCGGCGGGACAGCCGCAGTTCCGCCCGGCCGCTCTCGGCGCTGGTGCGCTCCAGCAGCGCGCGGTCCTCGGGGTGGACGAGGTCGGCGAAGCTCTGCTGGCGCAGCACCGCGCGGGGGCGGCCGAGCAGCCGGCACAGCGCGTCGTTGACCCTGGTCAGCTGGCCGCGCCCGGCGCCGTGCAGTTCGGTGATGGCCATCCCGCTGGGCGCGTACTCGAAGGCCTGGCGGAAGCTCTCCTCGCTGGCCCGCAGCGCCTGCTGCTCCTTCTCCAGGCGGGCCAGCGCGCGCTGCATCTCGGCCCGCAGCCGGGCGTTGCCGATCGCGATCGAAGCCTGCAGGGAGAACATCTCCAGCGCCTCGCGGGTCCAGGCCCCGGGCCGCTTGCCGCTGCGCGGGCGGTCCACCGAGAGCACCCCGAGCAGGTCGCCGCCGGCGCTGTACATCGGGGCGAGCAGCCCGTCGGCGGGGTGCCAGTCGTTGGCGTACACGGGCAGCGGGCTGTCACCGATCCATCGCGGGATGTCGCTGGCGACGGCCCAGCCGCGGTCGTAGGGCAGGAAGCGCAGGGTGCCCCAGTGGTCACTGACGCCGAGCAGCCGGTCCCAGGACTCCCGGGAGCCGACCTGGCCGAGCAGGACGGAGGGGCCACCCATCGGGCTCTCCTCGAGCTCCCAGACGGCCGCCACCACGAGGTCGCCGTCCGGGCGGACGAGGCTGACCGCGGCGGCGTCGAAGCCGAGCCCGTGCACCGCGCCCTCGACGACGGCCTGCAGCGTGCCCGCGAGGCTGCGGGCAGCGTTGAGGTCCGCCACGACCCGGTGCAAGGTGCGGAGGGTCGCGAGACGGACGTACGGCTCCGACTCGGCTTCCATGCGGGGGCTCCCCGGCTGCTTCGGATAGTTCTTGATTGGTTATCGTCCGATTGCCAGAAGAACTGAATCACAGGGAGCACAGCGTTCGGCACGCTCGGTCAGCAATAGGCCATCACTTGTGACTTAAATCACACGAGACTAATGCGTCCTTCATCAGTTCATCCGCCCCATAGCGGGACAAAAAGCGCCATCGGGATAATTCCGTGGTCGACCGCATCAGCCACGAGCTGAAGCCGGCTGCATCCCCGGTCGGCCCGGCTTCACTCCTGAGAGTGAGCCCGGACACCGGCCGTGACCCTACGACTGCCGCCGCCGGTCCTACGACCAAGGCCCGATGCCGTTCCGCGCGAGTGACGACTACCGTGCGGTACGTGCACCCGTCCCCGCAGCCCGAAGCTGCCCCCCACGCCACGCCCGACGAGTTCCGGGCAGCTCTCTCCCAGCTCGCCTCCGGCGTGAGCCTGGTGACCCTCCACGACCCGGAGGACGGCGAGGACGTCGGCATGACCGCCACGTCCTTCCTCTCGGTGTCGCTGGAGCCGCCGCTGGTGCTGATCTCGGTCCGCGAGGACTCCCGGATGGACGAGGTGCTCTCCCGGGTCGACACCTGGGCGGTCTCGGTGCTGACGGAGGCGCAGAAGACGCTCGGCTCGCGGTTCGCCATGAAGGGCCGGCTCAGCGACCGGCTGCTGTTCGCGGACACCCCGCACCACCGCGGCCCGCGCACCGGCGCCCCGCTGATCGAGGGCGCACTGGCCACCGTCGAGTGCCGCACCGAACAGCGGATACCCGCGGGCGACCACACCCTGCTGGTCGGCCGCGTCCTGGAGGCCGCGGTGCCCGATCCCGGCGGCCGCCCGCTGCTCTACTTCCGCGGCGGCTACCGCACCCTGGGCTGAGCTACTCGCCGCCGCGCTGCGGCCGGCGGCCCTGCTTCAGCTCGGAGCGGTGCCGCTTGTTGAACAGCCGCCGCTCGACCATCCCCCGGCTCGGCCTGGTGGCCCGCCGGGCCTTCGGCGGCGGCGCGCACGCCTCGGTCAGCAGCGCCGACAGCCGGGCCGCGGCCGCCTCCCGGTTGCGCCACTGCGAGCGGAACTCCGAGGCGTGGACCACCAGCACCCGGCCGTCCGCCAGCCGCCCGGCCAACCGCTCCAGGGCACGCTCGCGCCACACCTCGGGCAGCGCCCGGGTGGCGGCCAGGTCGAAGCGCAGCTCGACCCTGGAGTCGGAGGTGTTGACGTGCTGGCCACCGGGGCCGGAGGAACGCGAGAAGCGCCAGACGAGCTCGGCGTCGGGGACGACCACCGATCCCCGTACGCGGATGGGCTCGGGCATGCGTCCATCATCCCGCGCCCGGCCCGCCCGGTCACCCGGTTATCCGAGCCACCCACCCGGTTACCCCCGCCCGCTCCGAACCCCGACAATGGCGTACGTGATCGAGCTCGGCTACTCCCTCTCCAACCGCTTCCCCGACCCCCCGCAGACGGACTACCGCACCGCGTCCGTGCACGCCCTGCGGTACGACCTGTTCTGCGGCGACGTCTACCTGGACGCGGAGGGCGCGGAGCTGTCCACCGCCTGGGGCTGGGTGCCGGTGCTCGACTTCGCCTGGGCGCTGTGCGACATCGCCGAGCACCTGGACCGCGACCCGGACGGCAGCCGGGCCGCCCGGGTGCAGACCGCCGACCTGGACTTCACCCAGAACACAGAGCTGCTGCGCTTCGCCCGCCGCTTCAACTGGGTCGAGGTCACCGCGACCTGGCTGCCCGACGAGCCCCCGGCCGTGATCCGGCACAGCGACCTGCGCCGCGAGGCCCGGGACTTCCTCCAGGACACCCTCGCCGACCTCTGCGACATGCACCCCGACCTGGCCGACAACCCGAACATCTGGTCACTGCAGGGCCGTTTCCGGCGGATCTGACCACCGCATTGCCTGGCCTTTGCCCCGTATTGGCATTGTCCCGGATTGGCATCCACGAAGAATTCACGACCCCTGCGGAACCAAGCCGCCGGGGCATCGCGTTGTCCGGGAAAAAGCGCACGAAGTGAACGAAGGGACTGCAATCGCATGCCAGTGAGCCTCTCCAAGGGTGGCAACGTCTCGCTGACCAAGGAGGCCCCCGGCCTGTCCGCGGTCACCGTCGGCCTGGGCTGGGACGTCCGCACCACGACCGGCGCCGAGTTCGACCTCGACGCCAGCGCGATCGTGCTGAACGCGGACGGCAAGGTGCTGTCCAACGCCCATTTCGTCTTCTTCAACAACACCAGCACGCCGGACAGCACCGTCGTGCACACCGGTGACAACCGCACCGGCGAGGGCGCGGGGGACGACGAGTCGATCAACGTCAACCTGACCGGCCTCCCGGCCGAGGCCGTCAAGATCACCTTCCCGGTCACCATCTACGACGGCGTCGCCCGCGGCCAGAGCTTCGGCCAGGTCCGCAACGCCCACATCCGTGTGGTGAACGCCGCCGGCGGCACCGAGATCGCCCGCTACGACCTCTCCGAGGACGCCGCAACCGAGACCGCGATGATCTTCGGCGAGCTCTACCGCAACGGCAGCGAGTGGAAGTTCCGCGCCGTCGGCCAGGGCTACGCCTCCGGCCTGGCGGGCATCGCCCAGGACTTCGGCGTCCAGCTCTGACGCACCGCCGGCAACGCCGCGGCGCGGGAAGTCGGTCCGGCCGACTTCCCGCGCCGCGGCGTTCCTGCCGGACTCAGCGCGAGGCGCGCAGCTCCGGCAGCTGGATCAGCTCGGTCTCGTCCTCCGGCGTCAGGTCCACCACCGTCGGCTCGGCCTGCTCCGGCCGGTCGACCGGCTGCACCGTCCGCGTCCCGTCCTGCGCCGCAGCCTCGGCAGCCTCAGCAGCCGCCTCAGCCGCCCGGGCGTCGGCCTCGGCCTTGGCGGCCACCGCCTCGTCGCCCACCACGTCCGCCAGGTCGGCCCGCTCGCCCAGTTCGGCGACGCTGCCCACCGCCGGCGCCGGGGCCACCGGCCGCACCCCCGCACCCGAGCCGCGGCCGAAGAAGCTGAAACCCTGCCCGCGCGTCTGCCCGGACTGCGCCACCCGAGGCCGCTGCCGCTCCACCGGAGTCGGCGCCGCGACCGGAACGACCGACGTCCCGCCGAGCGGACCGACCGTCGCGGTCAGCGCCGGACGCACCGGCGCGGGCCGCACCGACGGCTTGGCCGCCGACGGCTCGGCCACGGACCGCTCAGCCGCGGACCGCTCGGCGACCGGCGCCTGAGCCGGCGTGGGCACCGCGGGCGCCACCGGCGCCGGCACGGCCACCGGCGCGGGCGCCGGGGCAGCCTGCGCGGCCGGGGCGGTACGCGCCCGCAACGCGACCTCCGCGCCCGCCGTACGCTCCCGCCGCGCCTCCTGCTCCGCCGCGCGGCGCTCCAGCAGCCGCAGCACGGCCGCCGCGCGCACGAAGGCGGCCGGACTGGCCGGGTACTTGGGACGGCTCGCCGCGAGGGCCCGCTGGGCCGCCTCGGCCTCCTTGAGCGCCTGCTCGGCCACCGACACGGCCCGCTCCCGCAGCAGCCGGGCGATCTCCGTCTCGGCCTTCGCCAGCCGCGACTTCTCCGCCGTCAGCCGCCGCCCGAACCGGGTGGCCCGCTCCTCGGCGACCTCCGCCGCGTACTCGGCCTCCGCCAGCTGTTCCTCGAACCGCTCCTCGGCCCGCAGCCGCTGCGCCGCGGACATCTCGGCGGCCGCCCGGGCCGTCTTGTCCCGCTGCCGCAGCAGCAGCGCGAAGCCGAGCGTCGCGATCACCGCCGCGACGCCCACCGAGCGCACCAGGATGGCGTCCTGACTGAAAAGCAGAGCGGCCAGTGCGGCGACCAGCAGTACGCCGGCGGCGGTGGGGGGAAAGACCCGGCCGAGGACGGAGGAATGACGGTGGCGTCCGCGAGACATGCCAAGAAACTAGCGTGCGAATTGGGGCCCTGTCAGCCCAGGGTCCTCTTCTGCCCTTGACAGGGTGCGGTTTCTCCCGCACGTGCCCGCGTTCTCACCCAAGATCACGAAGCTCGAGATCACGAAGAAGGACCCGCTCAACCCGCTCGACCCGCTCAGCGGTGCGACGCCGCCGGACCGCCCGGGTCGTCGTGGTTCTCCGGCAGCTTGCAGACGTGCTGGACCCAGAGCGCGGCGGCGATCACCGCGGCCCCCGCCAGCACCGCGAACCCGGCCGTGACGGCCTGGTCCTTGCGGGCCGACACGTCCAGCTCGCCCAGCAGGTAGATCCCCGCGCCCGCGTAGACGCCGGTGACCACCGCCGCGACCAGCGCGCTGGCCTGCCCCAGCACCACCGCCCGGGCGGCCAGCAGCGGGTCGACGCCCTTGGCGCCGGGCTGGCGCTCGCGCGCCGCCTTCAACCGGGACCGCAGGGACAGCGCGGTCGCCAGCAGGATCACCGCCACCGCCGCCAGCACCACCGGCGCCGCGCCCGGCACGGCCGGCAGCGTGTCCAGGGAGGCCCACAGCTTGGAGCCGGCCCAGGACAGCGCCGTCGTGGCCGCGGTGATGCCGATCAGCAGGCGGAGGCGAAGCAGCTTCACTCGGAGGGGGTCCTTCCCGGGGTACCAGAGCCGACCGGCCGCCCGGTGACCCGACGCGGCGGCGCCAGGCCACCGTACCGGGCCCGGCCGGGCGGACACCCGCACGAACGGCGGACACCTACTCGTACGGCCGGGCCCCCGGCCGAGTTCCCCGGCGCACGGCCGCGAGCGCCTACTCCGGCAGCGTCAGCCGGATGTCCTCGCGGCGCTTCACGCCCTGCGCGTCCGGCCCGCCGAGCGCGTGCAGCAGCGCGTCGACCCGCCCGTGCCCGGGCACCTCGGCCTCCGGCTGGGCGTCCAGCCACGGAGCGAGTACGAAGGCCCGCTCGTGCGAGCGCGGGTGCGGCAGCAGCAGCTGCGGGTCGTCGCTGAGGACGCCCTCGTAGGCCAGGATGTCGACGTCCAGGGTGCGCGGGCCCCAGTGGACGGTCCGCACCCGCCCGAAGGCGTCCTCGATCGCGTTGCCGCGTTCCAGCAGGTCCTGCGGGGGCAGGGAGGTGCGCAGCACCACGACCGCGTTGTAGTAGTTCGGCTGTTCCTCGGGGCCGCCGAGGGCCGCGGTCTCGTAGACCGCGGAGACGGCCTTGATCTTCAGCCCGGGGGTGTCGGCGAGCGCGTCCACGGCGCCCTGGAGGGTGTCCAGCCGGTTGCCCAGGTTGCTGCCGAGCGCGATCACCGCGCAGCGCTGGCTGTGCAGCGTGGTGTCGGCGGAGTCCACCCGGCTCTCCAGGTCGAACGCGTTCGGCGGGGCGATCGGGTCGCTGGTGCTCATGCGCCCGCCTCGTTTCGCTGGGCAGGGGCGGTCGCCCCTGCGCGCCGCTCGACGGGTCGCTTGTTTCGCTCGCTCACTCGAAAGATTCCCTCTGCATCGGGTACCGGGCGCGCGGTGGGGGTCATGCGCGGCCCCGGTGGATGGTCACGGTCACGTCGTCGAACGGCACGGTGATCGGGGCGTCCGGCTTGTGCACCGTGACCTCGACCTCCTCGACCGCTTCGTGCTTGAGGCACTGGTCGGCGATGCGCTGGGCCAGGGTCTCGATCAGGTCGACGGGTTCACCGGCGATGATCGCGGTGACCTCCTCGGCCACGATGCCGTAGTGCGCCGTGCGGGTGAGGTCGTCTCCGGACGCGGCGGGGCGGGTGTCCAGGTACAGCACGAGATCGACCACGAAGGTCTGGCCCTCGACGCGCTCGCGTTCGAAGACGCCGTGGTGGCCCCGGGCTCGCAGCCCCCGCAGGGTGACGCGGTCCAGCAAACGAATCACTGCTCCCAGTCGGACGGGCCCCGCCCGGACGAAGGCATGGACGGGCAGGGCGAAGGCGGGCAGCACGCCCGCCACTCCGTTTCGAATCTACCCGTGAGCACGGACAACGCCTGACCGTCCTACCCGGCGGCAAACGACGCCACGCGCACCGCAATGGCGATTGACGTGAACGTTCGGTGGCCACTCGGCAATTCCCGGGCGGCCGCCCGGCGCCGTCTCCCCGCGGCGGCCGGGATCAGTCGTCGTCGTCCTCGTCGCCGCTGGTCAGAACGGGTGAACCGTGGTGCGACCAGAGCTTCCACCCGGCCGGGGTACGGCGGAACAGGTTCGTCGAGACCACCTTCCCGCCGACCAGCGGTCCGAGCTCGCCCTCCTCCTCCGCCTCGCCGCCGGACAGGATGTTCTCGGTGCACGTGACAAGGGCCACATCACCGTGCACCTCGGCCTCGACATCGGTCAGGAAGAACTGGATGTACTCCGTGTTCGCCATGATCAGCATGTACGAGCGGGTCACCTGGGCCCGCCCCCGCAGCACCGGCCAGCCGGGGTGCACGCACACCACGCCGCCCTTGTCGTCGGCGTCCCCGGCGCCCAGCCAGGCCTCCTCGACCGCTTCCAGGTCCCCCCGCTCCAACGCCTCGTACAGTCCTCGGTTCGCCGCGAGCACCGCTTCCAGGTCCGCCTCGCGGGCCCGTCCGGCCGTACCGCCGCTCAACCTGCCGTCACCTGTCACAGACCCTCCCTCGCCCGCCCTCCGCGTCCGCCTTCGGGCCGGAGGGGCCCAACCGTGCCGCGCGCTGCCAGGCGGCGACCACCCGGACGGCGTCCGCCGTGCCGGACACGTCGTGCACCCGCACCGCCCAGGCTCCCGCCTGCGCCGACAGCACCGACACCGCGGCCGTCGCGTCGTCGCGCTCCCGGGCCGGGCGCAGTTCCCCGGTTGCCGGGTCGGCGAGCAGCGTACCCAGGAACCGCTTGCGCGAAGCCGCCACGAGGACGGGACGGCCGAGCGCGGTGAGCGCGTCCAGCCGGCCGAGCAGCGCCCAGTTGTGCTCGGCGGTCTTCGCGAAGCCGAGCCCGGGGTCGAGGATCAGCTGGTCCTCCTTGACCCCGGCCGCCAGCAGCGCGTCCACCCGGTCGGTCAGCTCGGCGACCACGTCGCGCACCACGTCGCCGTAGACCGCCAGCTTCTCCATGTCGGCGGACTGCCCCCGCCAGTGCATCACCACGAAGGGCGCGCCGGTCTCCGCGACCACCCGGGCCATCGCCGGGTCGGCGAGCCCGCCGGAGACGTCGTTGACGATCACGGCGCCGGCCGCCACGGCCTGCTCGGCGACCGAGGCGCGCATGGTGTCCACGGAGACCGCCACCCCGGCGTCGACGAGCTCACGCACCACCGGGACCACCCGGCGCAGCTCCTCGTCCTCCGGCACCCGCTGCGAGCCCGGCCGGGTGGACTCACCCCCCACGTCCACCAGGTCCGCGCCGCGGGCCCGCAGCGCGAGGCCGTGCGCGATCGCCTTGGCGGGGTCGTGCCAGAGTCCGCCGTCCGAGAAGGAGTCGGGCGTCACGTTGACCACGCCCATCACGGCGCAGCGTTCGAGCCGCGGCAGACCGGCCGGCAGGGAGAAGGACGGCGAAGTGCTCATGCCTCCCATTATCGAACGCGGCCCCCGCCGGGGATTCCCGGCGGGGGCCGTGTGCACTGCCCGAGTGCCTCAGGCGGCCTCGGTGACGTCGCGGGTCGACGGGACCGGCATCAGGCCCTCGCGCTGGCGCTTGCGGCCGAAGCGCGGCATGCCGAGGGTGATGAACGCCTCCGCCTGCATGGCGGCGAAGCCGATCCGCGGCAGGTCCCGGGTGTTCGGGAAGACCAGGAAGCGCGGCTCCCACTCCGGCTGGAACTTCGCGTTGAACTTGTACAGCGACTCGATCTGGAACCAGCGCGACAGGAACACCAGCAGCCCGCGCCAGGCGCGCAGCACCGGGCCCGCACCGATCCGCTCACCGCGGGCCAGTGCCGAGCGGAACATCGCGAAGTTGAGCGACACCCGGCGGATGCCCATCGCGGACACCTCCTGCAGGGCTGCGACGATCAGCAGCTCGTTCAGGCCCGGATCGGCGGCGCGGTCGCGGCGCATCAGCTCCAGCGAGATGCCGTCCGGCCCCCAGGGCACGAAGTGCAGCACGGCCTTCAGGTCGTCGCCGGTCTCGCCCTCCTCCGGGTCCTTGTGGGCGGTGACCACCACGCAGTCGTCGTCCAGCGGGTCGCCGAAGCGGCCCAGCGCCATCGAGAAGCCGCGCTCGGTGTCCGTGCCGCGCCAGCGGGCGGCGGCGTCGGCGATCCGGTACTTCTCCTCGGCGGTGAGCTCGGAGACCCGGCGCACCTTGCAGGAGTAGCCGTTGCGCTCGATCCGCTTGACCATCTGGCGGACGTTGCGCATGGCACGGCCGGAGAGCGAGAAGGCGGAGGTGTCGACGATGGCCTCGTCGCCCAGCTCCAGCGCGTCCAGGCCCGCCTCCCGGGTCCACACCTCGCCGCCGACCTCGCTGCAGCCCATCACGGCCGGCACCCAGGCGTGCTCGCGGGCCTCGGCCATGAACACCTTGATCGCGCCCGGCCAGGCCTCGACGTCGCCGACCGGGTCGCCGGAGGCGAGCATCACGCCGGAGACCACCCGGTAGGAGATCGCGGCCTTGCCGGTGGGGGAGAACAGCACGCTCTTGTCGCGGCGCAGCGCGAAGTAGCCGAGCGAGTCGCGCTCGCCGTGCCGCGCCAGCAGCGCGCGGACCTTCTCCTCGTCCTCCGCGGTGAGCTCGGGCTTCGGCTTGCCGGGACGCAGCGCCAGGTAGGCGGTAGTGAAGGCGGTCAGCAGGCCGAGCCCGCCGAGCAGGTAGGCGACCAGGTCGGACATCCGCTCATTGGTGTAGCGGATCGGGCCCTCGAAGCCGAACAGTCCGTACCCGACGTGCTGCAGCCGCTCGGTCAGGCCCGGGTGGCCGATCTCGTACTTGGTGCGGGTGCTCACGATCAGCAGGCCGAGCAGCACGCTGAGGAAGCCCATGACGATCAGGTTGACGGCCGCGCGCCAGCGGGTCCGCGGGTCGGCCTTGGCGTAGAACTCGCGCTGGTGCACCAGCATCACCGCGAACACGACCAGCGAGACCACCGCCGGGCCGACCTGGTGCCAGCGCACGATGTGCAGCGCCGCGCCGAGCGGCAGCAGCACGCAGACCGCCCGCCAGGCCCGCCGCTTGCGCCGGCGCAGCGCGTGCGCGAGCGGCACCAGCAGGATGCCGACCATCAGCGTGCCGACCGCGGCCAGGCTGGTCGTGCCGCCCGGCAGCTGCCCGGCGAAGGTGTGCATCCTGGTGTGCCGGAGCTTGGGGAACACCGCACTGACGATGTCCACCAGCCCGATCAGCAGACAGGCGTAGCCGACCGCGCCCGGGAGCCAGGCCCTCGGAACGGCGGCCGCCTGGTTGCGCAGCGTCTGCAGGCCGCGGCGACGGCGCGGCGGCTGCTCGGGGCTCGGCTCAACGGACACGGGAACGCTCATGGAAGCTCAGCGTAGAGGCTGCGGTGCGGTGTCCGCTCACTCCGGGGGAGGACGCGTGATGGACCTTCATGCCTATTCCTTCATGAGGCAATGCGCATACCAAGGACCCGGAAACGGTCGGTAAACCGGGGCGGTGGGACACGCTGCGGGTTGAGCCGGCGGTGGGAGCCGGGGGGCTGCCGCAGCGTGGCGCGGCAGGACCCTCCGGGACGAGTTACGTACGGTGGACGCCGCATTCTAGGGCGCCGGTTGCCCGTGACGCCCCCGCCCTTCCGCCCCCCTCCCGAAGCGTCCGGACAGCCTAGCTGCGGTGGCCCGGGCTGACGCACCGCCAGACGATGAAGCCGCACCGACAGTGTCCCACCGGAAGGCCGACGGCATGGAACTGACCAGCGACGCGCTGGTGAACTCGCTGCTCGCGCTCGGCGCCGCGGCCCTGGTCACCACCCTGTGGATCTGGCCCCGGCTGGCGAGGCAGCGCCCGCTGCCGGTGCTCGGCCGGATCGGCCTGCTGACGGCGGTTCAGGTCTCGGTCCTCGCCGTGCTCGCGCTGTCGGTGAACAACTCCTTCGGGTTCTACACCTCCTGGGACGACCTGCTCAGCCCCGGCGGCGCCAAGCTCGCGCTGACCAGCAACGAGAACCACAAGGGCGGCACCCCGGTCGGCGACACGCTGGTCCAGCCCACCAACGAGGGCGGTCTGGAGAGCATCACCAACCTGCCGAAGGGCACGCCCGAGGAGGTCGGCAAGGTCGAGTCGGTCCGGGTCAGCGGCAAGGAGACGGGCTTCTCCGACCAGATGTTCGTCTACCTGCCGCCCGAGTACTTCGACCCGAAGTTCGCCCTGGTCCGCTTCCCCGTCCTGCTGGCCATCGCCGGCTTCCCGGGCACCACGCTGAACCTGCTCCACGAGCTCCCCTTCGCCCAGACCGCGATCGAACTGCAGCGTTCCGGCAAGATGCCGCCGACCGTCCTGGTGATGGCCCGCCCCGCGGTCGTCCCCTCCCGGGACACCGAGTGCGTGGACGTCCCCGGGGGCCCGCGGACCGAGACCTGGTTCGTCAAGGACGTCCCCGAGGCCGTCCGCAGCGCCTACCGGGTGGGCCGCACCGCCGGCTCCTGGGCGACCTTCGGCTACTCCACCGGGGGCAGCTGCGCACTGCGCCTGGCGATGCGCTTCCCGGACGTCTTCGGCAGCGCGGCGAGCCTGCACGGCGACTTCACCGTGCGCCAGGACAACTACACCAACGGCGACCTCTTCAACGGCGACAAGGCGCTGACCCAGCAGCACGACCTCGGCTGGCGGCTGCAGAACCTGCCGGTGCCGACGCTCAACCTGCTGGTGGTCTCCACCCGCAAGGAGGGCGACTACCCGCAGACCGTCCAGTTCGTCGACCAGGCGACCCAGGTGATGGCGACCAATCCGCAGTTCAGGGCCGACTCGCTCTACCTGGACGACGGCGGCCACAACTTCGACAGCTGGACCCGGGAGCTGCCGGCCTCGCTGGAGTGGCTGGGCTCACACCTGGGCTGACGGGCCCGTCCACACCCCCGCAGGCGGGGGTGTGAAGACGGGCCCTCGCTCGTGCGGGTGATTATCCGTCGGTCGGCCCGGCCGGCCGGCAGCGCGGGGGAACGTATCGCGGCCGTCCGCCCGCCGCCCGGCGGGCGCCGCCCGGATCCGCACAGGAGGCGCCGTGCTGAGCACCCGATCGCTCTTCAACGAGATCTACCGGAACGACCAGGCGTACCAGCTGTTCTGCAGCATCGCGGCCGGCGGCGAGGACCAGGGCGGCTGGGAGAACGAGCGGATCGCCGTGCTCACCCGGGATCCGGTCCTCGCCCCGAAAATCGCCCGGCACGGCGCCGACGAGCGCAAGCACGGCCGGATCTTCACCCAGCTCCTGACCAAGCGCGGCCTGCCCAAGGTGCCGGTCCCGGACGAGGCCGACTACTGCATGCTGCTGGAGCGCCAGGGCGTCGGCCTCTCGCACGAACGGCTGAACAGCGACGTTCCGCTGACCGACCGGGAGATCGTCACCTACCTCGCGCACAGCCGGGTCACCGAGCAGCGCGCCGCCGAGCAGATGCGCCAGCTGGTCAAGGCGTACGGGGACAACCCCGAGCTCGGCCGGGCGATGCGGATGATCTCCGCCGACGAGGACAACCACCTCGCGTACTGCCACGAGGAACTGCTGCGGCTGGTCGCCGAAGGCCACGGCCCGTACGTCCGGCACGCCCTGGAGACCAGCGCCCGCGGCGAGATCCGCACCCACCGGGACGTCGGACTCGCCGTCACCGCCCGGATGGCCCGGATCCTGCGCTGGCCGCGCTGGCAGCTCGCCGTCGTCACCCTCGGGGTGCACGCGCTCCACCTGTACGACCGCGCCTACGGCTGGCGCCGGATGGTCGCCCTGCGGATGCCCGAGCGCCGCAACGCACTGGGCACCCCGGCTCCGCAGCACGCGGAGCACGAGGTGCCCTGAGCCGTTCCGCCGGTGCCTGGCGGCCCTGCCTACCGGCCGATGATGAGGCTCATCGCCTCGGCCCGGGTGGCCGGGTCGCGCAGCTGGCCGCGCACGCACGAGGTGATGGTCTTGGCGCCGGGCTTGCGGATGCCGCGCATCGACATGCACATGTGCTCGCACTCGATCACGACGATCGCCCCGCGCGGCTCCAGGATCCGCATCAGCGCGTCGGCCACCTGACTGGTCAACCGCTCCTGCACCTGCGGTCGGCGGGCGTAGACGTCGACCAGCCGGGCCAGCTTGGACAGTCCGGTGATCTTGCCGCTGGTGGACGGGATGTAGCCGACGTGCGCCACGCCGCGGAACGGCACCAGGTGGTGCTCGCAGACCGACGTCAGCTCGATGTCCTTGACCAGCACCATCTCGTCGTGACCGAGGTCGAACGTGGTGGTGAGGACGTCCTCGGGCACCTGCCGCAGGCCCGCGAATATCTCCTTGTAGGCACGCGCCACCCGGGCCGGGGTCTCCAGCAGGCCCTCGCGGTCCGGGTCCTCGCCCACGGCGAGCAGCAGTTCGCGGATGGCGTTCTCGGCCCGCTTCTGGTCGAAGGCACCGACGGCGGGCGGACCGTCGAGCGTCACCGGGTCGATCATGCGGGCCTCGCTTAGATGGGGGAAGACTCTGGCTGAACAGCACGGATGCCGCGCCTCCAGGGTACAAACCCTGGTGACGCGGCATCCATTCCCTGGGGGCCGGGGCCGGATCAGCCCTCGATCGGCGGCTCGGAGGCCGGCATCGGCGGGAGCTTCACGATGTCCACCGGAGCGGCGTCCGCCGCGGCGGCGGCGCCGTTGGTGAGCGCCAGCTCCTTCGGGGACTGCACCGGGGGCCGGGTGGACGGCGTGCGACGGGAGGAGCCCGTCCAGGCCGGCCGGGCCGGGCGCTTGACGATCGGCGCGAAGATCTCGGCGATCTGCTCCTTGTTCAGGGTCTCCTTCTCCAGGAGCTCCAGAACGAGGTTGTCGAGCACGTCGCGGTTCTCGACCAGGATCTCCCAGGCCTCGTTGTGCGCGTTCTCGATGAGCTTCTTGACCTCTTCGTCGACCAGCCCGGCGACCTCTTCCGAGTAGTCGCGCTGGTGGCCCATCTCACGGCCCAGGAACGGCTCCGAGTTGTCCGAGCCGAACTTGATCGCACCGAGGCGCTCGGTCATGCCGTACTGGGTGACCATGGCCCGCGCCGTGGCGGTGGCCTTCTCGATGTCGTTCGAGGCGCCGGTGGTCGGGTCGTGGAAGACCAGTTCCTCCGCCGCGCGCCCGCCCAGCATGTAGGCCAGCTGGTCGAGCATCTCGTTGCGGGTGGTGGAGTACTTGTCCTCGTCCGGCAGCACCATGGTGTAGCCGAGGGCCCGGCCGCGGGACAGGATGGTGATCTTGTGCACCGGGTCGCTGTTGGGGCACGCCGCCGCCACCAGGGCGTGGCCGCCCTCGTGGTACGCGGTGATCTTCTTCTCCTTCTCGGACATGATCCGGGTCCGCTTCTGCGGACCGGCCACGACGCGGTCGATCGCCTCGTCCAGCGTGACGTTGTCGACCAGCTTCTTGTCCGAACGGGCGGTCAGCAGGGCGGCCTCGTTGAGGACGTTCGCCAGGTCCGCACCGGTGAAGCCGGGGGTGCGCTTGGCGACAGCCGACAGGTCGACGTCGGGCGCGACCGGCTTGCCCTTCTGGTGGACCCTGAGGATGTCCAGCCGGCCCTGGAGGTCGGGGCGCTCGACCGCGATCTGGCGGTCGAAGCGGCCCGGGCGCAGCAGCGCCGGGTCCAGGATGTCGGGGCGGTTGGTCGCGGCGATCAGGATCACGCCGCCCTTGACGTCGAAGCCGTCCATCTCGACCAGCAGCTGGTTGAGGGTCTGCTCGCGCTCGTCGTGGCCGCCGCCCAGGCCCGCACCGCGGTGCCGGCCGACGGCGTCGATCTCGTCGACGAAGACGATCGCCGGGGCGTTCGCCTTGGCCTGCTCGAAGAGGTCGCGGACGCGGCTGGCACCGACACCGACGAACATCTCGACGAAGTCCGAGCCGGAGATGGAGTAGAACGGCACCCCGGCCTCGCCCGCGACGGCGCGCGCCAGCAGGGTCTTGCCGGTACCGGGCGGACCGTAGAGCAGCACGCCCTTGGGGATCTTGGCGCCGACGGCCTGGAACTTGGCCGGCTCCTGCAGGAACTCCTTGATCTCGTGGAGCTCCTCGACCGCCTCGTCCGCACCCGCCACGTCGGCGAAGGTGGTCTTCGGGGTGTCCTTGGTGAGCAGCTTGGCCTTCGACTTGCCGAACTGCATGACGCGGGAGCCGCCGCCCTGCATCTGGTTCATCAGGAAGAGGAAGACCAGGACGATGATCACGATCGGGAGCATCGACAGCAGCAGGCTGACGAAGGTGCTCTGCTTCTCCGGGCTGACGGTGTAGCCCTCGGCGAGCGTGCTCGCGTCCTTGTCGTTGATCTGGGCCTGCAGCTTGTCGGCGATCGCGACGCCCTGGTCGCCGATGTACGAGGCCTGGAACTTGCTGCCGGACGGGGTCTTGCCCGTGCCGGCGTTGGGCAGCGTTGCGCCGTCCTTCAGCTGGATCTTGATCGTGTTCGAGTCACCAGTGGTGATCTGCGCCGACTTGACATTGTGCGCGTCGATCGCCGCGACCACCTGACCGGTGTCCACCGTCTTGTAGCCGTTCGAATCCGAAACGACCTGCATCAAGACGATGACGGCGAGGACGGCCAGCACGATCCACATGATCGGCGCACGGAAGTATCGCTTGACGTCCATCCATGCGGGGCGTTGCCGCCCCGTCCCTCCTGCCACTCAGCGGCGCCGTGGGGCTGTGAGCCGCGGCGCATCCGGTCGGTGCTCATGTGAAGAGCGGTTTATTGGACCGTACCGCAGTCGGACCCGCCCATGGCGGGACCGCAGCGACACGGCTTTGTTCTTTGTCCCACGGTGCAACGGGCGGGAACGGCGTACTGTTCCCGCCCCTAGCCCGAACGGGCCCTCAGCCGCCGTAGACGTGCGGGGCGAGAGTACCGATGAAGGGGAGGTTACGCAGCTTCTCCGCGTAGTCCAGGCCGTAGCCCACCACGAACTCGTTCGGAATGTCGAAGCCGACGTACTTCACGTCGATCTCGACCTTGGCCGCGTCCGGCTTGCGCAGCAGGGTGCAGACCTCCAGCGAGGCCGGACCGCGCGAGCCCAGGTTGCCCAGCAGCCAGGACAGCGTCAGACCGGAGTCGATGATGTCCTCGACGATCAGGACGTCACGGCCGGCGATGTCGGTGTCCAGGTCCTTCAGGATCCGCACCACACCGGAGGACTTGGTGCCCATCCCGTACGAGGAGACGGCCATCCAGTCCATGGTGACCTGCGAGTGCAGGGCCCGGGCCAGGTCGGCCATGACCATCACGGCCCCCTTGAGGACGCCGACGATCAGCAGGTCCTTGCCTGCGTAGTCCCGGTCGATTCGCTCGGCCAGCTCCAGGAGCTTGGCGTCGATCTCGTCCTTGCTGATGAGCACCTTCGCGAGGTCAGCGCCCATGTCGTTCTGGTCCACCGGGGATACGTCCTCAAACGTTCGGGGTCTGTGTGGCCGGCGGCCGGCTCCCCCGGGGCATGCCTCGCCCGTCAGTCGCCCTGCCGCCGAAAGACCAGCGTGCCACACCTGCGGGTGGCCTCGACGCCCCCGGGTAGGTGCAGCGGCCCCTGGCCGCGCCATCCGGTGACCAGCAGGTCGATCGTCTCCAGGTGCCGGGCGAACAGGTCCCCGGCCGGACAGCCCGCGCGCAGCGCGGCCCGGCGCAGCACCCGGCGGCGCACGGCCGACGGCAGCTCGGCCAGTTTCACGGCGTCCAGGGTGCCTTCGCCCGTACGGAGGTCGCGTTCGGCCAGGGCGGCCCACTGGTCGAGGGCGTCGGCGTCGTCGCGGAACAGCCGGGCGGTGCGGGCCAGCGCCTCGACCACGCCGCCGCCCAGGTGCTTCTCCAGGACCGGCAGCACCTCGTGGCGGACCCGGGAGCGGGTGTAGGCGGGATCACAGTTGTGGGGGTCGTCCCAGATCGGGATCGACTGGGCGGAGCAGGCCTGCCGGGTGGCCGCCCGGTCCAGCTCCAGCAGCGGGCGGCGGTAGCGGCCCTTCTGGGCCGGCATCCCGGCCAGCGAGCGGGCGCCCGAGCCCCGGGCCAGCCCCAGCAGCACGGTCTCGGCCTGGTCGTCCCGGGTGTGGCCGAGCAGTACGGCGATCGCGCCGTGGCGTTCGGCGGCCTCGTCCAGGGCCGCGTAGCGGGCGTCCCGGGCAGCGGCCTCCGGGCCGCCGGCGCGGCCGACGCGCACCGGGACCGCCTCGACCGGGTCGAGGCCGAGCGAGCGCAGCCGCTCGGCCACCTGGGCGGCGCGCTCGGCGGAGCCGGCCTGCAGACCGTGGTCGACGGTGACGGCGCCGACCCGCAGACCGATCTTGGGGGCCTCGAAGGCGGCGGCGATGGCCAGTGCCATCGAGTCCGCGCCGCCGCTGACGGCGACCAGGACCAGCGGCGAGCCCGGCGCGGCGGGGGTGCGGGGCAGTCCGGACGGGTGGCGCGCGGCGTTGCCGATCATGGTGGTGCCGACGGCGGCACCGACCAGCGGCACCCCGGCCGGGCGTTCGCGGGGCTCGCGGGCGGGCGCGGTGAAGGTGGCACCGGTCTCGGCGGCGAGGTCGGTGAGCGTGCGGCGAACGGCCAGGCGTATCGCGGCGACGGCGGGGTGAGGGCCCACGGCGGACGACTCCTCGAGGGAGGGGGGACAGGACTGCGGCGGGCGGCGGGGACCGCACACCTGCATGCACCCTGTTACCGGGCGCTCACAGATGGTGGCAGAAAGGAGAGACCCGCTACGCCACCCGCGCCACCGGTACGACCACCGTCCCACGTTCGGGTGAATGAAGAAACGCTTCTTCACTCGGCATCTGCCCGATTGGACCACTCGTACGAGCGGGTTTGACCGCCCCGCGCCCCTTGCCGCCCGGCTCGCGCCCTGCCGTGTCGTGCCCGTGCCGTGCCGCGTCAGGGCTGGGTGCTCAGCGGGCCACCCGGGCCACCCAGGCGGCCGGATCGTGGATCTCCTCCTTGGTCGGCAGGGTGTTCGGGGACGTCCACACCCGGTTGAACCCCTCCATGCCGACCTGCTCCACCACGCCGCGCACGAACACCGCGCCGTCCTGGTACTGCCGCAGCTTGGCGTCCATGCCCAGCAGCCGGCGCAGCAGCAGGTCGAGCCGGTTCGCACCGCGGTCCCGGCGCTGCTGGAACTTCTCCCGGATCTCCGCGACCGTCGGCACCACGGCCGGGCCCACGCCGTCCATCACCACGTCCGCGTGGCCCTCCAGCAGCGACATGACGGCCGTCAGCCGACCGAGGATCTCGCGCTGCGCGGGCGACTGGACGATCTCCAGCAGGTTCGAGGAGCCGCCCTCCCGACCGCCGACCCCCGGCAGGCCGCCGAGCGAGCCCGCCGCCTCCCGCAGGCGGTCCAGCAGCGCGCCCGGGTCGACGTCCGTCTCGGACAGGAAGGACTGCACCTCGGACTGGATGTGGTCGCGCAGCCACGGCACCGCGGTGAACTGCGTCCGGTGCGTCTCCTCGTGCAGGCAGACCCAGAGCCGGAAGTCGGACGGGTCGACGTCCAGCTCCCGCTCGACGTGCACGATGTTCGGCGCCACCAGCAGCAGCCGGCCCGGCCCGGGGCCGTCCGGTCCCAGCCGCGGCTTGTCGAACAGCGCCGCCGGGCTGTCCGGGGCCTCCAGCGAGGGCTCGGCCGGGGCGAAGGTCTCGTACTGGCCCAGCACCTTGGTCGACAGGAACGCCAGCAGCGCCCCGACCTCGATGCCGGTGGCCTTCTCCCCCACCGCGCCGAACACCCCGGCCGTCGCGCTGTTCGCCCGACGCGCCTGCAGCTTCTCCACCAGCGGCTGGACGACCGTACGGAAGCCCGCCACGTTCGCCCGCACCCACCCGGGGCGGTCGACCACCAGCACGGGCGTCGCCACGGCCTGGGCCAGGCTCGACGACCGCATGCCGGTGAACGCCCGCACGTGCTCCTCCGCCTCCAGGGCGTGCCGGCGCAGCTCGGCGACCACCGCCGCCGCCTCCGCCCGGCTCACTTCGGGCCCCGGCCGCACCAGCCTGGTCGCAGTCGCGACCGCGAGGTTCCAGTCGACCATGTCAGCACCGCCACTCGCGCTCGTCATGCCCTCACCGTACGTGCTCCCCACCACCAACGGCAGCCACCCGCAGCGAACACGTCCCGCCGGGGCCCGCCGGCGGCGGCGGCCGGCTCAGTGGCAGCCGCAGGCGATGAGCTGGGCGGCGACGCGGTCCATGGCCGCGCGCGCGACGTCGGCGGAGGCCGTGACCGGGGTGCGGGTCATGACGGCGAAGGCCAGGAGGCGGCCCTCGGCGTCGACGACGGTGCCGGCGAGGGTGTTGACGCCGCTCAGGGTGCCGGTCTTGGCGCGGACCAGGCCGGCCGCGTCGGCGGCCCCGGAACCGGAGCCGTACCGCTTGCCGAGGGTGCCGGTGAAGCCCGAGACCGGGAGGCCGGTGAGGACCGGGCGCAGCGCCGGGTGCTGACCGGAGGCGGCCAGCGAGAGCAGCCGGGTCAGCACCGCGGGCGGGATCGCGTTGCCCGGGTTCAGGCCGCTGCCGTCGTTGAGGAGCACGCCGGCCATCGGCACGCCCAGCCGGGTGAGCTCCTGGGTGACGGCGGTGGCCGCCCCCTCGAAGCCGGCCGGCTGGTGGGCGGCGAGCGCGGCCTGCCGGGCGACCGCCTCCGCGAGCTGGTTGTCGGAGGTGGTCAGCAGGCGCTCGACGAGCCGGTCGATCGTGGGCGACTCGACCCGCCCGAGGACGGGCGCGTCCGCGGCGGCCGGGGCGGCGGCGGGCTTGGCCTTGCCCTCCACGGCGATGCCCCGGGCCCTGAGCAGGGCGGCGAAGGCCCCGGCGGCCGCGCCGGCCGGGTCGGCGACGCGGGCGGGCGCGTCCTCGCGGCTCTTCGGGTCCACCTTGGCCTCGTCCACCATCAGCGGGACGACCAGGGCGATGTTCTGCCCGTCGTGGTTCTTGTGCTGCGGGTTGCCCGGGTACATCGACAGGTCGTAGTCGAGCTTGACCGAGGTGGTGCCGGCCGCGGCGAGGACGGCGGCGGTCTGCCGGGCGAGCTCCTCCAGCGACGCGGGGGCGGTGTCGGCGTCGGCGGGCTGTCCGCCGATCAGCACCTGGTCGGCGGGCAGGGCGGTGAGCGTCGGGTCGCCGCCGCCGACCAGGGTGATCGTGCCCGCGTCGGCGCCGCGGACCACCTTGGTGCTCAGCCGGGTGTCGCCGGGGACGAGGGACAGGGCCGCGATCGAGGTGGCCAGCTTGGTGGTGGAGGCGGGGGTGGCCGGGGTGTTCTCCCCGGAGCCGTACAGGAGGCGGCCGTCGGCGGCGTCCGCGACGGCGAAGGTGACGTCGCCGAGGCCGCGGTCGGCGAGGGCGGCGGCGAGCGCCTGCTGGAGGCCCTGGGCGGTGGGGACCGCGGCCTCCGGGCCGGCCGCGGCCAGCACCGCGCCCGGCGCGGGGGCCGGGAGCGCGGCGGACGGACCGCTGCCACCGGCGGCGGGGGAGGCGGGCGGCACGGCCCGGCGGGTGGCGGTGCCGCCCGGGCTGTCGCCGGTACGGGGCCTGGCCCCGCCCTTCCCCTGGTCGTTCCTCTTCCCGTCGCCGCCGTCGTGGCCGCCCTGGCCGTCGTGGTCCTCGTCCTCGCCGTGCCCGGTGCTGTGCCCGCCCGGCGGCGGGGACGGCGGCGGGGACGGCTGCGCGTACGCTCCGGCCGAGGTCAGGACCGTACTCGCGACGAGCAGCGCCGCCCCGAACAGCCCCGCAGCCGTCCCCCTGCGGCGGCGCGCCGCCCCTCCCCCTGCTCCCACCGACCGGCCCCTTTCCCGAGCACGTACTCCCGTAGGAGACACTTGGATTCTGTCAGTCCCTACCTTGGAGGAACCGTTGGAGTTCGACGTCCTTATCGAAATCCCGAAGGGCTCTCGTAACAAGTACGAGGTCGACCACGAGACCGGTCGTCTGCGGCTCGACCGGATGCTCTTCACCTCGACGCGCTACCCGGCCGACTACGGCTACGTCGAGGGCACGCTCGGCGAGGACGGCGACCCGCTGGACGCGCTGGTGATCCTGGACGAGCCGACCTTCCCGGGTTGCCTCATCAAGTGCCGCGCCATCGGCATGTTCCAGATGACCGACGAGGCCGGCGGCGACGACAAGCTGCTGTGCGTCCCGGCGACCGACCCGCGCTGGGAGCACCTGCGCGACATCCACCACGTGTCGGAGTTCGACCGCCTGGAGATCCAGCACTTCTTCGAGGTCTACAAGGACCTGGAGCCGGGCAAGTCCGTCGAGGGCGCCAACTGGGTCGGCCGCGCCGAGGCCGAGGCCGAGGTCACCGCTTCGATCAAGCGTCTGGCGGAGCAGGGCGGCCACTGAGCCGTCGTTCCGATCTCGTTCGATCAGGACGGTTCGAGGCGGGTCGGGACAGCGCTGAGGCCGGGGTTCGCGGATCCGTCCGCGAACCCCGGCCTCCGTCACGTCCGGGGACGGGCCGCGCCGGGTCAGTCCTCCAGCCGGAAGCCGACCTTGATGCAGACCTGGTAGTGCTTGATCCGGCCGTCCTCCAGATGGCCCCGGACCTGCCCCACCTCGAACCAGTCGAGGTTGCGCAGCGTCCGGGCGGCCCGCTCCACCCCGTTGCGGATCGCGGCGTCGACGCTCTCGGTCGAGGACCCGACGATCTCGGTCACCCGGTACACATGGTCGGTCATGGCGGACTCCCTCAGCTGTGCGACGGCCCCCGGTCCACCGTGCACCGGCCCCGCGCCGCCCGCACCCCGACAACGGCCGCCGGACCGCCGGACCGGCCTTCGGACGGGCCCTAGAACGCCGCCCGCACCCGGCCGACCGGCTCGCCGCCGCCGAGCAGCGGGGCCGCACCGATCCGCTCGACGGTCTCGTCCGCCCCGGTCACCCCGAGCCGGCGCAGCGCCGCCGCCAGCACCGGGCCGCGGGCCCGCTCGCCGCCGTCGTCGATCTTGAAGGCCAGGGCCCGCCCGTCCGGCAGCGCCACCACCTGGACGGCCTCGGCGCCCATCTTGGACAGCGCGCCCGGGACGGCGCGCATCAGCCAGGTGTCGGCCCGGCGGGTGCCGGCCACGTACTCGGGGTGGGCGCGCATCGCGTCGGCGATCCGGCGCGGCGCGGTGCCCTCGGCGGCCAGCACCAGGCCGCGGTACCCGCGGGCCAGGCCGGTCAGCGAGACGGCCAGCAGCGGTGCGCCGCAGCCGTCGACCCCGGCGTGGGCGGGGGTCTCGCCGGTGCCCTGTTCCAGGGCCTCGCGGGCCAGCCGCTGGATCGGGTGGGCCGGGTCGAGGTAGCTCGCGGTGTCCCACCCGTTGGCCGCGCAGGCGGCCAGCCAGCCGGCGTGCTTGCCGGAGCAGTCCATCAGGATGGGGGCGCGGCGGCCGCCGGAGGCGAGCAGCTGTTCCGCCTCGGTCTCGTCCAGCGGCAGGTCGGCGGGGGTGCGCAGGGCCGACTCGTCGAGCCCGGCCGATGCGAGGATGGCCCGCACACCGGCGAGGTGAAACGATTCTGCGGAGTGGCTGGAGGCCGCCAGCGCCAGCAGCTCCCCCTCGATCGCCAGCCCGGCCCGCAGCGTGGCCACCGCCTGGAACGGCTTGGCGGTCGACCGCGGGAAGACCGGCGCGTCCGGATCGCCGAGCGCGAACTCGACCGAGCCGTCGGCGGCGAGCAGCACCAACGACCCGTGGTGGCGGCCCTCGACGAAACCGGAGCGTATGACCTCGGCGAGAACGGGCGCGACGGCGAGCTGGGACATGGCGGTTGAGCCTTCCGGGGCGAGGGTGGGCCTGCGGCGAGCCGGGCCCCACCCGCCCGCAGCGACTCACCCGGTCAGAGCGGCCCCCCTGCGAGCAGGTCGTCGACCCGTGCTTCCCCATCACGGTACCTGCGGGTGATCTCGGCGTTGCAACCGTCGGCCGTGCGCAGCAGCCGCCGGCGCCGACCGGACACCTCCCGCTCGTGCGCCCGCAGCCGCTCCAGGGCCGCCAGCAGTTCCTCGGCCGGGTGGGCGGCCAGGTCGGCGAGCTGGACGTCGCCCATCAGCGTGTCCGCCTCCAGCCGGGACTCCAGGGTGCGCGGCGGACCGAGGGTGACGTGCCGAGCCGAGCGCCGCACCGTGGAAGGCGCGTCGGTCAGGATGGCCGGCAGCCGGTCCAGCAGCTCGCCGGGCACCGGGTCGGGGCCGGGCGCACCGGCCGTACGGACCGGGCCTGCGCCGGGCCGCCGGTCCAGCTCGGCGCGCAGGATGTCCATCCGCCCGTGCAGCAGCCGCCGCAGGTACGACAGGTCGGCTTCCTGCTCCAGGGTCTCCCGGCGCAGCACCCGCAGCTGGTCCAGGCCCAGCCGCTCCAGATCGGGCTCGTCCTCCGCGCGCCCCGCCGGACCGCGCGGGCCTCCGGGGGCCTGCGCCACCTGCCCGGACCGGTCCCGCGCCGCGCTGCTCGCGTCCATCACCCAACCACCTGCCGTCGTCCGATCCCGCCCGCTCGCGGCACTCCGTCCCTGCCGCCGGTCCGGCCCGTCCCCCGACGGGCTCGGTGTCCCCGTCCGTCGGCACGCCCGGGAGTCCCCCGGCGGTTCCGACTCCCGGCCGCGACCACCCGCCGGGGCGACACCGCCAGAACACCTGACCTACCGGCTCGACCGCCCGGCCGGACCCCGGACCCGGCGCGGCGGACCTCATGGCGCCCCGGACCCTTCCTGCCGTCCCCCAGCGTGCCACCCCGCCCGGCGCGCGCGCACCGCCCGTGCACCCGAACGGCCCCCTGGCGAACGGGGGTGGCTGATATGACCAGTGCTTTCCGCAGGAAGAGTGGCGCCCCAACCGGCGCAGGCTCGCACCCAACGGCGTGCGCCACCGTTCTGCGCGCCCATCGCGTGCGCCCCGGGACGACCCCTGGGGCGCATGTGGGGGACACAACGGAGCGGCGGGAGGGCGCGCGGGGCGGGGCCGGGCGGATTCGGCCCCGGCCCGCGCGGGGAGGGGCGCGCGGGAAAGGGCGCGCGGGAAGGGGGCGCCGCCGCCGAGTCGAGGACGCAGGAGCGTGACGGACCGGCCCCTGGCGCGGCCACCCGCCATGCCCCCGGGGGCCTCCGACGGCCGTACCGCCCTCCGGCACAATGGCGGCATGCGAGCAGTGGTGCAGCGAGTGACCGAGGCCCGGGTGACCGTGGCCGGTGAGACCGTCGGTGCGATCGAGGGGCCCGGGCTCTGCGTCCTGGTCGGCGTCACCCACGACGACACCCCCGCCAAGGCCGCCCAACTGGCCCGCAAGCTCTGGACGCTGCGGCTGCTGCCGGCCGATGACGAGGGCGTCGAGCAGAGCTGCTCGGACCTCGGCGTCCCGCTGCTGGTGATCAGCCAGTTCACGCTGTACGGCGACGCCCGCAAGGGCCGCCGCCCCACCTGGAATGCCGCCGCCCCCGGCCCGGTCGCCGAGCCGCTGGTGGACGAGGTGGTCGCCCGTCTGCGGGCGCTGGGCGCGAAGGTGGAGACCGGCCGGTTCGGCGCCGACATGCGGGTGGCGCTGGTGAACGACGGCCCGTTCACCGTCCTCGTCGAGGTCTGAGCCCCGGCCCGCCCCGCGCTACTGCGGGACGATCACGTCCTGGGTGCCCGGCACCGTCCCGGCCAGCAGCACCGCGTCCACCGGAACGTTGCGCTTGACGATCGCCAGCGCGATCGGCCCCAGCTCGTGGTGCCGGGCCGAGGACGTCACGAAGCCCAGCGCCCGCCCGTCCGGGTCGGTGGACAGCCGCACCTCGGTGCCGTGCGGGGGCAGGGTCTCCTCGGTGCCGTCCAGGTGCAGGAAGACCAGCCGACGCGGCGGCCGGCCCAGGTTGTGCACCCGGGCGACGGTCTCCTGGCCGCGGTAGCAGCCCTTCTGCAGGTGGACGGCGGTACCCAGCCAGTCCACCTCGTGCGGGATGGTCCGGTGGTCGGTCTCGAAGCCGAGCCGGGGCCGGTGGTCCTCGATCCGCAGCGCCTCGTACGCCCAGATCCCGGCCGCCGGGCCGTACCCGGCGGTGAGCTTCCCCAGTTCCCCGCGCGGCACGAACAGGTCACGCCCGTACGGGAGTTCACGGACGGCGGCGGCGCCCTCGACGGAGGCGGTGGAGCCGGCCGGCAGGTGGACCACGGCGTAGTCGGCGGTCGCGTCGGCGACCTCCACCCGGTAGAAGAACTTCATGCTCTCCAGATAGGCCACCAGCGCGCCCTGGGTGCCCGGCTCCACGTGCGCCCACGTGGTGGTGCCGTCGTCCACCAGGTAGAGCGCGTGCTCCACGTGCCCGTTGGCGGAGAGCACCAGCGCCTCGGCGGCCTGCTGCGGCGGGAGGTCGCTGACGTGCTGGGTGAGCAGCAGGTGCAGCCAGGCGAGCCGGTCCGCGCCGGTGACGGTGACGACCCCGCGGTGCGAGAGGTCGACGAAGCCGGTGCCCCGCGCGAGGCTGCGTTGCTCGCGGAAGATGTCGCCATAGTGGGCGGCGACGCCTTCGTCGGCCCCCTCGGCGGGGACGGCTCCGGGCAGGGCAAGCAGCGGGCTCTTCACACCGGTCATACCGGCCAGCTTACGACCGGCCGTCGGCGAGCTTGGCGGTGCAGTCGGCGCAGCGGCCGAAGATGGCGAAATGCTTGAGGTCGGTGTCGAAGCCGTGCTGGGCGCGCAGGCTGTCGATCAGCGGCTGGGCGATCTCGGTGCCGGTCTCGGTGACCTTCTCGCAGTCCCGGCAGACCAGGTGCAGGTGGTGGTGGCGGCCGGCCAGGTGGTACGTCGGGGCGCCGTGGCCGAGGTGGGCGTGCGAGACCAGGCCCAGCTCCTCCAGCAGCTCCAGGGTCCGGTAGACGGTGGAGATGTTGACGCCGCTGGCGGTCTGCCGGACGTGGCCGAGGATCTCGTCGGGGGTGGCGTGGTCGAGGACGTCGACGGCCTCCAGCACGAGCTGCCGCTGCGGGGTGAGCCGGTAGCCGCGCTCGCGCAGGTCGGTCTTCCAGTCGTCGGAAAGGTGCCAGTCGCCGGAGAGCTGCCAGTCGGTGGTGCCGGTGTCCGCCACGGTGCTGTCCCTGCCAAGGTCGGGGTTCCTGATGCAAGTGTAGGGACCGGCCGCGGGCCGGTCCCTACCTCGTGCACGGACTGTGCCGGTCACGCGCGCCGCGCCCCGCCGGGGCCGCGCCCGCGTGCGCCGGGCCTACTTGAAGAAGGCGATGCCGTCGTCCGGCAGGTCGTTGATGTCCTTGATCAGCTGGGCCGGGCTGAGCACCTTCTTCAGCTGCGCGGACATGTACGGGCGCAGCGGCACGTTCGGGGCCGCCTTCTCGCCGACCCAGAGCAGTTCGCCGTTGACGAAGCCGTACAGCCGCTTGCCGCCCGAGTACTCCGGCGAGCCCTCGATCCGGGCCACCGCGTCGGTGGAGACGTCGACCTGGGGCTTGCCGTCGGCCAGCTCGCCGTACCAGATCTCGACCGTGCCGTCGTCACGGACGGAGGAGATCTCGATGCCCCGGACGCCGCTGGTGCCGTCGTGGTTGCTCGTGATGCGCCAGAACGCGTGCTCGTTCTCCAGCGGACGGACCTTCTCGCCCTCGTCGTCCAGCACCCAGGTGCGGGAGCGGAACTCCAGGAAGGGACGGCCGTCGTGCCGGATCACGATCTCCTGGCCGAAGTTGCACTTCTCCGCGTCCGGGCCCCCGTCACCCGGCAGCGGGGCGTACACGCCCGCGCCCTCCCAGGTGCCGAGGAGGAAGGCGAGCGGGACGACGTCCTTGTGGAGGTCGGAAGGGATCTCGATCATGTTCCTGGTCGCTGTCGTCGTCGGGGTGGGGCTGCCTCAACCGTACGGCAGGCTCAGCGCTGGCCCTGGTACAGCTTCATCACCGAGAAGATGGCGAACCAGGTGATCAGCACGGCGACGAGCACCAGCAGACCTGCGAAGAAGATTTCCAGACCGGACACGGGGGGCTCCCAGGCGGCGACAGTGTGGTGGATTTTGCTCCGCTCACTGTATCGGCCGGGCTCCGGCCGGTCGCGGTGAGCCCCACCACGTCGTCGTTCGCGCCGCCGCTACCACGCCGCCCAAGCTTTCCCCAAGGGTTCCGGGGATGACGGACGGCGGGGGTGACGGGCCCTCTAGGGTGGCGCCATGTCGAAGAAACTGGTCATCAAGGTCACCGCAGGTGCGGACGCGCCGGAGCGGTGCTCGCAGGCGTTCACGGTGGCGGCGGTGGCGGTCGCCAGCGGGATCGAGGTGTCGCTGTGGCTGACCGGGGAGTCCTCGTGGTTCGCGCTGCCGGACCGGGCGGCGGAGTTCGAACTGCCGCACGCGGCGCCGCTGCCGGACCTGCTGGACGCCGTCCTGGCGGCCGGCTCGGTGACGCTGTGCACGCAGTGCGCGGCCCGGCGCGGGATCGAGCAGAAGGACACCGTCGAGGGCGTCCGGATCGCGGGCGCCCAGGTCTTCGTCAGCGAGATCATGGCGGACGGCATCCAGGCGCTCGTCTACTGACGCCCGGGACACGCCTACGGGCGTTCCTCGTGGTCGGGGCGGTCCCGGTCGTGGCCGGGCTCGTCCCACTTCGGGTCCTCCCAGCGCGGGTCGTTCCACCAGTCGTCGTCCGGATCCCGCTTGTTGGCGAACACCGCGGCGACCGGCGGGATCACCATCGCCACCACGCACATGCCGATCGCCGCGCCGACCGAGAAGAACCGCACCACGCCCCAGGCCATGACGAACAGGCCCAGGCACACGCCCATCATGGCGAAGTAGTAGCGACGCCGCCGCCTCGTCTGCACCCCTCCACGGTACGGCCGAGGGCCCCTGCTCGGCAGGGGCCCTCGGGTGGTGTCCGTACTGGTCGGACCGGTCAGATCGCGATCGCGACCTCGACGGCGGTGCCCTGGGAGGCCACCACCTTGCGGTCCACGGTCTGGCCCGGCACCAGCGCGCGCAGGGTCCACTTGCCCGGGCGGGCGAAGAACCGGAACTGGCCGGTCGCCGAGGTGGGCACCTCGGCCGTGAACTCGCCGCCCTCGTCCAGCAGCCGGACGTAGCCGTTGACCGGTTCGCCGTCTCGGGTCACCGAACCCTGGATGATCGTCTCGTTCGCCACGTCAACTCCTGCCAGGTCCGGGCCGCCGGCCTTCGCACCGCACATGTCTGTCTCCTTCTGACTTACGGGTCGAGCCGGGGGCTCAGTTGCTGCCGAGCTCGATCGGCACGCCGACCAGGCTGCCGTACTCGGTCCACGAACCGTCGTAGTTCTTGACGTTCGCCTGACCGAGCAGCTCGTGCAGCACGAACCAGGTGAGCGCGGAGCGCTCGCCGATGCGGCAGTAGGCGATGGTGTCCGTCGCCAGGTCGACGCCCTCGGCCTCGTACAGCGCCTTGAGCTCCGCGTCGCTCTTGAAGGTGCCGTCGTCGTTGGCGTTCTTGGCCCACGGGATGTTGCGGGCGCTCGGCACGTGGCCGGGACGCTGCGACTGCTCCTGCGGGAGGTGCGCCGGGGCGAGCAGCTTGCCGGAGAACTCATCGGGCGAGCGCACGTCGACCAGGTTGAGGCTGCCGATCGCGGCGAGCACGTCGTCGCGGAAGGCGCGGATCGACGAGTCGGCGGCCTGCGCCGTGTACTGGGTGGCGGGACGGACCGGCACCTCGGCGACCAGGTCGCGGGAGTCCAGCTCCCACTTCTTGCGGCCGCCGTCCAGCAGGCGGACATCACCGTGGCCGTACAGCTTGAAGTACCAGTAGGCGTACGAGGCGAACCAGTTGTTGTTGCCGCCGTACAGGACGACGGTGTCGTCGTTGGCGATGCCCTTGGCGCTGAGCAGCGCCTCGAAGCCCGCCTGGTCGATGAAGTCGCGGCGGACCGGGTCCTGCAGGTCCTGCTTCCAGTCGATCCGGACGGCGTTGCGGATGTGGTTCTTCTCGTACGCGGAAGTGTCCTCGTCGACCTCGACGATGACGACCTTCGGGTCGTCCAGGTGGGCCTGGACCCAGTCGGCGTCGACCAGGACGTCGCTGCGGCTCATGGTGGGGTTCTCCATCCGAGGGCGGTTGGCGGAAGGGGCTGCTGGTGCTGCTCAGGAGGTGTGCTGCAGGGCGCCCGGCGGGTGCGGTCCGAACCACCGTCCGAATGCTGGGACGAGGTGGGTGCACCGGTACGGCCGGGCGGGGGACTGCGGAGTACATCGGCGCCGGCCCGCGAGTACGGCCGGGAACGGTCACCGGAGAGATCGACGGTGGGCGTCAACTACCCAGCCGGAACGCCGAGTCAGCGCATTCGACACAGACAGGCGGCCACGCGGCACAGGTCTACCGCCCGCCGCTTCGTGAGGTCCGTCTGTCGCTTCATGCCGACGATGCTAGGGACACCGACGGCCCGCTGTCATCAGCGTATCGAATAATGAGATCAAATCGACCGCATCGCGGGATTTGGCCTCGATCCGACCTGCCCGGCCCGAGCCGGCCGCTCTCCGGCGGTCGTCCGGCGGTGCACAACGGGCGGAAACGACACCGCTCCGCGGTCGGCGCTGGAACAGCGCGTCTCGCGGAGCGGAACGGTTCGGCGGTGCCGAGCGGTGGCGGGCGGTGCCGAGCGGTGGCGGGCAGTGGCGGGCAGTGGCGGGCGGGCTCAGCCCAGGAGCTTCACGCCCTTGCCGTCGAAGGTCAGCTGCAGGCCCTCGGGCAGCGGCGTCACACCGTCCTTGTCGCCGTCCTTCGGGGCCAGCTTCAGCCCGGCCGGCAGGCTGTCGAGGGTGAAGCTCATCGGCTCGACCTGCTGGTTGGTGGCCCCGGCGACCATTCCCGCCAGGGACGTCAGCCGGAAGCCGTCCACGGTGACGGTGTTCCCGTCGTTGTGCACATTGCCCTCACCGATCGCGATCGGCCCCAGCGAGGCCTTGACCTTGCCCGGCCCGCCGTACGACAGGCTCAGCCGGGTGCTGCTGCCCACCGGCAGCTTCGCTCCGTGCAGCAGCTGGGAGGCCGGCGGCAGCAGCTGCGCGAGGTCCGGGTAGGAGATCACGCCGCTGCCGGTGCCGCTGTCCACCGTGGCGCTGTTCATGCTGTCGCTCACCTTGACCCCGGCGAGCTTGGCCTTGAACGAGTGCAGCGCCACCTGGTGGCTGCCGTCGCCGACGGTCAGGCCGTCGGCGGAGATCCGGACGTCGTCCAACCTCATCGACAGCACCTGGGTGAGGAACGGGAAGCCCTCGATCGAGACGTCCGGCCGCTGGCTCATCCGGCCGCTCTTCACGATCCGGTCCGCGGCCTCGTCCTCGGCCACGCCGACCGCGATCCGGTCGGCGCCCGCCAGGAGGCCGCAGAGCACCGCCAGGCCGATCGTGGCCTTCAGCCATCCGCGCATCGTGTCCCCCGTCGTCGCCGGTCGGTCGCTGTTCGCTGTGGTCGGTCGCCGTCCTGTGGCGGCCGCCGGACCCGGCCGCTCCCGCACGACCGTACGACGTCCCGCCCCGGAGCATGGTTCCGGGACGGGACGCCGTTGGGAAGCCCCCGCCGGTACGACGGGGGTCAGGCCAGCAGGTCGGTGGCGATCCAGATCAGCGGCGCGGCCACCGCGAGCGGCAGCGCCACGCCCGCCGTCATGTGCACGAAGCGGGACGGGAAGTCGTACGCCGCCACCCGGCGGCCGACGAGCGCCCCCAGCCCGGCGAGCGCACCGAGCGCGACCGGCGCGCCGACCAGCAGGCCCAGCGCCACCGCCGCGACCAGGCCCAGGACCGGACCCAGCTGCTTCGGCCCGGGCAGCGGGGCCGCCGCCAGCACGGTGGCCAGCGCGACCGCACCCACCCCGGCCGGCACCCAGTCGGCCAGCAGCAGCGTGGTGCACAGGGCCGTCACCACGGTGGCCGAGCCCAGCACGGTCAGCGCGTAGAACCGCTCCTTCGGGTCCGACGGACGGAACGTCTGCAGCACCAGGACCAGCAGGAAGAACCCGCCCAGGGTGCCCACCACGGCCGCCACGCCGCCGTCGGAGTCCGCCAGCAGCACCGCCGCGTCCGCGGTGAACCCGGCCAGCGCGGCGAGCAGGATGCCCTGCCGGGCCGGCCACATGCCGTTCAGCCGGAACCAGCCGGCCGCCGTCAGCAACTGCAGCAGCGCGACCACCAGGGCCAGCCCGACCTGCCCGAGCGCGGCGCCGCCGGCCAGCAGAGCGGCTGTGCCCGCCGTGATCAGGGCGGGCTGCAGGCCGGGGTCGATGATCGGCGAACCGGTCCGGCCACGCGGGCCGCCGCCGGCCGGCGCCACGGGCTGCGCCGGGACGGCCGCGAACGGCGGCCTGCCAGGAACGCCCGTCGGGCCTCCCTGGCGTCCCTGGCCTCCCGGACCCGTCGGCGCCGCCGGGCCGGGGGCGGTCGGACGCTTGAGCGTCATGGTCGGCGGATCGAAGGCCTCCGCCGCCTGCTGCGCGGCAGCCGGCTGCGGCGCCGGGGCCGCGTGCCGGGCGCGGGACTGCGGAGGCTGCCGCTGCAACGGCTGCATGACCGGCTGCTGGGCCGGCGGCTGCTGCGGGTTCCGGTGCTGCCCCTGCCGCTGCGGCTGCTGCGGCTGGGCCGGGGGCTGCTGCCACACCGGCGCCTGGCCCGGGTACTGCGGCGCCGCGGCGCGCCGCGCGGTGGGCGGCGCGACCGGCATGGCGCCGGAGACCACCACCGGCGGCAGCAGCGTGGTGGCGTCGTCCAGCGGCGGCACGGGCGGCAGCAGCGTCGTCGCCGCGGCGTCGTCCACCGCGGGCACCAGCGGCAGCACGCTGGTCGCGGCCGGGTCGTCGAAGGCGGGCACCGGCGGCAGCACCGCGGTCGCCGCCGGGTCGTCCACCGGGTAGCCGTACGGCGGCTGCTGCCCAGGCTGCTGCGGCGGGTGCTGCCCGTACGGGTGCGGCTGCGGCGCCTGCGGCTGCTGGGGCTGTCGCGGCCACTCGCCGTAGCCGCCGTGGTTCGGGTTGTTCATGTCCGTCACGCCGCTCAGCCTCCCGCGAACGGGGGGAGGACCTCGACCGTCCCGCCCTCGGTCAGGGCGACCGTCGCATGGTCGCGGCCGCCCACCTGGGCGCCGTCGACCAGGTACGAGGAGTGCCCGAGCAGCCGGACGAACTTCGGCCGGTCGGCGTGCCGCTCCTTGGCCGCCGCCAGCGCCTCCGCCAGGGTCGCCGCCTCGTACGGCTCCTCGGCCAGGCCGGCCTCGGACTTCGCCGCCGCCCAGTAGCGGATCGTCCCGCGCACCCGGGCGCCGCTAGCGGGCTCGGTGGTCGCGCCCATCGGGCCACCCCTCTTCGTCGTCCTCGCCCGGCCCCGGTAGCCCGGTCCGGCTCGCCACCGGGGCGCCCGCCCGCCACCCGAACGATGGATCCGCGCGACGCCGCCGATGTGCGTCCCATGATGGCGGGTCCGCCGCCGCGACCGGCAATCGCCCTGGCCCCGCAGGTGTCGGACGGCGCTCGACGCTGTGTCCAGGCTCACCCGGCGCACGCCCGAAATGGGGGAACCGCCGCCTTCGGGCACTGCCGGGGCGGGAGGAGGTCGGCTATCCTCGATCACCAAGAGGGATCCGGGCAGAGTCGCCCCCGGGTCCTTTTGTGCTTTCAGGACGCCAGTACGGACGTTCGTGCGATTCGTCGGCCCACCCCCGGCGCGCCGCAGGAACCACCCCGTCCGACGCGGCACGACGACGTGCCACCGCCGGCCGGGGTGTCGCCACCGGCGCCGGGCCGCCGCCCGGCACCGGACCAGACCGGAGGGTTCACGGTGATGAACAGGGCAGAAACGGTGCGCCAGGGGCTGCGGGGCCCCCGGCAGGTCCACCGTCGCGCCCTGCGCGCCCCGCGCTCCCCCGGTACGCCTCACGCGCCCGTCGTCCTCTCCTCCCCCTCAGCACGTGCGCCATCCGGCTGTGGCGGCAGCCGTCACGCGACCGCGACGACCCGGAAAGGGGACCACCGGGTATGAGTTCTCTCCTCCTCCTCACCAACGCACTGCAACCCTCCGCCGAGGTACTGCCCGCCCTCGGCCTGCTGCTCCACAACGTCCGGGTGGCCCCCGCCGAGGGCTCGGCCCTGGTGGACACCCCCAGCGCGGACGTCATCCTGGTCGACGGCCGGCGTGACCTGCCGCAGATCCGCAGCCTCTGCCAGCTGCTGCGCTCCACCGGCATCGGCTCTCCGCTGATCCTGGTGGTCACCGAGGGCGGCCTGGCCGCCGTCACCGCCGAGTGGGGTGTCGACGACGTCCTGCTGGACACCGCGGGCCCGGCCGAGGTCGAGGCCCGGCTGCGGCTCGCGCTCGGCCGCCTCCAGATCGTCACCGACGACAGCCCGATGGAGATCCGCAACGGCGACCTCTCGGTCGACGAGGCCACCTACTCCGCGAAGCTCAAGGGCCGGGCGCTCGACCTCACCTTCAAGGAGTTCGAGCTGCTCAAGTACCTCGCCCAGCACCCCGGCCGGGTCTTCACCCGGGCGCAGCTGCTGCAGGAGGTCTGGGGCTACGACTACTTCGGCGGCACCCGGACGGTGGACGTGCACGTCCGGCGGCTGCGCGCCAAGCTCGGCGTCGAGCACGAGCAGCTGATCGGCACCGTGCGCAACGTCGGCTACCGCTTCGTCGTCCCGGAGAAGCCCGAGAAGGGCGAGCACCCGGAGCGCGCCCAGCACCCCGCCGGCCGGCTGGAGGCCTGAGACGCCGGGCGGGCCGTCCCCCGCCCGGCTTGTCCGGTTTCTCTCGGAGCCGCCCGCCGACCGCCCGTCGAGCGCCCGCCGGCGGCCCCAGGTCCCACTGCCGCCCCGAAGGCCACACGCGTAGACTCCCCCCGTGGCCAAAGTGACGCGCGACGATGTAGCCCGGCTGGCTGGTACCTCGACCGCGGTCGTCAGCTACGTCATCAACAACGGGCCGCGCCCGGTCGCGCCCGCGACCAGGGAGAAGGTCCTGGCGGCGATCGAGCAGCTCGGCTACCGGCCGAACAGCGTCGCCCAGGCGATGGCCTCCCGCCGGACCAACCTGATCGGCATGGTCGTCCCGGACGCCCGCCAGCCCTTCTTCGCCGAGATGGCGCACGCCGTCGAACGGGCCGCCTCCGAGCGCGGCAAGCTCGTGCTGATCGGCAACTCCGACTACGTGGACGACCGCGAGGTCCACTACGTCCGCGCCTTCCTCGGGATGCGCGTCTCCGGGCTGATCCTGGTCAGCCAGGGCCCCTCACAGCGCGCCGCCGAGGAGTTCGCCGCGATGGAGGGCGCCAAGGTCGTGCTGCTGCACCGGCGCCCCGAGGCGATCGACGACGTCGCGGTGGTCACCGACGACGTGGGCGGCGCCGAGGCCGTCGTCCGCCACCTGCTGGAGGTCCACGGGCACCCGTACGTGGCCTGCTTCGGCGGGCCGGTCGAGTCCCCCGCCCCCGGCGACCCGGTCATCGACCACGTCGAGGGCTGGCAGCGCGCCATGGACGCGCACGGCGTCCCCACCGAGCCGCACCTGATCGACGCGCCCTTCCACCGCTACGGCGCGTACGAGGTCGCGCTCGGCGTGCTGCGCTCCCCGGACCGGCCGCGGGCGATCTTCTGCTCCACCGACGACCAGGCCATCGGCGTGCTGCGGGCCGCCCGCGAGGTCGGCCTGCGCGTCCCCCACGACCTCGCCGTGGCCGGCTTCGACGACGTGCCGGAGGCCGCGCTCGCCGACCCGCCGCTGACCACCGTCGCCTCCGACCGCGACGCGATGGCCCGAGCCGCCGTGGACCTGGTGCTGGACGACTCGCTGATGGTGCCCGGCTCGGACACCGAACGGGTCCGCAAGTTCCCGTCCCGCCTGGTCATCCGCCGTTCCTGCGGCTGCGACGGAGCCGCGCCCGGCCGCGCCGGGGCGCAGTGAGCGAGCGGATCGGATCCGGAACCTCCGGCTCCGCTCCGCAGGCCGCCTGACCAGGCTTTATGAGAACCCAACGGGCTTCTCTCCCCCTTCTGAGCCGGTTCTCATCCGCTCCTCATCCACCGGGCGGAGCTTGGTCGGCATGAGCGAACAGCAGCGGCACCCCAACGAGCGGTACTCCGACGAGCCGTACGGCCCGTACGAGCCCCGGGTGATCGAGGGCACCGTGCTCGGCACCGGCACCGGCAGCGACGGCGGCAGCTTCGACGGACCGCCGCCTCCCCCGCCCATGCCGCCCGAGCCGCCCACCCTCCTCGGCCCCGGCTCCCCCGAGGACCACGGCAGCCACGGCGGCCACGGCGGCCACGGCGGCCGGGCCCGGCGCGGCCTGCTGCGCGGCCGGCTCGCCCTGGTGACCGCCGTCGCCGCGGTCGCCGCCGTCCTCGGCGGGGTCACCGGCGGAGTGATCGCCGCCGACCGGCAGTCCGCCGACACCCGGGTCGGCACCGTCGCCAGCCCGGTCTCCGCCCGCAGCGACGGCAGCGCCAACGTGCCGGCCATCGCCGCCGCCGTCTCGCCCAGCGTCGTCCAGATCACCGTCAAGAACGGCAACGGCACCGCCACCGGCACCGGCGTCGTCCTGGACAAGGACGGCCGGATCCTCACCAACTACCACGTGATCGACACCGCGGCCGGCGGCGGCCGGATCACCGTCACCTTCAAGGACGGCTCCACCGCGCAGGCCACCGTCACCGGCACCGACAAGTCCCTCGACGCCGCCGTAATCACCGCCACCGGCGCCAAGAACCTCACCCCCGCCGTCCTCGGCGACTCCTCCGCCGTGGCCGTCGGCGACCCGGTCGTGGCCATCGGCAACCCGGACGGCCTCACCGGCACCGTCACCTCCGGCATCATCAGCGCCCGGAACCGCGACGTCACCGTCCAACTCGACGAGGGCACCACCAGCGGCAACGGCGGCTTCGGCTTCCCCAGCCTGCCCGGCCTGCCCGGCCAGCGCGGGAACCCGCCGCAGACGAACAGCGGCAGCACCACGACCTACAAGGCCTTCCAGACCGACGCCGCCCTCAACCCCGGCAACTCCGGCGGGCCGCTGATCAACGCCAACGGCCAGGTCATCGGCATCAACTCGGCGATGTACGCCCCGAGCGGCACCAGCTCCACCGCCGGCGGCGGCACGGCCGGCAGCGTCGGCCTCGGCTTCGCCATCCCGATCGACGACATCAAGCAGGTCCTGCCGAAGCTCGAAGCCGGCCAGAACGTGTAGACCACGATCCCCACGACGGACAATTGCTCCCAGCAGGCCCTCCACCCGACGAGAAAGGGCAGCCGCCCATGACCCCGTCCGCCGACGACCGCACCCCCGCCGAGCCGGGCCACCCCTCCGCCCGGCTCCTCGTGGTCGACGACGAACCCGCCCTCCGGGACGCCCTGGAGAGCAGCCTCGCCTTCGAGGGCTACGAGGTCGCCACCGCCACCGACGGCTACGAGGCCCTGGAATCCGTCGAACGCGACAAGCCCGACCTCGTCCTGCTGGACATCATGATGCCCCGGATGGACGGCCTCACCGCCGTCCGCCGGATGCGCTCACGCGGCGACACCGTCCCCGTCCTGATGCTCACCGCCCGCGACGCCGTCGGCGACCGCGTCACCGGCCTCGACGTCGGCGCCGACGACTACCTCGCCAAGCCCTTCGAGCTCGACGAACTGCTCGCCCGCGTCCGAGCCCTGCTGCGCCGCAACGCCCTCGCCGCCGAAGCCGCGGCCCGCGCCGCCGCCGAGGACGACAGCGAGGTGCTCGCCTTCGGCGACCTGCGGATGAACACCGCCACCCGCGAGGTCACCCGGGCCGGCAAGCCGATCGAACTCACCCGCACCGAGTTCATGCTGCTGGAGATGTTCCTCTCCCACCCCCGCCAGGTCCTCACCCGCGAACAGATCCTCAAGGCGGTCTGGGGCTTCGACTTCGAACCCTCCTCCAACTCCCTGGACGTCTACGTGATGTACCTGCGCCGCAAGACCGAGCAGGGCGGCATGCCCCGCCTGATCCAGACCGTGCGCGGCGTCGGCTACGCCCTGCGCCCGGCCGCCGGCGCCGGCGCGTGACGACCGTTCCGCCCCCGCCGCTGGCCCCGCCCCGCACGCCCGGCCGGCGGCACCGCCTCGTCCACTGGCTCCGCTCCCGCTCCCTGCGCAGCCGCCTCACCTTCCTCAGCGCGGCGGCGGTGGCGGTGGCCATCGCGCTGTCGGCGCTGGCGTGCTGGTTCATCGTGGAGAAGCAGCTCTACGGACAGGTCCGGACGGACCTGGCGAACGCACCACTACCTCCTCGGGTGGCTCTCAACCTTCCCTGCCCGGCTACCCCAGAGGCAGCTCTCTCCGCAGCACCCAGCAGCCAGGAAGCCAATGGGTCAATTTCCAGGGACACGCAATATGTTCTGACCAACCCGGTTCAGGTCTGTCTGCCAGCAAACGCCTCACGAGCCATCGTGCTCAAGCCCAGTGACACCGCAGCGTTCCACCTCAAGCCCGGGCAATCGATCATCCGGGATGGCGAGTACACCAACGGGGATCCTGCGATCGTTCGGCTCTCCACTGCACACGGCTTCAACCTAGGGCCCGTCCTCGTGATGGTCGCGACCCCCACCCAGCCCATCGAGGACTCCCTCCAGGGCCTCGCCATCCTCCTCGGCTCCGTCTCCGTCGGCGGCATCCTGCTCGCTGCCCTCGCCGGCCGTCTGGTCGCCCGCTCCGCCCTCAAACCCGTCGACCAACTCACCGACGCCGTCGAGCACATCGCCCGGACCGAGGAGGTGGGCAGCACCATCCCCGTCCACGGGGACGACGAGATCGCCCGCCTCTCGACCTCCTTCAACTCGATGAGCACCGCCCTCTCCAACTCCCGCGAGCGGCAGACCCGGCTGATCGCCGACGCCGGCCACGAGCTGCGGACGCCCCTCACGTCCCTGCGCACCAACGTCGACCTGCTGATCCGCAGCAACGACACCGGCCGCCCGCTGCCCCCGGCCACCAAGACCAAGCTGCTCGGCAACATGAAGGCGCAGATGCAGGAGCTCACCCTCCTGATCGGCGACCTGCTCCAGCTCTCCCGCCCGGACACCCCGAAGAGCGGCCCGGCCCCCACCGTCGTCGCCCTGCACGAGATCGCCGGGCGGGCCGTCGAGCGGGCGAAGCTGCGCGGCCCGGGGCTGGTGTTCGAGACGGACACCGAGCCCTGGTACGTGCACGGCGACGCGGCCGGGCTGGAGCGGGCGGTGATCAACCTGCTGGACAACGCGGTCAAGTACAGCCCGCCCGGCGGCACCATCGACGTCCGGCTCCGGCAGGGCGTGCTGACGGTCCGGGACCACGGGCCGGGCATCCCGGCCGAGGAACTCCCGTACGTCTTCGACCGGTTCTGGCGATCGCCGTCGTCGCGGCCGCTGCCGGGCTCCGGCCTCGGGCTGTCGATCGTCGCGCAGAGCGTCCGGGAGGCGGGCGGCGAGGTCACGCTCGGCCCGGCCGCGGACGGCGGTCCGGGCGCGCTGGCCACCGTCCGGCTGCCCGGCGGTCCCGCCCCCGAATAGGGAGCGGGACGGGGGAAGAGCAGAACGGGCGGGGCGCCCCGACAGCGCCCCGCCCGTCCCCGGGGCCTCACGGCCCCGACCGGCTCACGGTCAGTCGATGTCGCTGCCCGGGCCGATGACCTTGATGCGGTCCTGCGCCGGGGCCTGCAGCGGCGCGGCCGCCGAGCTGTGGGCACCCAGGTAGGCGGCGAAGACGTCCAGGTCGGAGGCGCCGACGAGCTTGTCGGTGCCGGCCGCGAAGGCCGGGAAGCCGTCGCCGCCGCCGGCCAGGAACTCGTTGGCCGCGACGCGGTAGCCGGCGGCCGGGTCGACCGGCGCGCCGTTCAGCCGGATCGAGTCCACGAGCACCCGGTCCGCGCCGGTCTTGCGCATGTCGAGGGTGTAGTGCAGGTTCGCCGATGCCTGGAGGATCTTCGGCGCGGCGTCGTTGGGGCCGCTGACCTGCTGCTGGAGCAGTTGGATCAGCTGGGCGCCGGTCAGCGTCTTGACCTGCATCATGTTGGTGAACGGCTGGACGGTGAACGCCTCGCCGTAGGTCACCACACCGTCGCCCTCGCCGCCCGAGGCCTTGTAGACCAGGTCGGAGCGGATGCCGCCCGGGTTCATGAAGGCGACCTGCGCCCCGCCCTTGCCGGCTGGGGACAGCCCCGCGAGCTGCGCGTCGGCGATCACGTCACCGAGCGGCTTCTCCAGGTCGCTGCTGCCACGGCCGTTGATGTCCGAACCGATGTAGCCGATCGCACGGTTGGCGATCGGGGCGGCCAGCTTGGAGTAGTGGTCGACCAGCGCCGTCATGTCGGGCGCCTTCTCGACCGTGCGGCGCACCACGTGGTTCTCGGCCTTGACCGAGGGGCGCACGATCTCGCCGGTGGTCTTGTCCAGCTTCATGTCGATCTCGGTGAAGAGCCGGCCGAAGGAGGCGGCACTGGTCACCGAGCGCGGGACGCCGTTGGGGTCGGGGATGCTGCAGGCGTACGCGTTGTGGGTGTGGCCGGTGACGATGGCGCCGACCGCCGGGTCGATCTTCCTCGCGATGTCGACGATCGGGCCGGAGATGCCCTGGCCGGCCGCGCCGCAGTCGTAGTTGTAGACGTTGCTGGCCGGGTACCCGCCCTCGTGGACCAGCGCGACGATCGAGTTGACGCCCTTGGCCTTGAGCTCGGCGGCGTACTTGTTGATCGTGGTGACCTCGTTGGCGAACTTCAGGCCCTTGACGCCCTCGGCGGTCACGATGTTCGGCGTGCCCTCCAGGGTGACGCCGATGAAGCCGACCTTCACGCCCTGGGACTTGGTCACCCAGTACGGGGGCAGCAGCGGCTTGCCGGACTTCTCGTCGGTGACGTTCGCCGACAGGTAGTTGAAGTTGGCGCCCTTGAAGGTGCGGCCGGGCTCGTAGCAGCCGTCGGTCGGGTGGCAGCCGCCCTCCTGCATCCGCAGCAGCTCCTGCGCGCCCTCGTCGAACTCGTGGTTGCCCACGGAGGTGACGTCCAGGCCGAGCTTGTCCATCGCCTCGATGGTCGGCTCGTCGTGGAACAGAGCCGAGGTCAGCGGGCTGGCGCCGACGATGTCGCCGGCCGCGACGGTGATCGAGTCGTCGGCCGGGATCCGGGCCTTGCGCAGCTCGGTGGCCAGGTACTCGATGCCGCCGGCGGGGGTGGACACCTCCTTGCCGGTGGCCGGGTCGATCTCCTTGATCGTGCCGGAGGAGCCGGCCGGGGGCTCCAGGTTGCCGTGGAAGTCGTTGATCGCCAGCAGCTGGAGGTTGACGGTCCTGTGACGCTTGGCGTTGGCGTCGGCGGCCTGGGCGGCCGTCGGCACGACCACCGTGCCGAGCAGACCTGCGGCGGCGACGACGGCGAGCGCCGTCCGTCGGGATCTGACGGTGAGCATGAGGGGGCCCCTTGCACCTCGGAGGGCACCGGCTGTGGACAGCATCGGCGTTCGGGCATGTGTTGCGCCTGTGCAGCCTAGAGTCAACGCGCGTAGCTGTCAGGACGTCGAACGTAACGAGAGGATTACCGCCTGACGAACCATCGCCGCCCGCAGGGTGCGCAGGCTGCGGAGATCCGGCCCTCAGACCCCCGGCTCGGACGCCAACTGACGCTCCGCCCGCACCCGTTCGGCCACCGCGTCCTCGGTCATCGCGCGGTCGGTGTACACCAGCGGCCGCTCGGCCTCCGTGATGATGTGCTTGACCACCTGGACGTTGCCGTTGACGTCCCACACCGCGATGCCCGGCGACAGCGTCGGGATGATCTCCACCGCCCAGCGCGGCAGGCCCAGCACCCGGCCGGTGGCCCGCGCCTCCTCCGCCTTCTGCATGTAGATCGTCCGGGTGGAGGCCATCTTCAGGATCGCCGACGCCTCCTTGGCCGCCGCACCGTCCACCACGTCCGACAGGTGGTGCACCACCGCGACGAAGGACAGGCCGAGCCGGCGGCCGAACTTCAGCAGCCGCTGGAACAGCTGCGCCACGAACGGGCTGTTGATGATGTGCCAGGCCTCCTCGACCAGGAAGATGCGCTTCTTCCGGTCCGGCCGGATCCAGGTGTGCTCCAGCCACACCCCGACGATCGCCATCAGGATCGGCATCGCGATCGAGTTGCGGTCGATGTGCGAGAGGTCGAAGACGATCAGCGGGGCGTCCAGGTCGATGCCGTCGGTGGTCGACCCGTCGAACATGCCCCGCAGGTCACCGTCGACCAGCCGGTCCAGCACCAGCGCCACGTCCAGACCCCAGGACTGCACCTCGTCCACCGCGACACCCAGGGACTCCACCGAGGACAGCTCGGGGCTGCGCAGGGTGTCGATGATGTCGTCCAGCACCGGCTGGCGGTCCTTCACCGACGCCACCACGTGCGCGTGCGCCGCCTTCAGCGCGAAGCCCGCCCGCTCCTCCAGCCCGCGCCCCATCGCCACCTCGACGATGGTGCGCAGCAGCGACAGCTGGCCCGTCTGGGTGATCGCCGGATCGAGCGGGTTGAGCTTCACCCCGCCGTCCCGGGCGGCCATCGGATCCAGCCGGATCGACTTTATGCCCAGCGCGTTGGCGATCAGGTTCCACTCCCCGACGCCGTCCTCGCCCTGCGCGTCGAGCACCACGACCTGCCGGTCACGGAACCTCAACTGCCGCAGCACGTACGTCTTCTCCAGCGCGGACTTACCGTTGCCGGACTCGCCGAGCACCAGCCAGTGCGGGGCCGGCAGCTGCTGCCCGTACAACTGGAAGGGGTCATAGACGTACCCCTTGCCGCTGTACACCTCGCGGCCGATGATCACGCCCGAGTCGCCCAGCCCCGGCGCGGCGGTCGGCAGGTAGACCGCCTGCGCCTGGCCGGTGGAGGTGCGCACCGGCAGGCGGGTGGTCTCCACCTTGCCGAACATCAGGCTGGTGAAGGCATCGGTGAGGTTGCCGAGCGCCATGGGCGGCCTCCTGACGGGTCAGCGGGTGGGGTGGGAACGGACGGTGCTCAGCGGCGGATGCCGGTGGCGAACGGCAGGGTGTTGACGAAGGCCCGGTGGTGCTCGCGGTCGCACCACTCCAGCTTCAGGTAGCTCTTGCCGGCCGACGCCCGGATGGTCCGCTTGTCGCGGGCCAGCGCGTCCGGGTTGCGCGCGGAGACCGTGATGTAGCCGACCAGGTTCACGCCCGCCGCGCCGGAGGCCAGGTCGTCGCCGCGCTGGTCCACCCGGCCGGTGTGGGCCAGGTCGCGCGGGTCGACCGTGCGGTTCATCTTGGCGGCACGACTGGCCTCGGCCTCGTCGTTGGTCTTCTCGGTCAGCATCCGCTCGATCGCGACGTCGGTGGGCTCCAGGTCCATCGTCACCGCGACCGTCCGGATCACGTCCGGAGTGTGCACCAGCAGCGGCGCCAGGAAGTTCACCCCAACCGGGGTCAGCGGCCACTCCTTGACCCACGCGGTGGCGTGGCACCACGGCTCCCGGGTCGCCGACTCGCGCGTCTTCGCCCGCAGGTACTGCGGGTGGGTCGCGTCCAGCTCGGCCGGCCAGGCGTTGCGCCGCGACATCGCCTGGATGTGGTCGATCGGGTGGTCCGGGTCGTACATCGAGTGCAGCAGCGAGGAGAGCCGGGCCTGGCCCAGCGGCTGGCGCACCCGGATGTCCGCCTCGGCCAGCCGGGCGCAGATGTCGGTCAGCTCGCGCGCCATCACGGCCGCCAGCCCCTCGTCGTCCCGCGCCCCCCGGCCGGAAGCACGCCGGTCATCGGCGCTGCGGCCCATCGCGTGCGCCTCCGCGGCCAGGTCACGGGTGTAGTGCATGCAAGCCACCAGGTACGCCCGGTGCTGCTCGGAGGACGTCGACACCATCGACTGCAACTGGTCGTACGAGTCCTGCAGCCAGCGCGGCGCATCGTGGTTGCCCCGGCGCTCCACGTCCTTGGCGTGCGCGTCCGGATCAGCCGGCAGGGTCCGGGCCAGGATCTGCAGCCGGGTCACGAAGCCGTCGCCGTTGGCGACGTGCTTCAGCAGCGTCCCGAAGCGGTCGACCAGCGCCTCCTGGTCCTCCGAGTCGCGCAGGCCGACACCCGGGCCCTCGATCTCGATCGCGGCCGTCACCGTCCGCCGCTCCAGGTGCATCAGCACCCCGACCTCGTCCGGCCCGAACGGCGCCGTCAGCCAGCGCAGCCGCCCCACCCCCGGCGGCGGGCCGACCTCCACCTCCCGCCCGTCCAGCCGGGTGCCGGCGTCCATCACGTCCGAGCGCCACACCGCCCTCCCACTGCGGACCGTCCGGCGGTAGGTCCGGTTGATCTCCACCCACTTGTAGAACGTCCGCTTGCGGTACGGCACGTACACCGCTGCGATGGCGAGCACCGGCAGACCCAGCAGACCACCGATCCGCAGCGGCAGGACCGGCATCAACAGGCCCCAGAGCATGCCGAGGAACGCCCCGAAGATGATCAGCACGATCTCGCCGGACTCCCGGTTCCGGCCGATCGGCGCGTTCGGGCGGGCCTTGCCGATCAGGTAGGTGCGGCGCTGGTGCACGTACGGCTGGGCGTACTGGGCGCCGTACTGGCCGAGCGGTTCGCTGCTCACTTACCCGTCACCCTCCCTTCGCTGGATTGCTGTCGCGGATCGGAACCGGGGCGGCCTGCGGCGGCCCCGACTGCGGCGGCGGAACCGGCGTCCGGCCGGCGTGGGCGGCGATGCCCGGCGCGACCGAACCGCCGCCCGCACCCCCGCCGCCACCGCCCGCACCGGCCGGTCCGCGGTCGCCGTGGGTGCTGATGCCCTGCTTCATCAGGTTCGCGGTGCCGTTGATCATCGCCGAACCCGCCTGCACCGCGTTGGCCCGGGCCTGGCGCATGTTCAGGATCTCGTCGCCGAAGCCCGGCACGAAACGGTAGATCGCGGCACTCGCGAAGATCGACAGGAACAGGATCGCCAGCCCCGACAACACCCGGGCGAAGTCGTCACTCGCCCCGGCCCCGGTCGCCACCGCACCCGCCAGACCCAGGATGATCACGATGATCGGCTTCGCCAGGTCCACCGCCAGCATCACCCCCGCCCACCGGCGCACGTGCTTCCACAACTGCTTGTCCACCAGCCCCGCGTACACCGCCGTACCCAACAGCGCGCCCACGTACAGCATCGCCGCCCGGATCAACAGCTCGATCCAGAGCACCGCCGCCGCCAACACCGCGACCAGCGACACCAGGACCAGGATCAGCGGGCCGCCGCCGACGTTCCCCTTCTCCAAGGTGTCGGCGAACCCGCCCAGGTACGACCCGGTGTCCGTCTTCGTCCCGACCGCGACCGCCTTCGTCAGCCCGTCCGTCACGCTCACCACGGTGTACAGGATCAGCGGCGTGAACGCGGACGCCACCACCGTCAGCCACAGGAAGCCGATCGCCTCCGAGAACGCCGTCGTCAACGGCGCCCCCCGCACCGCCCGCTTCGTCACCGCCAGCAACCACAGCACCAACGTGATCACCGTCGACACCGCGAACACCACGGAGTACTGCTGCAGGAACGACGCATTGGTGAAGTCCACCTGCGTCGTCCCGTCGATCGCCCCCGACAGGTTCCGCACCACCCACGCCGCAGCCTGCGCACAACTCTTGGCCAACGACCCGAGCGGATCGGTCACGTTGCTGACGGTGCCGCTCCCGGGAATGACGACCGCGCCATTGGGAGCGCACCCCGCGTCACTGCCCGGGATCGGAAGATCAACCTTCTGACAGGTCGGGGTAGCTGTCGGCGACGGATCGGCGAACACCCGCTGGGCCGCCAGCATCCCGGCCACCTGCAAGGTGGCGAGCACGCCGACGACTGTTCCCGCGCGGCGTGTGGTGGAGCGGTGCGAGGTCTGGTCAACGGGCATAGCGGAACCCCCCGAACTGCTGGACGGCGCCGGTGATCTCGTCGGCGGTGGCGGCCTGCTGGTCTCCGGGCATGGGCGCGGGCCCCTGCCTGCTGGTGAAGTCGGTGAGCTTCCAGTCGCTGCCCGTCCAGTGCAGCGAGAGCGTGAGGGTGAACCAGTTGGTGGTCACGGGCTGGACGGAGCGCTCGCCGGCGAGGCCGGTGAGGCCGGTGCACCACACGTCGATCTTGGTGTCGCTGTCGCTGTAGCCCGTCGACTTGGTACCGACCGGGACGGTGCGGCTGACGAAGGTGAGGCCCTTGGGGGCGTGGCCCTGGGAGTCGAGGCCGTAGCGGGTGACGGTGTCGCCGCCGAATCCCTGGTCGAGGCGGGTCTGCAGTGCCGGTGCCGCGCCGGGGTCAGCGATGGTGGCGACGATGGTGTGTCGGCTGTCGGTGCGGAACATGTCCGTGGAGCCGATCGCCACGGCGTAGTTGGCCGCGGCGGACTGGGCGCCCTGGTCACTGTGCAGGTAGCCGGTCGGGATGCCGTTGGCGGTGGTGGTGACGGGCTGGTCGCCGCTGGGGGCGGGGCCGGCGCCGGTGGGTGCGCTGGGGGTGGCGTGGTCGGCGGAGCTGCCGCTGCCGAGGCCGGGTTTGCCGCGGTTGGCGATGGCGATGGCGACGACGAGCAGGGTGACGACGACGAGGACGGTCAGCAGGGTCCGCAGCGGCCTTGACTGACGGAGGCTCGGTTGAGGTGCGGGCTGTTCGCCGACCGGTAGCCGCGTACGGGTGTGCGGCTGGTCGTCGGACAACGGCACGGCGGCCCTCCTGGTGCGGGGAGCCGGGGGCGGCTCCGGGGGCCCTCCGTCCGGGGGCGGGCGCGGACGGGGGGTGGGAACGGGGGTGAACTCCTGGCCGGCCGGCCGTTGGAGGTGGTCCGGGCGGGGACCTGACCTCGGGCGGGGCGCCGGTCTACTGCTGTCCGATCGTCAGATAGCCATGCCGTACACAATGGTGAACAGTGTGCCGAGTGATCCGATGATGAACACGCCGGTCAGCCCGGCGACGATCAGCCCCTTGCCCTGTTCGGCCCCGAAGCTGTCGCGCATCGCGGTCGCACCGATCCGCTGTTTGGCCGCGCCCCAGACGGCGAGGCCGAGGCAGAGGAGGATGGCGACGGCCATGATGACCTCGACCATCACCCGCGCCTCCGACCCGAGGGTCGCGAACGGGCCCCAGTCCGGGGCGATCCCGCCGATGATGGTGTCGATGTTCGGCTTCTTGGGGGGTTCCTCGGCCAGGTGGCCGACCGCAAAGGTGTGCACGCTGCTCAGCTTCATTTCCATCTCACCGCCCGATCAGGCAAATTCAAGGGCCAGGACCCGGTCCGCGCGAAGGGTCAGGGCCTATTCTTGGCCAGATCTGATGTCGACTTGGCTACTTCTCGCGGATTGGTCGTGAGGTATCGGACACGTACGCGAGGATGTCCACCGTACGAAGGATAGCGCTCACTCCTTGTATCTCTGATGATTGCGGTGAGCAACGCCTTCCGGGACACTTCGACTGACGATTCGTCGGGATGGTGCTGATGGTACTCCGGAAGGCCGGGACGGCCGCCGCCACTGCGGGAGTTGTTGCGTTCGGGTTCATCGGGCTGGTGACGATGGGGACTTATGCGGCGAGCGGGACGCCGGAGCAGTCGGCGAATCGTTCCGCCCTCTCTCCCGGGACGGTCCCCGCGGCTTACCAGGACGCGGTTCAGAAGTGGGGCGGGCTGTGTCCGGCGATCTCCCCACCGATGCTCGCGGCGCAGCTGTACCAGGAAAGCGGTTTCGATCCGAAGGCGCGGTCGGGTGTCGGCGCGGAGGGTATGGCGCAGTTCATGCCGGGCACCTGGGCGACGTACGGAACGGATGCGAACGGGGACGGCCGCAAGGACGTCTGGGATCCGTACGACGCGATCGCCTCGGCGGCGGTGTACGACTGCGCGCTCGCCAAGGACGTCTCGGGTGTGCCGGGCGACGCGCAGGCCAACATGCTGGCCGCCTACAACGCCGGCCCGTACGCGGTGACGAGCAACCGGGGCGTCCCGCCGTACAAGGAGACCCAGGGCTACGTGCGGAACATCCAGGCGATGGCCCGCAGCTTCACCGCGCCGTCCGCGCCGGTGGCGGTGTCCGCGCAGTCGGCGGCCGCGATCTACTTCGCGCAGACGAAGCTCGGCCTCCCGTACCTGTGGGGCGGTGAGGGCCTGCCCTCGCAGAGCGGGCGGTTCGACTGTTCGGGCCTGACCCGCGCCGCGTACGAGAGCGTGGGCATCGCGCTGCCCCGGGTGGCCAACGACCAGTGGTACGCCGGCCCGCACCCGTCGCGCGATCAGTTGCGGCCGGGGGACCTGGTGTTCTTCGCGACGGACCTCAGTGATCCGCGGAGCATCCACCACGTCGGGATCTACGTCGGCGGCGGGTACATGATCAACGCGCCGCACACCGGCGCCCTGATCCGCTACGACAAGATCGACACCAGGGAGTACATCGGCGCGACCCGGGTCACCTCGGACGGTGCGCAGGCGTTGCCGACCCGTAACGACGACGGCGCCGTGAACGCCCCGAGCCGCCCGGGCTCGCCCGCGGTGGCGGCCCCGCCCGCGCCGACGGGGCCGGCGGCGCCGGCGTCCGCGGGGCCGGCCCGGTAGGCCGCGGTACGGCTGGGACGCCCGGGAGCTGTGTGCGCCGTGTGGACGCTGAGTCAAGTTTCCATAACCGCGCGTTTCCGTGGAACGCTGTGTCCCGGCGGTGACGTTGGGTCCGGTGGCCCCTCGTCAGCTTTCCTCGCCGGGCGGGCCCCGGCGGGTACGAACAGGTGCAGCGGACCAGAAGGAGGTACGGCGTGTCGACGCCGCTTGCCGACACGACCAACCCCGACCTCGGCCTGCTCTACGCCGTCAACGGCCTGGCCAAGCGCTCCCCGCAGTGGCTGGACCACCTGGTCTCGTGGGTCGGCGAGTACGGCATCCTGATCGGCCTGGCCATGCTCGGGCTGGTGGCCTGGCTGCAGGCCAGACGCCGGCCGGACGCCCCGGTGGCGATCGCCGGTCTGCTCTGGGTGCCGCTCTCGGTCGGCGTCGCCGAACTGGCCAACCTGCCGATCGCCGCGATCGTGGACCGCCCGCGCCCGTTCGTGGACCATCCCGGGCTGCTGGTGCTGGTGGACGGCAAGGCCGGCACGCACTCCTTCGTCAGCGACCACTCGACCATGACGATGGCCGTCGCGGTGGCGCTGTTCCTGGTGAACCGGCGGCTCGGCTGGATCGCCGGCGGGCTGGCCCTGCTGCAGGGCTTCTGCCGGATGTTCATGGGCGTCCACTACCCGACGGACGTGATCGGTGGTTTCGCGCTCGCCGTCGCCGTGGTGCTGCTGCTGGCGCCGATCGCGATGGCGGTGCTGGTCCCGTTCTGCCACGCGCTGGGCCGGACGGCCGTCGCCCCGCTGATCCGGGCTCCCGAACGCGGTGGCGCGGCCCGCGGCGGGAACGGGCGACGGGGCCGCCGGCGCGGGGTGGTGCGGTCCGAGGAGCAGCCGCCGGAGTCCGATCTCGCGGCCTGACGCCGCCCTGGTCAGTCCGGTTCGACGCCGTTCTTGGCGAGGTGGTCGGCCCCCTCACGGCGGGCCAGGTCGCGGGAGCGGCGGGCCGGGGAGTACCAGCCGCAGCTGCAGGTCGCGAAGGCGAAGGAACCGCGCTCGCTGATGGCGAGACGGTGCTCGGGCATCCTGGTGGTGCCGGGCGCGGCCGGCAGCTCACTGTGCACGTGGTTCACCGTAACGCGCCGGAGGTCCGGTGCGCGACGCCCTTCGGGCACCGGCACCCGTAACCCTTCACCGCCCAACTCGTTTGCCCGGAAAGAGCTCTGCCCACCCGGTGGTGTCCGGCGGGGCAGTCGGGCCCGAGGGGGTTGTCGCGAGGATGAAGATGACCGACCAGCAGCGCGCCGGGCGGCCAGTGTGCCGTCCGGGTCCGCACCTGCGCTCGGCGGCCGGGGCCGCCCTGCTCGCCGCAGCGCTGGCGGCAGGAGCAGCCGGCTGCTCGGCGGGCTCCGGCGGCGGCTCGGCCGACCGGCAGTCGAGCGCCCCCGACCAGCTCGCCGCGGACCCGTTGACGGCGGTGCGCAACGCGGCGGACATCACCGGCCGCACCGGCTCGGCGCACACCGCCACCGAGCTGGTCACCGAGTCCGCCGAGAAAAAGGCCTCGTTCAGCGGGACGGGCGGCTACGACTACGTGAAGCGGATCGGCCGGCTGGAGGTCCAGGTGCCGCCGGGGGCGGCGACCACCGGGAAGATCGTCGAGGTGGTCCTGCCGGGCACGGTCTACCTGCAGAACAGCGGTGCCAAGGTGCCCGAGGGCAAGTGGGTCAAGCTGGACGTGCGGCAGCTGCCGGACGGCAACCTGGTCAGCAGCGGCGCCACCGACCCGGCTTCGGCGGCGGGGGCGCTGCGCGGGGCGCAGAAGGCGGAGGCGGTCGGCACCGAGACGGTGGACGGGGCCGCACTGCACCACTACCGCGGCACGCTGGACCTGGCGAAGGCGGCCGACGCGACCGGTGGCCGGGGCGGGGACGGCCTGCGGATGGGCGGGCAGACGTTCACCGTCAAGGAGGTCCCGTACGACGCCTGGCTGGACGACCAGGGCCGGCTGCACAAGGTGGTGGAGGTGTTCACCTTCGCCGGGGTGGCCGGGTCGAAGGAGCCCAAGGACCAGGTGAAGGTGACCTCGACCGTCTCGATGGCCGACTTCGGCAAGCCGGTCGAGGCGGCGGAGCCAGCTGCCTCGGACATCTACCAGATGAAGCCCACGGAGAGCCCCAAGTAGGCCGCCGGGGCAGCGCTCCGGCGCCGGGGCGAGACCGGGTGCGGCCGGACCGGGTGGCCGTCCGGGGAGCGGCGGCCACCCGTTTCGGCGGCGCCGAGATGGCCCGTCCGTGCCATGTGGACGGGCCCCGGAGTGCCTAGGCTGGTAGGTCGGGTGGCTGCCGCCCGGGCTGGCGAGGCACTGAAGGGGTGGTGCAGGTGGTGTCGTCCACGGGCGGCCGCAGCGGCGGCCATGACGACGCGGCCCTCGACGAGATCGACCTGGCCGGCGAGCTGATGATCGCCGCGACGGCCAGCTCCGGCGACCGGCTGCCGACCGAACGGATCGACGAGGTGCTGCTGGACCGGACGGAGCCGGGGCGGGCCGGCGGGGAGACCGACGGGTAGCGGGGGGCTGCGGGGGTCTGCTGCCCGGGCCGGCCGGGGCCGGCGACGGCTCAGCTGCGCAGCAGGCGGCCGATCGCGGCGGTGGCCTCCGCCACCTTGGCGTCCAGCTCGGTGCCGCCCTGCTCGGCGGCCGCGGCGACGCAGTGCCGCAGGTGCTCCTCCAGCAGGGACAGCGCGAAGGACTGCAGCGCCTTGGTGCTGGCCGAGACCTGGGTGAGCACGTCGATGCAGTAGACGTCCTCGTCGACCATGCGCTGGAGGCCGCGGATCTGGCCCTCGATCCGGCGCAGCCGCTTGAGGTGGGCGTCCTTCTGCGCGCTGTAGCCGTGGGGGCCGTGGCCGCCCTGGGGGCCGGCGGCCGCGGCTGAGTCGGTGTCGGCGGTGTGCGGGTCGGTCCCGTGCGCGTGATCCGGCTCGGTGCGCGCTTGTGTCGTGGTCATCGGCCCGCCTTCGTCTGAGTGCCTGGTGGCTGCGTCGGCCACCAGTGTCCAACACCGGGGCCTTCCGTGGTGTTCCGTCGGCCGGCCCGGCATGTGCCGAAGGGCCGGGGGGCGGGGCCGTCCGGCGGTTCACCCGTCTGAGCGGCGCCCCGGCTCTTCCGCACGCACGACGGGGACAATCCGGGCGAGGTTCCGTCAGACTGGGGGCCCGCGTCCGCACGTGGCGGTGTGGTCGGGATCAGCCCGCGCGACAGCCGAACGGAAGGGGAGGTTCCGGCTCCTTCCCCGGCCCCCCGTTTGCGTGATTGCGCTTGGTTGCACCTAGCATCGTTCAGTCCGTACCCCGCACATCGGAGATTTCCGTGCGTTTTAGCCTGACCCCGAAGGAGACGAGCTTCTACGACATGTTCGCCGCGGCCGCGGAGAACCTCGTCGTCGGATCGAAGCTCCTGCTGGAGCTGCTGGGATCAGACGTGTCGGCCCGCGCGGAGATCGTCGAGCGCATGCGCGCCGCCGAACACGCCGGGGACGACACCACCCATGCCGTCTTCCACCAGCTGAACTCGTCCTTCATCACGCCCTTCGACCGCGAGGACATCTACAGCCTCGCCTCGTCGCTGGACGACATCATGGACTTCATGGAGGAGGCCGTCGACCTGGTCGTCCTCTACGACATCCAGACCCTGCCGAAGGGGGTCGAGCAGCAGATCGAGGTGCTGGCACGGGCCGCCGAGCTCACCGCCGAGGCGATGCCGAACCTGCGGAGCATGTCGAACCTCACCGAGTACTGGATCGAGGTCAACCGTCTGGAGAACCAGGCCGACCAGATCCACCGCAAGCTGCTCGCCCACCTCTTCTCCGGCCAGTACGAAGCCATCGAGGTGCTGAAGCTCAAGCAGGTCGTGGACGTCCTTGAGGAGGCGGCGGACGCGTTCGAGCACGTCGCCAACACGGTGGAGACCATCGCCGTCAAGGAGTCCTGACCCACGTGGACATGGCAGCACTCATCGCCGTCATCGGCGTTGCGTTCTTCTTCACCTACACCAACGGCTTCCACGACTCGGCGAACGCGATCGCCACCTCGGTCTCCACCCGGGCGCTCACCCCCAGGGCCGCGCTCGCGATGGCCGCGGTGATGAACCTGGCCGGCGCCTTCCTGGGCAGCGGCGTGGCGCACACCGTCTCCAAGGGGATCATCGAGACCCCCAAGGGCAACCAGGGCATGGCGATCCTGTTCGCCGCCCTGGTCGGCGCGATCGCCTGGAACCTGGTCACCTGGTACTTCGGCCTGCCGTCCTCCTCCTCGCACGCGCTGTTCGGCGGCATGGTGGGCGCGGCGCTGGCCGGCGGGATCGGCGTGATCTGGAGCGGGGTCGTCGACAAGATCGTCATCCCGATGGTGGTCTCCCCGGTGGTCGGCCTGGTCGGCGGCTTCCTGGTGATGCTGGCGATCCTGTGGATCTTCCGCCGGGCCAACCCGCACCGGGCCAAGCGCAACTTCCGGGTCGCCCAGACCGCCTCGGCCGCCGCGATGGCCCTGGCGCACGGTCTGCAGGACGCCCAGAAGACCATGGGCATCGTGGTGATGGCGCTCACCATCTCCGGCCACCAGACCACCGGCGACATCCCGGTCTGGGTGAAGATCTCCTGCGCGACGATGCTCTCGCTCGGCACCTACGCGGGCGGCTGGCGGATCATGCGGACGCTCGGCCGCAAGATCATCGAGCTGGACCCGCCGCAGGGCTTCGCGGCCGAGGCCACCTCCTCGGTGATCATGTACATCACCTCGTTCGTCTTCAAGGCGCCGATCTCCACCACCCACGTGATCACCGCGGCGATCATGGGCGTGGGTGCCACCAAGCGGATCCGCGCGGTGCGGTGGGGCGTCGCGAAGAACATCGTCCTCGGCTGGTTCATCACGATGCCGGCGGCCGCCATCGTCGCGGCGCTGGTGTACTGGTTCGTCCACCTGTTCTGGGGCTGATCCGCCGCTGCCCCACGGCTGACCCGCCGCGCGGTCCAGGACTGCGCCGCGGGACATGACAGGGCCCGCCCCCACATCTCGGGGGCGGGCCCTTCTTCATGTCCCGCGGCGGCACCGCCATGCAGCACCCCGGGACAGCTCGCGTTCCGTTCTCCGCGGCGGTGCCGCTCATGACGGGTTCCGGTCTAGCCGAAGCGGCCGGAGATGTAGTCCTCGGTCGCCTGGACCGACGGGTTGGAGAAGATCCGCTGGGTGTCGTCCAGCTCGACCAGCTTGCCCGGCTGGCCGACGCCGGCCAGGTTGAAGAAGGCGGTCCGGTCGCTGACGCGGGCGGCCTGCTGCATGTTGTGGGTCACGATGACGATGGTGAACTGCTCCTTCAGCTCGCCGATCAGGTCCTCGATGGCGAGGGTGGAGATCGGGTCGAGTGCGGAGCAGGGCTCGTCCATCAGCAGGACCTGCGGCTCGACCGCGATGGCGCGGGCGATGCACAGCCGCTGCTGCTGGCCGCCGGAGAGGCCGGCGCCCGGCTTGTTCAGCCGGTCCTTGACCTCGTTCCACAGGTTGGCGCCCTTGAGGGACTTCTCCACCACACCGTCCAGGACGGACTTCTTGCGCACACCCGCGAGCTTCAGCCCGGCGACCACGTTGTCGTAGATCGACATGGTCGGGAACGGGTTCGGGCGCTGGAAGACCATGCCGACCGCGCGGCGCACGGCGACCGGGTCGACGTTGGAGGCGTACAGGTTCTCGTCGTCCAGGAGGACCTTGCCCTCGACGTGGGCGCCGGGGATCACCTCGTGCATCCGGTTGAGGGTGCGCAGGAAGGTCGACTTGCCGCAGCCGGAGGGGCCGATGAAGGCCGTCACCGAGCGGGGTTCGATGCTCATCGAGATGTCCTCGATGGCCTTGGTGGTGCCGTAGTAGGCGGACAGTCCGCTGACGTCGATGCGCTTGGCCATGATCGTTGCTTCTCTCGTGTGTCTTCGTACGTCAGTCGGTCGCTCAGTGTCCGCCCTTGGGCGAGCGCCAGCGTGCGATGCCCCGGGCGATGAGGTTGAGTCCCATCACGAAGGCGATCAGCACCAGCGCGGCGCCCCAGGCACGGGCGTAGCCGAAGTCGTTGTTGACCATCGAGTACTGCTGCCAGATGTACATCGGCAGGGACTGCTGCGGTCCGTCGAACGGGTTGCTGTTGATGTAGTCGGCGCCGAACACCAGCATCATCACCGGGGCGGTCTCGCCCGTGATGCGGGCGACCGAGAGCATCACGCCGGTGGTGATGCCGCCGATCGCGGTGGGGAGGACGATCCGCAGGATCGTCTTCCACTTCGGCACGCCGAGCGCGTACGAGGCCTCGCGCAGCTCGTTCGGGACGAGCTTGAGCATCTCCTCGGTGGACCGGACCACGACCGGCATCATCAGGATCGCCAGCGCGAGGCTGCCCGAGAAGCCGGAGTAGTTGAAGCCCAGCGCCAGGTTCCAGAGCGAGAGGACGAACAGGCCGGCGACGATGGACGGGATGCCCGTCATGACGTCGACGAAGAAGGTGACCACCTTGGCGAGCTTGCCGCGGCCGTACTCGACCAGGTAGACGGCCGTCAGCAGACCCACCGGGGCGGCGATCGCGGTGGCCAGGCCGACCTGCTCCAGGGTGCCGATCAGCGCGTGGTAGATCCCGCCGCCGGCGCCGGAGGAGCGGACGCCCTTCATGGAGTGGGTCAGGAAGTACCCGTCCACCACACTGGCGCCCTGCTGGACGGTGTAGAAGGTCAGTGCCGCGAGCGGCACCACGGCCAGGATGAAGGCGACCCAGACCACCGAGGTGGCGAGCCGGTCCTTGGCCTGGCGGCCGCCCTCGACCCGGGCCGACAGCACGTAGCTGACCACCACGAACAGGATGGCGGAGATCAGGCCCCACTGCAGGTGGCTGGCCAGGCCGCCGACGGCGCCGATCGCGCAGCCGAGCGCGATGGAGCCGGCGGCGACGGCGGCCGGGGTCCACCTGGGCAGCCGGTTGGCGGTCAGCGGCCGGCCGACCGGCCGGGCGTCCGCCGGGACAGACGTGGTCACGGCACTCATGCGTTGGCCCCCGAGTACTCCTTGCGGCGGGCGACGATCAGCCGCGCGGCACCGTTCACCAGCAGGGTGATGACGAACAGGACGAGGCCGGAGGCCATCAGCGCGTCCCGGCCGGTGGCGCCGGCCTCGTTGAACTTCAGCGCGATGTTCTGGGCGAAGGTACCGCCGCCCGGGTCGAGCAGGTGCAGCGACAGGACGCTGTTGGACGAGAGCACGATCGCCACCGCGATGGTCTCGCCGAGCGCGCGGCCGAGGCCGAGCATCGAGGCCGAGATGATGCCGGGGCGGCCGAACGGCAGCACCGCGGTGCGGATCATCTCCCAGCGGGTCGCGCCGAGCGCGAGCGCCGCCTCCTCGTGCATCCGCGGCACCTGCCGGAAGACCTCGCGGCTGACCGCGGTGATGATCGGCAGGATCATGATGGCCAGCAGGATGCCGACGGTGAACAGGTTGCGCGGGGTGGTGCCGACCTTGGACTGGTCGAAGACGTACGTCCAGCCGAGGTAGTCGTTCAGCCAGCCGGTCAGCCCGTCCAGGTGCGGCACCAGGAACAGCGCACCCCAGAGGCCGTACACGATGCTGGGGACGGCGGCGAGCAGGTCCACCAGGTAGGCGAACGGCTGGGCGATCCTGCGCGGCGCGTAGTGCGAGATGAACAGCGCGATCCCGATGGCCACCGGGACGGCGATCGCCATCGCGATCAACGCGCTGACGATGGTGCCGAAGACGAGGACGGCGATGCCGAAGACCGGCTTCGGGGCGTCCGGCGTCCACTCGAAGGTGGTGAGGAAGTTGCCCTCGTTCTTGCTCAGGGCGATGCCCGAGCGCCAGGCCAGGAAGCCCGCGATGGCGGCCATGATGACCAGCAGCAGGATGCCCGACCCACGGGCGGCGTTCATGAAGATCTTGTCGCCGACCCGGCTGTCACGCTTGCGGCGTTCCCTGCCTCGCGGGGCGGCAGGGGAGGATGAAGTCATTGGTCTACTCCGGTCTGGTGGTGCTGCCCCGAGGGGGCGGCACCCTGGCGGCGGTGCCCCGGACGTGCTTCTTCGTCGTGCTTCCCGGTGGGCGGCCCCGGCCCCCCTCGTTCACGGGGCCGCCCCACCGGGAGGTCCTGCTGGATCAGGCCAGGGTCGGGATGACGCCGTTGACCTTCTCCGTCAGCTCCTTGGGGAGCGGGACGTAGCCCGTGTCGCCGATGGCCTTCTGGCCGGCGTCGCTGGCGGCGTAGGTCAGGAAGGACTTCAGGGTGTCGAGGGTCTCGGCCTTGTTGCCCTTGTCGCAGACGATCTCGTAGGTGACCAGGACCAGCGGGTACGAGCCCTCGTCCTTGGTCGCGTAGTCGAGGGTCAGCGCCAGGTCGCTGCCGGTGCCGGCGACCTTCGCCTTGGCGAAGGTGTTGGCGGCGTTGGCGGCGGTGGCCTCGACCGGCTTGGCGGCGCCGGTGGCGATGGCGGCGCTCTTCAGGTTGTTGGTCTGCGCGTAGGAGAGCTCGGCGTAGCTGATCGAGTTCTTGACCTGCTTCACCTGGGCGGAGACACCGGCGGACTCCTTGGCCGACTGGCCGCCCTTGCCCGCCCAGGCCTTGGCGGGCGCGTACGACCAGGCGCCACCGGAGGTCTTGGCGAAGTACTTGGTGAGGTTCTCCGTGGTGCCGGAGTCGTCCGCGCGGTGGAAGGCCTGGATGTCGGCGTCCGGCAGCTTGGCGCCCGGGTTCAGAGCGACGATCGCCGGGTCGTTCCACTTGGTGATCTGCGAGTCGAAGATCTTGGCGGCGGTCGGGCCGTCCAGCACCAGGTTGTCGACGCCGTCGATGTTGTAGACGAGCGAGATCAGACCGCCGACCATCGGCAGGTCGATGCCCTGGCCACCGGTGCAGACCGCCTTGGTGGCGTCGACCTCGGCCGGCTTCAGCGCCGAGTCCGAACCGGCGAACTGGACCTTGCCCTGGGTGAACTGCTGGACACCCGTGCCCGAGCCGCCGCCGCCGTAGTTGATGGTGGTGCCGGAGCAGGCGGCGCCGAAGTTGGTCTTCCAGACGTCCATCGCGTTGCCCTGGGCGGTGGAGCCCGAGGCGAGCAGCGCACCCGGCTTGCCACAGTTGATCGCCGCGGCCGACGACGAGCCGCCGGAGCCACCGGACGCCTTGGTGTCGTTGTTGTTGTCCGAGCCGCAGGCGGCGAGCGACAGCGAGCTGACGAGCGCCATGGCACCGATGGCGAGGGCCTTGGAGCGGCCGTTCCGCTGGAGCTTCACTGGGGTGTCCCTTTCTGTGGCATTGCCCGTCGCGCGGGCCGTACGCGGACGGCGAAGCGCGGGTTCTGCTGTGGTCCGGGGCCCGTTCGGCCCTCCGGTAATCCCGAAGTTAGGCCGGGTAGGTGACACGACAGCCGGTCACAAGTGAACGGGGAGTGAACCTCGAAAGGATGACAGGAAACTACGTCAGGTAGTAACGGTTGCGTCACGGCGAGGGCGCAAGGCGATCACTTCCGCCGTTCCTTCACCGGCGGCGCGCCGGGCATCCGTACCGGCTTCGCCCCCAGCGTCACCAGCAGCGCGTCCACCAGCAACCGGTCGTGGTCGTAGCTGAGCCGCGCGCGTGCCTTCCCGGCCGGCAGCCACTCCATCCGGTCCACCTCGCGGTTGGGCCGGAAGGCGCCGCTCGACGGCACCGCCGCCCAGTACCGGACCTCCTTGGGACGGCCCTGCGCCTGATAGTGCCGGGCCGGCAGCTCCGGGCCCAGCACGCAGCGGAACCCGGTCTCCTCCCACACCTCGCGCAGCGCCGCCTCGACCATGCTCTCGCCGGGGTCGAGCTTGCCCTTCGGCAGGCTCCAGTCGTCGTACTTCGGCCGGTGGATCACCGCGATCCGCGGCCGCCCCAGCCGGCCGCTCTTCTTCAGCCGGCCCGGCAGCCACAGCACCGCGCCCGCCGCCAGGATCACCGGGCCGTGCCCCGCCCCGGCCGGAGTCGTGGCCTTGCTCGTCGCGGCGGCGGTGGCCGTCGGGGTGCCTCTGGTGGCTTCCGGCTCCACCGCCCGGCCCTCGGCCGGGTGCCCGCCCACCTCAGACCGTCCTCGGCGCGCCGGAGTGCTCCCAGCCCTCGGCCGCCGGGAGGCCCAGCCAGCCGTCCGGGCCCGGCGGCAGGTCGGGCCACCGGCGGCCGAAGGCGTACCGCGCCGACTCCACCTCCAGCCGCTGGTCGGCGTGCACCACGCCCAGCACGTACGCCGTCGCCGGGGTGATCCGCGGGGTGCGCGCCGCGGTGGCGGCGGTGACCGCGGCGTCGGCCGCCTCCTGCTGGCGGGTCAGCACCTCGTCCAGCTCGTCCAGCTCGCCGGACGGACGGCCGCACACCTCCAGGGCGTACCGGGCGCGCTTCACCAGGATCCGCAGCCGGGCCCAGGGCGCGTCGTCGGCCGCCACCGCCGAGTCGCCGTCCACGGCGCCGCGGGCCGCCGGCACCGCGCCAAGCCGGCGCAGCCCGTCCCCGCCGTACGGCGTCGCGGCCCGGTGCAGCGGCAGCTGCTGGGCGGTCGCGGACAGCGTGGCGAACGCGGCGGCCGCCTGCGGCAGCAGCACCGCGGCCGCCCGGCCGCCCGCCGGCTCCAGCAGCGGCGCCTCGCCGACCAGCAGCGTCATCCGGTCCGCCAGGGCGTGCAGCCGGGCCGAGCGGAGCTCCTGGAGCACCGTGGAGTGCGCCCGGGTCCTGGCCAGGGTCAGCTGCCGGTCCAGCAGCGCCCGGGCCTTGGGCGCGCCGGTGTGGCCGGCCAGCATGCCCGTCCCGTCCGGGTCGGTGCCGCTCAGCGCGTCCAGCGCGCCCAGCAGCCGCGCCGAGCGGCGCACGTACCCGGGCTCCAGTGCCAGCACGTTGAGCAGCCAGCGCAGCTCGGCGCGCGACTCCTGCGCCCAGGCCGGTTCGAAGACCGAACCGAAGGTGTGCAGCAGCCCGCCGATCCGCCGGACGGCCCGCAGCAGGTCCGAGGTGCCCGCCGCCGGGGCGGCCGAGGCCGTCCCGGGTCTGGCGCCGACCTCGCCCACCGCCAGCGGCAGCGCGCGCAGGAAGGCGCCGGCCCGGGCGGTCAGGTGGCGGGAAAGGATGTCCCCGGCGGTCTCGGTGGAGGCCGTCTGGGCCGTCATCGGCGCATCGGTCATGGCGTGGTAGATCCCCGTTCCCCCGGGGCCGTCCCCGGAGCTGGTGGCCGACCTCCGGGGTAGGTCCCCTGGTTCCCCCGGCGGCTTCGCATCAGTGGTCTCGTCAGCGGGGGGCGGCGGCCCGGCGGCGCTGACGCGTGTCGATCAACAGGTCCTGGATGTCGCGCAGTCGCCGGCCTTCGCCGTCCTGCGAGTGGCGGGTCCAGGTGCCGTCCGGCCCCAGGTGCCAGGACTCGGTCTCGTCCGACATCCCGAGGTCGATCAGCCCGGACAGCTCGGCGCGGTGTGCCGGATCGGTGATCCGCAGCAGCGCCTCGATCCGGCGGTCCAGGTTGCGGTGCATCATGTCGGCGCTGCCGATCCAGACCTCCGGATCGCCGTTGTTGCCGAAGACGAACACCCGGGAGTGCTCCAGGAAGCGGCCCAGGATGCTGCGGACCCGGATGTTCTCGCTGAGCCCCGGCACGCCCGGGCGGATCGCGGAGATCCCGCGCACCCAGACGTCCACCGGCACGCCGGCCTGGGAGGCCCGGTACAGCGCGTCGATCACGGCCTCATCGACGATCGAGTTGACCTTGAGCTTCACGAAGGCCGGCCGGCCCGCCTGGTGCTGGACGATCTCGTTGTGGATCCGCGCGACCAGGCCGTCCCGCAGACTGCGCGGGGCGGTCAGCAGGCGGCGGTAGGACTCGCGGCGCGAGTAGCCGGAGAGCCGGTTGAAGAGGTCCGAGAGGTCGGCGCCGACCTGCGGGTCGGAGGTGAGCAGGCCGAGGTCCTCGTACAGCCGGGCCGTCTTCGGGTGGTAGTTGCCCGTCCCCACGTGCGAGTAGCGCCGCAGGGTGTCGCCCTCCTGACGGACCACCAGCGACAGCTTGCAGTGCGTCTTCAGCCCGACCAGGCCGTAGACCACGTGGCAGCCGGACTCCTCCAGCTTGCGGGCCCACTTGATGTTGGCCTGCTCGTCGAAGCGTGCCTTGATCTCGACCAGCACCAGCACCTGCTTGCCGGACTCGGCCGCGTCGATGAGCGCGTCGACGATCGGCGAGTCGCCGGAGGTCCGGTACAGGGTCTGCTTGATCGCCAGGACGTCCGGGTCGCCGGCTGCCTGCTCCAGGAAGGCCTGCACCGAGGTGGAGAAGCTGTCGTACGGGTGGTGCAGGAGCACGTCGCGCTCGCGCATCGCCGCGAAGATGTCCGGCTGCGAGGCCGACTCGACGTCGGTCAGCCCACGGGCCGTACCCGCCACGAACTTCGGGTACTTGAGCTCCGGGCGGTCCAGCTCGGCGATGCCGAACAGCCCGGTCAGGTCCAGCGGCCCGGGCAGCGGGAAGACCTCCGCCTCGGTGATGTTCAACTCCCGCACCAGCAGGTCCAGGATGTAGGGGTCGATCGACTCCTCGACCTCCAGCCGGACCGGCGGGCCGAAGCGCCGCCGCATCAGCTCCTTCTCCAGGGCCTTGAGGATGTTCTCTGTGTCGTCCTCCTCCACCTCCAGGTCCTCGTTGCGGGTGACGCGGAAGGCGTGGTGGGCCAGCACCTCCATCCCCGGGAAGAGCTCCTCCAGGTGCGCGCCCATGACGTCCTCCAGCGGGACGTACCGCTGGGGCGAGGCCTCCAGGAAGCGGGCCAGCGACTGCGGCACCTTCACCCGGGCGAAGTGCTTGTGCCCGGACACCGGGTTGCGCACCACGACGGCCAGGTTGAGCGAGAGCCCCGATATGTACGGGAACGGGTGCGCGGGGTCGACCGCCAGCGGGGTCAGGACCGGGAAGATCTTCTGCCGAAACAGTGAGTGCAGCCGCGCCTGCTCCTTCTCCGCCAGCTCGGACCAGCGGACCACCTCGATGCCCTCGGTGGCGAGGTCCGGCAGCACCTCCTGCTGGAAGGCGGCGGCATGACGGGCCATCAGCTCGCGCGAGCGGGTCCAGATCAGGTCCAGCACCTCGCGCGGTTGCAGGCCGGACGCGCTGCGCTGGGCGACGCCGGTGGCGATCCGGCGCTTGAGGCCGGCCACCCGGACCATGAAGAACTCGTCCAGGTTGCTCGCGAAGATCGCCAGGAACTTGGCCCGCTCCAGCAGCGGGATCGCCGAGTCCTCGGCGAGCTCAAGGACGCGCTCGTTGAACGCGAGCCAGCTGCGCTCGCGGTCCAGGAAGCGGCCCTGCGGCAGCGCTTCGAACTCCTGCTCGTCCGCGGCCGGCAGCTCGGGCGGGATACCCAGCGCACTGGACATCCGAGCCGGCGGCGACAGCGGCGCCGAAACGGGGCGGGGGATGCTCATGGGCTCCAGCTCCTCCAGCAGCAGGACGGCGTCCGGACGCGAATGGCTCTGCGGGCCGTCGCCCTCGCCCCGGACCGATCCCGGGAACAGCGCCCATCCGCCGGGCGCGGTCCGTACAGGACCGGCCGACGGGTGGCGGTCGACTCTGCACGAGCGAGACACTACGGACTTCATCCTGTGATCTTCGCGGCAGCAATTGAATCCACGGTAAACACCGCATGGCCAGGAGGAAAGCTGAGTCGGTCAGGGCAAGGGGCAGCGTCGCATTTGTCCCCCTGCCCGCGACCGGCCGGAGCGGGAGGCGGGTCGCAGGCCGAGGCGGGCAGGCGAGAGCTCAGGCCGGCCGGTTCGCCCGATACCGCGCCCGGCACATGAGGTCCACCTCGTGAACGACGAATCCCAGTCGCTCGTACACCCGCACAGCAGCGGGGTTGTCCGCGTCGACGTACAGGAGGACGGTCTCCAGCCCACGCTCGCCGGGGCCGGAACCGGTCAGATGGCGTAGACCCGCCGCGGTCAGCGCGCGGCCGAGACCACTGCCCTGCTCCGCCGGGTCCACCCCGACGACGTACACCTCGCCCAGCTCCTGCTCCGTGGCGGTGGCCGCGTGCACCTTGGTCCAGTGGAAACCGACCACCTTCCCGTCACGGGTGGCGAGGAAGAAACCGGCCGGGTCGAACCAGGATTCGCCCATCCGCTCGGCCAGGTCCTGCTCCGTCCAGGCACCCTGCTCCGGGTGATGGGCGAAGGCCAGCGCGTTCAGCCGCAACCACTCGCCGTCGTCCTGCCCCGGCCGGAAGGTGCGGAGCTCGATGCCCTCGGGGACGGCCACCGCCTCGGTCTGCGGCCCGGTGCGGCGCATCTGCCGCAACTCGCGGACCAGCTCGGCTTCGTACGACTCGGCCAGGTGCCGGGCCGCCGGGTGGCCGCCGTGTACCCAGAAGTCCACCGCGTCGTGCCCGGCCGCATGCGCCTCTGCAAGGACGGCGTCGACCAGTGGACGGGCCAGCCCGCGGCCCCGGGCGGCCGGGTCGACCACCAGCTCGGCGGCCGGATTGGCGGCCGGATTCGCGGTCGGATTGGCAGCCGGATCGGCGGTCCGGTGCTGCGGGACTTCAAGCTGACCGTAGCCGAGCACGGCGTCGTCTTCGGTCTCGACGAAGTGGGTGACGCCCGGGCGCGGGGTCTCCACCGCACGAAGCCGGAGTCGGCCCTGCTCGGAGACCGCCGCCCGACCGTCCACCGCCTGGGCCTGCGCCAGAACACGCAGGGCGCCGTCGCGCTGCTCCGGCCGGAGCACGTCGTTCGCAATGACCGCTGTCTGATCGTCCATGCCCTGACGATACGGCACCGGAAATGCGAAAAACCCCCATCCGGATCCCGGATGGGGGTTCTTCTGAAAGATTGTTCGGCGGCGTCCTACTCTCCCACAGGGTCCCCCCTGCAGTACCATCGGCGC
>NZ_JBVOOL010000033.1:0-68092 GCF_055664045.1 Kitasatospora sp. NPDC023385 | reverse complement strand
CGATCTTCGAGCTGGTCGACTACGGCGTGGTCGGCGACCTCTTCGAGGTGCTGCCGCAGCTCACCGCCGAGGTGAAGGCCCGCAAGGCCTGATCCTGCGGAAAGTTCGGAGGGCGTGGTGCCGGGTGCTCGGTGCCACGCCCTCCGGCGTTGTCTCCCGGAGCGCGGGCGGGCGGGCAGCGGCCCGTAGAGTCGGCGCGAGCACGTGACGTGAGGTCATGAGCCGGCCTCATGGTCGAGCTCATGAGGCCAGGTCATGGGGCCGAGCTCATGACCTGGGCGGGTGATGCGCGGGGCATGAGTTGACCGCATGACCTGGACGGGTGAGCTGCGGGACGTGACGCGATGGCGTGGGACGAGGGCGAGGACGGTGGCATGGCACTGCTGACGGCACTTCAGGGCAGTTTCGGCGACGTGGCGGACGCGCTGCGGATCGACGGCCGGGCGCTCTCCCGGGAGGAACTGCTGGGCGCGGCGACCGCCGTCGCCGACCGGGTGGCGGGTGCCCCCGCGCTGGCGGTGCTCGCCCGGCCCACGGTCGAGACCGTCACCGCCGTGGTGGGCGGCCTGTTGGCGGGAGTGCCGGTGGTGCCGCTGCCGCCCGACTCGGGGCCCAAGGAGCGCGAGCACATCCTGCGGGATTCGGGCGCGACGCTCCTTGCGCACGCCGCCGGGGAGGCGTTGCCGGAGGGCACCTCGGTGGAGGGGGTGCCGGTCGATCCCGGGCAGCGCTCCGCCGCCACGTACGCCGAACCGGCTGCGGAGTCGATCGGCTTCGTGCTCTACACCTCGGGAACCACCGGCGCGCCCAAGGGCGCGGTGATCCGGCGCAAGGCGATCGCCGCCGACCTGGACGCCCTGGCCGCTGCCTGGCAGTGGACCGCCGAGGACACCCTGGCCCACGGTCTGCCGCTGTTCCACGTGCACGGGCTGCTGCTCGGCGTGCTCGGCGCCCTGCGCACCGGGAGCCGGCTGGTGCACACCGGGCGGCCCACCCCGGAGGCGTACGCCGCGGCGGGCGGCAGCCTGTACTTCGGCGTGCCCACCGTCTGGTCCCGGCTGGCGGCGGATCCGGCGGCGGCGGCCGGGCTGGCCTCGGCCCGGCTGCTGGTGTCCGGCAGTGCGCCACTGCCCGTGCCGGTGTTCGAGAAGTTGGCGGCGCTCACCGGACACACCCCGATCGAGCGGTACGGGATGACCGAGTCGCTGATCACCGTCAGCACGCGGGCGGACGGCGAGCGGCGCCCGGGGAGCGTCGGGCTGCCGCTGGACGGGGTGCGCACCCGGCTGGTCGGCGAGGACGGCGCCCCGGTGCCGCACGACGGGGATACCGTCGGTGAGCTGCAGGTTTCCGGCCCGACCCTGTTCAGCGGGTACCTCAACCGGCCGGACGCGGACGCCGAGGCGTGGACGTCGGACGGGTGGTTCCGCACCGGCGACGTCGCGGTGATCGGGGCGGACGGCTTCCACCGGATCGTCGGCCGGGCCTCGGTGGATCTGATCAAGAGCGGCGGCTACCGGATCGGCGCGGGCGAGGTGGAGGCCGCACTGCGCGACCACCCGGCGGTCGCCGACGCGGCGGTTGTCGGCGTGCCGGACGAGGACCTCGGACAGTCGATCGTCGCCTACGTCATCCCGGACGGCGCCGTGACGGGGGAACAGCTGACGGCCTTTGTGGCGGAGCGGCTCTCGGTGCACAAGCGGCCGCGCCGGGTGGTCCTGGTGCCCGAACTGCCCAGGAACGCCCTGGGAAAGGTGCTGAAGAAGCAGCTGCTGGCGGAGGCCGCCGGCCGGTGATGAGAGGGCGTCGGATCGCCCTCCGGTGACGGGCTCTCATCCTGATGCGCCGTCGGCGCTCACCGCCCGTGACCCTTCCATTGGCGCACTCCACTGCGCGCCGTGAGCGGACGCGTGCCTAACGTGACACGCAGGCAGAACTGAATCCCCGGGCGGCAACGCCACCGCTTCCGGTCGCAGGGCCGGAGGCCGCGGCGCGTCGGGCGGGGATCTGCCGAGCCGTACGAACCGGCGGTGCCGGGACGTGCGGCGGATTCGAAGCAGTTCCGCAGCCGCCGCCCGGCGGCCGTCCGCAGCGATTCGCAGCAGTGAAGTTCGCAGCAGTGAAGGAAGTCAGCAGGATGACCACCGTCAACACCGGCGCGCCGGATGCCGCCGACGAACCGACCGGGCAGCAGCGTGCTGCCACCGCCCCTTCCTCCCGCCCGTCCCGGGCCGCACGGCTCCGGCGGGGAATAGGCATGGTGGCCGTGATCACGGCCGGAGCGGGCGTGTTCGGCCTCGGCACCGGCGTGAGCCCCGCGGCCGCCGAGCCCGCGCCGGCGCACGCCGGGTGGGACGGCTCGCGGTACTGGTTCAAGAACAGCCAGGGGCAGTGGCGCTGGACCTCGCACTACAGCGTGTACGTGACGCGGACCGGGGGCGGGACGAAGTCCTCCACGTCATCGAGTGGTGCGAAGTCGAGCGGGGGCATCAAACAGGGGTGGGACGGGTCGCGCTACTGGTTCCGCAACAGCAAGGGCGAGTGGCGCTGGACCTCGCACTACGACATCTACCTGGCGCGGACCGGCGGCGGCTCCTCGTCCTCGGCGGGTTCCGCCGGCTCGGGTTCGGGCCACGACTCGGTCGCCGAGGACCAGGACGTCGAGTCCGCCGTGCAGTACGCGCTCGCCCAGTTGGGCAAGCCGTTCCGGACGGCGGGCAACGGGCCGGACGGCTACGACTGCTCGGGCCTGGTGCAGCAGTCCTTCAAGCGCGGCGGCATCAGCCTGCCGCGGGTCGCCAACGACCAGTACGCGGCGACCACGCCGATCAAGGCGAGCCAGCTGCGCCGCGGTGACCTGCTGTTCTGGTCGCCGGACGGGACCGCCCGGGGCATCCAGCACGTGGCGATCTACCTGGGCGACAACCAGTACGTCGAAGCCGCGCGGCCGGGGACCAACATCAGGATCTCGGGCATCAGCAGCGGCTACTACCCGGCGTACATGGGGCGGCCGTAGCGCGCCGTGACCGGTTCGCAGGTCGGGGGCGCCCGTTTCGGCGGGCGTCCCCGACGTGTGTCCCCGACCTGTGTCCCCGGCGTGTGTCGTTCGATGTACGCGCGTTCGGGGTGCGGTCTTCGGGGTGCGGGTGTTTGACGGACCGCCGTTCGGCGCGGTCAGAGGTCGGTCGGGCGGGGGAGGGCACCGCGGGCGCCGAGGGCGGTGACGGCGAAGGCCCCGGCGGCGACGGCGGTCGCGGCCGCGGCGGGGAGGTCGGCGCCGCGCGCGAGTTCGGCGGCGAGGGCGCCGCAGAAGACGTCACCGGCCCCGGTGGTGTCGACCACCCGGACAGCGGGGGCGGGCAGCCGGACCGGCCGGCCGTCGGCGACGACCAGGGCGCCGTCTCCGCCGAGGGTGATCACCGCGCCCTCGGTTAGGGCGGCGAGGGACCGGGCTGCCTCGGTGACGTCGGCGGCGCCCGTGAGCTGGCGGGCCTCGACGGCGTTGGCGACGACCAGCGGTCGCCGGCCGGTCGGGCCGGCATCCGGCAGGGCTCCGGCCGGGGCGGTGTTGTGCAGCCAGCGCGTGCCGCCGTACGGGCCCGTGGCGGGCAGGGCGGCGGCGGTCGCGCGGATGCACTCCTCGGGGACCTCGTTGCTGGTGAGGACCACGTCGACGGGGAGCAGGCGGAGACGGGCCAGGGCGGCGGTGACCTCGTCCGGCGTCAGGTGGGCGTTGGCACCGGGGACGACGACGATGCTGTTCTCGCCGCAGGGGTCGACCATGACGATCGCCTGGCCCGTGGGCGCGTCGGGGTGCGTGAGCACGGCGCCCGTCTCGACCTCCGCGCCGTGCAGATCGGCGAGGGCTGCCTGGCCGTCGGCGTCGCGTCCGACCTTCGCGACCAAGTGCGTCGCCGCGCCCATCAGGGCCGCCGCCACCGCCTGGTTGGCGCCCTTGCCGCCGAAGCCACGGGTGGCGGCAGTGGCGAGGACAGTCTCGCCGGGGGAGGGGAGCGCGGGGCAACGGAGGATCCGGTCGGTGTTGACCGACCCGATGACGACCACTCGGCCGACGGGCAGCAGCTTCATCGTTCCTCTGTACGTGCCGGGGTGCGGGTGGCGCAAGCGGCGGGGGTGCGGCGTGGGCGTGGGCGTGGGCGTGGGGGCGTGGGCATGGGCGCGTGGGCGTGGGCGGGACGGCATCGGGGGCGTGACCGGCGCATGAGAGGGGGCGTGCGAGCGGGGCGCGCATGGGGAGGCGGCCCACTCGAGTTCCTGTGCGTGAGCAGTGGTGAAGGGGTGCAATTTTGATGTAGACCGGTCTGCATATTTCCACGTGTAGGCGCCTGGCCTGGGCACATGCCGCTGTCACGGGGCAGACCAGGGCGCGCGGACGGGCGCGATGGGCAGGCATGGGGAGCGGCGTGGCGCGGGTACCACCACGGGTGGCGCTGGTTCGGCTGACGGGGGCGCTGCCCGGTGCGATCGGCATCGGGGGAAGTCGAGGGGCAGGGGACGTTGTGATCGTCTGGGTCAATGGCACATTCGGGGCGGGCAAGACGAGTGCCTGCCGCGAGCTGGTGGAACTGCTGCCCGGGAGCGTGCTCTTCGATCCGGAAATGGTGGGCTCCGGCCTGCGCCGGATGCTCCCGGCCGACCGGCTGGCGACGGTGTCCGACTTCCAGGACCTGGCGGCCTGGCGCCGGCTCGTCCCCGAGACGGCGGCCGCACTGCTCGACGAGGTCGGGGGCCCGCTGGTGGTCCCGATGACCCTGCTCAGAGAGGACTACCGGGACGAGATCTTCGGTGACCTCGCCTCCCACGGGATCACGGTGCACCACTTCGTGCTGGACCCCGAAGAAACGATCCTGCGTGATCGCATCACCCATCGCGACGAGTGCCCGGGCGATCCGGAGGCCAGCGAGCGGGTCCGCACCTGGTGCCTCGAACACCTGCCCCGCTACCGCGCCGCCCGCCGCTGGCTGGTCGGCGACGCCCGGATGATCGACACCGGCGAACTCACCCCCCGGGAGACCGCACTCCGGATCGCCGAGCTGGTCAGGGTGGGCGCCGCACGCTGCCCGATCGTCCAGACTCCGGACCCGACCGGGGACACCGTGGCCTCCGCCGTCCTGTTCTTCGACGAGCAGGACCGCGTCCTGCTCGTCGACCCCGTCTACAAACCCGACTGGGACTTCCCCGGCGGCGTGGTCGAGCGCGGCGAAGCCCCCACCGACGCCGCGCTGCGCGAGACCGCCGAGGAGCTCGGTCTGCGCCTGGACCCGGCCGGTCTGCGCCTGCTCGCCGTCGACTGGGAGCCCCGCACCGGCCCGCGCCGCGGCGGCCTGCGGCTGATGTACGACGGCGGCCTACTGGACGCCGCGGGCCGCCGGAACCTGCTGCTGCAGCAGGAGGAACTGCGCAGCTGGCGCTTCGTCACGTTGGACGAATCCGCCGAACTGCTGCCTCCGAGCCGGTACCGGCGCCTCGCGGCCGCCCTGGACGCCCGGCGGAGCGGCGAGCTGCGGTACCTGGAGGCCGGGAGCCGGGTGGCGGCCGGGTTGGCGAGCACGGCGGACGCGGTATAGCCGCCAGGGCGGTGGGTCGGGGGTGGTTGGTGGGGCGATAGTGGTTGGTGTGGCAGTGGTGGTTGGCGTGGCGGTGTGTGGTCGGTGTGTCCCAGTCGGACCTCCACGGGCGCTCGCGTCGGCCGGCCCTCAGGGGGGCCGGGTTCGCCCGGCGGTCGGTGCGGGCGGGAGGATGGCGGCATGCCGTTCACACTGAGCCACCCCGCCGCCGTCCTGCCCCTGCTGCGCCGTGCCGGGGAGCGCGGGCCGCTGGTGGCGTCGGCGCTGGTCGCCGGGTCGATGGCGCCCGACGTGCCGTTCTTCGCGGAGTCCCTGCTGCCCGGGGTGTACGGCCACGGCGGCCTGACGCACCGCTGGTGGGCGGTGCCTACCCTGGACGTGGCGATCGCCGGTGCGCTGGTGGCCGGCTGGCACGGCCTGCTCCGGGCACCGCTGGTGGCGCTGCTGCCCGAGCGGTGGGCGGGCGGCGCCGAGGCGCTGACGGCCCGGCGGGCCGGGGCCGGTCCGGGCGCGGACGCGGCGTGGTTCGCGGCCTCGGCGGCGATCGGCGCGGCCACCCACGTCGGCTGGGACGCGTTCACGCACGGGGGCCGGCTGGGCGTGCGGCTGTTGCCCGTACTGGACCGGCAGGTGGCCGGGGTGCCGCTGTACGAGGCGCTGCAGTACGGCAGTTCGGCGCTCGCGCTGGCGGCGATGGGCGGCTGGGCGGCGCGTGCGGTGCGGGCCGTCGAGCCGGTGCGGCCGGCCGTCGGGCTCGCGCCCCGGACCCGACGGGCCGCCGTCGCGGTGCTGGGCGCGGCGACGGCGGCCGGGGTGCTGCAGCGGCTCAGCCCGTTGAAGCGGAACCTGGTGCCGGAGGTCTGCTTCGGTGCCGGGGCGGGGCTCGCGGTGGGGGCCGTCGGGTACGCGGCGGTGGTGGCGGCCGCCCGCCGGTTGCGTGGCGGGCGGCCGGGGCCGGGGACCGCGAGCGGCGGCCTCCGGCCCGACGTCCGTCAGACGGAGCGCAGTTCGGCGTAGCGGCGCAGGAACAGGGCCTCGGTGAGGGCCATCCGCTCCAGCTCCTGCGGGTCGACGCTCTCGTTGACCGCGTGGATCTGGGTGGTCGGCTCCTCGACGCCGATCAGCACGATCTCGGCCTGCGGGTAGAGCGAGCGCAGCGTGTTGCAGAGCGGGATCGAGCCGCCCTCGCCGGACGCGACCATCTCCGTGCCGAATGCCTCGGCCATCGCCTCGCCCATCGCCTCGTACGCCGGGCCGGTGGTGTCGGCGCGGAACGGGGAGCCGGCGCCGAGGCGCTGGACGGTGAGCCGGGCGCCGAGCGGGACCTGCGCCTCCAGGTGGGCGACCAGCGTGTCCTGGGCGGCGGAGGCGTCCGTGCCCGGCGGGACGCGCAGGCTGATCAGGGCCTTGGCGGCGGCCTGGACGGAGGAGGTGGCGCCGATCACCGGCGGGGCGTCGATGCCGAGGACGGTGACGGCGGGGCGCGCCCACAGGCGGTCGGCGATGGTGCCGGTGCCGGTCAGGGCGACGCCGTCGAGCACCTTGGCGTCGGCACGGAACTGCTCCTCGGGGTACTGCACGCCCTCCCAGCTCTGGCCGGTGGCCAGCCCGGCGACGGCGACGTCGCCGTTCTCGTCGTGCAGCGAGGCGAGGATCCGGACCAGGGACTGCAGCGCGTCCGGGGCGGCGCCGCCGAACGCACCGGAGTGCAGGTTGCCGGCCAGGGTGGTGACCGACGCCTCGACCACGGTCATGCCGCGCAGCGAGGCGGTGACGGTGGGCAGGCCGGGGGCGAAGTTGCCGGTGTCGCCGATGACGATGGTGTCGGCGGCGAGCAGCTCGGGGTGCGCCTCGGCGTAGCGCTCCAGGCCGCCGGTGCCCTGTTCCTCCGAACCCTCGACGATGATCTTCAGGCTGACCGGGTAGCCGTCCCCGTACACCTGGCGCAGCGCCCGCAGGGCGGTCAGGTGCATCAGGATGTTGCCCTTGCAGTCGGCGGCGCCGCGCCCATACCAGCGGCCGTCACGCTCGGTCAGCTCGAAAGCGGGGCTGAGCCAGGCGTCCTCGTCGAGCGGGGGCTGCACGTCGTAGTGCGAGTAGAGCAGGACGGTCGGCGCGCCCTCGGGGCCGGGCAGCTCGGCGTAGACGGACTGGGTGCCGTCCGGGGTGTCGAGCAGCTGGACCTTGGTCAGGCCCTCGGCGGCGAACGCGTCGGCGACCCAGCGCGCGGCCTTCTCGCACTCCTCGACCGGGAACTGGCGCGGGTCGGCGACTGACGGGAAGGCGACCAGTTCGGCGAGGTCGGTGCGGGCACGGTCCATCAGGGACCGGACGGCGTCGGCCAGGGGCTGTGACATCGGGGCTCCGAGGGGATGGGTCCGCCCGTGGGATGGTGCGGGCGGAGACGGTTGATCGCGGTACTGCCGATCATAGGCGGAGGGGAATCGGGTGGTTCGGGGCCGGGTGCGCCCGTGGTGCGAGGTGGTGAGCGGCCGGTCCGGGGGTGGTGGCGCGGCGGTCCGGGGGTGGTGGCGCAGTGGTTCGCGGGCGGTGCTCCGCCGGGCGAGCGGCGCGGAAGGGTTCGGGTGGCGCGGCGTACGGCGGGGCGGGCGGACGCATAGGATTGCTCGACGTGACTGACTCCGGAAGCTCCGATTCCCGTAGCCCGCTCGACAGCCCGCTCGACGACACGGCCGCGCCGCTCGACGACACGGCCTCGCTGCCGGACGACGCGGCCTCGCCGCTCGACGGCGTCTGGGACGTCGTGGTGGTCGGCGCCGGACCGGCGGGCGCGTCGGCCGCGCACGCCGCCGCCGTCCAGGGCCGGCGGGTGCTGCTCCTCGACAAGGCCGAACACCCCCGCTACAAGACCTGCGGCGGCGGCATCATCGGCCCCTCCCGGGACAGCCTGCCGCCCGACTTCCGGCTGCCGCTGCAGGACCGGGTGCACGCCGTCACCTTCGCCTACAACGGGCGGTACACCCGGACGCGGCGTTCCCAGCGGATGCTGTTCGGCCTGGTCAACCGGGACGAGTTCGACCTGCGCCTGGTGCAGGCGGCCAAGGAGGCCGGGGCGGTGCTGGTCACCGGAGTGACCGTCACCGGCGTCGAGCAGCGCGGCGGCGAGCACCGGACGGCGCTGGTGACGGCGACCGACGGGCGGACCTTCGAAGCCCGCGCGGTGGTCGGTGCGGACGGCAGTGCCAGCCGGATCGCCCGGCACGTCGGCGTCACCTTCGACCAGATCGACCTCGGCCTGGAGGCGGAGATCCCGGTGCCGCCACAGGTCGCCGCCGACTGGGCGGGCCGGATCCACCTCGACTGGGGCCCGCTGCCCGGCAGCTACGGCTGGGTGTTCCCGAAGACCGAGACCAGCAGCCTGACCGTCGGTGTCATCTCGGCGCGCGGCGACGGCGAGCGGACGAAGCAGTACCTCGCCGACTACATCAGGCGGTTGGGCCTGTCCGGGTTCACCCCGAGCGTCGAATCGGGACACCTGACCCGTTGCCGGGCCGAGGACTCGCCGCTCTCCCGCGGCCGGGTGCTGGTCGCCGGGGACGCGGCGGGACTGCTGGAGCCGTGGACCCGCGAGGGCATCTCGTACGCGCTGCGCTCGGGCCGGCTGGCCGGCGAGTGGGCGGTCAGCGTCGCCGAGGCGGGCAACGCGGCGGCGGTGCGGCGCGAGGCGCTGAACTACGCGTTCGCGATCAAGGCCGGGCTGGGCGTGGAGATGCGTGCGGGCAAGCAGCTGCTGGGCGCCTTCGAGCGGCGCCCGTACCTGTTCCACGTGGCGGTCTGCCTGGTACCGCCGGCCTGGCGGGCCTTCGCCCGCACCACCCAGGGGCACACCACCTTCTCCCAGGTGCTGCGGCAGTTCCGGGTGGCACGGAAGCTGACGGCGATGGCGTCGCGGTAGGGGGCTTGAGCGGGTGCGGGGCCGGTGCTCCTCCTGTGGGGGGCACCGGCCCGTTCGCGGTGTGGGGTGGGGGCGCGCGCTACCTGAGGCCGGGAGCGGGCGTGCCCGCTACTTGAGCCCGGTGTCGAGGGCCGACATCAGGGTTCCGGACGGCGTGTCGCCGGACATCTCCCAGACCATGCCGCCGAGCAGGTTCTTCGACTTGAGGTAGGCCGCCTTCTGGGCGATCGACCAGGCGTCGTCGAAGGTCCACCACTGGCCGCCGGCTCCCGTGTAGCCGTACGTCGCAACGGACTTGGGGTCGTGGTACACGGTGAGGCCGGGCAGGCCGGCGATCAGGTTGCCGTATCCGCGCGTCCCGGCCTCCTCGGCGAACTGGCCCGGTGCGGCTCCGCTCGCGGACTGCCAGACGCCCTTCGCCCCGCCGTCCGCCACGTCCTGCCAGCCGCGCCCGTAGAACGGGAAGCCGATGGTGAGCTTGCGCGGGTTGACCCCGGCGCCGAGGTAGGTCTGGACGGCCGCGTCCACGCTGAAGTGGAAGCTGTACGGGTCGTTCGGGTCCTGGTAGAGGTTGGCCTGGGAGCCGGTGCGACTGGGCTCCCAGGAGTTGTCGCTGCCCGAGCCGTGGAAGTCGTAGCCCTGGACGTTGGCGATGTCCAGCGAGCCGAAGATCCTGCCGAGGTCCCAGCCGGCGGCGACCTTCGCCGGATCGGCCGGGGTGAAGGCCGTCAGCAGCTTGTGCGAGCCGCCCAACGCGTCGAGCTGCTTGCGGAATTCGGCGAGCAGCAGGGTCAGGTTGGCCTTGTCGTCGGCGCTCCAGTGGTTGCCCGCGTGGCCGTCGCCGGAACCGGGCCACTCCCAGTCCAGGTCGATGCCGTCGAAGATCCCGGCCGCCACGCCGTCGCCGCCGGCGCCGTTGTAGACCGGCAGGTTGCCCCTGATCCAGGTGTCCACACAGGACTTGACCAGCTTCTGGCGGGAGGCGTCGGTGGCGGCGGCGTCGGAGAAGTACTTGGAGTACGTCCAGCCGCCGAGCGACACGACGACCTTCAGGTTGGGGTACTTGGCCTTGAGCTTCTTCAACTGGTTGAGGTTGCCGCGGAGTTTGCCCCAGCCGTCGTCGGCCACGCCGTCCACCGACTGGTCGGCGCTCATCGGGCGGGCGTAGTCGGCGTCGGCGTCCCCGGCTCCGGTGCCCTGGTCCGGGTCCTGCGGGTTGGCGGTGGTGCCCTTGGTGACGCCCGCGAGGCAGGTCAGGTTGACCGGATCGATGTTCTCGAAGGCGTAGTTGACGACGTCGAGCTTCGCGGCGCTGCCCGAGGTGTCGAGGTTCTTGACGAAGTACTGGCGGCCGTAGATGCCCCACTGGACGAAGTATCCGACCCGGGCGTACTTTCCGGCGCCCACCAGGTCCGACGTGGTCACGGTGAGCGGGGCGGAGGCGGGCGAGGCGTTGTCGGCGGCGTCCCGGGCCCTCACGGTGAAGGTGTAGGCGGTCGACGGTGAGAGGCCGCCGACGGTCGCGGTCAGCGTCCTGCCGGTGACCGTCGCCGCCAGGGTGGCGCCCTGGTAGACGTCGTACGCGGCGACCCGGAGGTTGTCGGCAGCGGCGTTCCAGGCGAGCGTCACGTCCGTCGAACTGACCGCCGCCGTACTTAGGTTGGTCGGCGCGGTGGGCGGGACGGTGTCGGTGGACGGGTCGAAGGTGGCGGCGGTGACGGCCGTGCTGAGGGGGCCCCGGTTGCCGCGGCTGTCCTTGGCCCGGACGGCCAGGATGTAGGAGGTGGCCGGGGTGAGACCGGCGACCAGGGTGCTGGTGACCGGGCTGGAGGCGAGGACGGTGCTGCCGCTCAGCACCTCGTACGAGGAGACCGGGAAGTCGCCGCCGGTGGCGGCCGGCCAGCTCAGGGCGAGCGTGTGCGCGGTGGACTCGGCCACCGTCGGGGTGCCCGGCGCGGACGGCGGGGCATCGGCGGAGCCGTCGCACTTGTCCCCGTTGACACGGCAGTTGAGCGGGGCGGAGACCGGGCCGGTGCCGACGAACCAGAAGCTGTACGGCTCGGTGGTGCTGTGGGCGTTGACGGTGGAGTTGTAGAACGCCGCGGCGACGGTGATGTGTCGGCCGTTGACGGTGGCGGTGCCGTTGTAGGTGCTGCCGAGGGTGACGCCGGTCGGGAGGTCGAACTCCAGGCTCCAGCCGGACACGGCGGTCGCGTTGTCGTTGTGGACGATGTAGGTGCCCTGCCACCAGGAGCCGTTGTCGGCGGTGGTGAAGGTGGCGGTGAGCCTTCCGGCCGCGTTCGCCGGGGTGGCCAGCGCGGTGAGCGCGGCCAGGGGGAGGAGTAGGGCCGAGAGCAGTGCCAGCAGTCTGCTGCGCGCGCGTGGGCGCCCGGCCCGGGATCGAGCGGACATGGTTCTCCCTGTGGCTGTGGGGGTTGGAACAGGGTGATGTAGAACCGGGGTTTGATCCGTGTGCGATCGGCGCCCTCGTCGTGGGGAGGCGGGGGCATGGGCACTGTAGGAGGACTGGACCAATGCGTCAACAGGTCTGTACCAGTTGGAGGGTGGGGGCGGGGATGGCGCTGGTGACAACTGACAGAGTTCAACATCTGTTATCTGTTATCTGTCACCTGAAATCTGTTCGCCGTCGTCCGTCATCTGTCACCTGTCATCTGTTCGCCCCCGTCAGCTCGTCCCCGAGCGGGCTGCGCCGGTACAGCACCGATCGGCCGTGGCGGGCCCTGTTGACCAGCCTGGTGGCCGCGAGGACGGACAGGTGCTGGCTGACCGCACCCGGAGTGACGCCGAGGCGATAGGCGAGGTCGGTAGTGGAAGCGGGCTCGGTGAGCATGGCCAGCAGGCGGGCCTTCGGCGCACCGACCAGCGCCTCCAGGGCCTGCGGCGGTACCGGTGCGCCCTGGCCGGCCATGCCCGCCTGCCCGCGGGCCGGGTAACTGATCTGCGGCGCACGGTCGTTGCTGATCATCGTGATCGCGCCGCGGACGAAGAAGGTCGGACAGAGCACGAGGCCGCGCGCGTCCACCGCGGTCTCCACGTCCCCGCCCGTCCAGTGCCGGTTGATCGACAGCACACCGTTCTCCCAGTGGAGCCGGTGGTCCAGGTCGGCGAAGAGAGCTGCCGCGCCGTGCCGGGCGAGCAGCCGGGCGCGGTAGACCAGGTCGGCCTCCAGCGCCGCCCGGGCCTGCGGCCACCAGGCGGGCGCGAGGCACAGCTCCCAGTACTCCTCCAGTGCGTCGGCGATTCGCGCCAACAGCCGCTCCGGGTCGGCGAGTCCGGCGGCGAGCACGGCTGGAAGCGGTTGGCCGTGCAGGAGGTACGTCTGCTCCAGTTCGGGGCGCAACTGCTGCGGCGGCAGCGCGCGCACGATGGCGAGTTCGGCGTGGAACTCGGGCGAGGGAGAGGTTGGGCGGGGCGTCAGGAAGTCCGGCATGAAGCGGTTCTCCGCGACGAGCGAGAGCAGAAGTCGGGAGTCGAGGCGTTCGAAGGCGGGCCTGAGCTGTTCGAAGGCCCGGGTCTGCAGGTGGTAGACGCCCGGGTGGCTCCACATCCGCAGGCTGAGCACGGCCTCGTGGATCGGGGAGGCGGCGAACCAGGTGGTGGCGAGGTCCGCGAGGCGGAGGGTGAACCGGTGCACGCGGGTGTCCTTCTGCGGGGATCCGGTCGGGACCGGGTCGGGAATCGGACCGGATCGGGAACCGGGGTCGGGAGCCGGGGGTTGGGAGTCCGGCTTCGGATTTAGCCAGAGCCTAAAGGAGTACCGGGACCGCTTCGGCGGGCGGTGGGATCGCTGCATGACCACCTCGACGGCGGAGTCCTCCGCACCTGCCCGTGCCGTGCCCGAAGTCCCTGCCGAGCCCGACGCCCCTGCCGAGCCCGACGCCCCTGCCGAGCCCGACGCCCCTGCCGAGCCCGACGCCCCTGCCGGGCCTGCGTCGCCCGGTGGCGGGGGTGCCCTCGGTGTCGTGCGACGGCGCCTGCACCCGGACCCGACGGTGCGTCGGCTGGCCGGGATCACCCTGGTCAACACCGTGGGCAACGGCCTCTCCCTCTCCGTCGCGGTGCTGTTCTTCACGCGCGTGCTCGGTCTGAGCGCCGCGCAGCTGGGGCTCGGGATGACCGCCGCGGGTCTGTGCGGAGTCGCCGCCAGCGTGCCGGCCGGTCGGGCCGCCGACCGCTGGGGCGCCCGGCGGGTGCTGGTGGCGCTGGTCTCGGTACAGGCGGTCGGTACCGCCGGGTACGCGCTGGTGCACAGCTATCCGGCCTTCGTCGCGCTGGCCTGCCTGGTCTCCGCAGTCGACCGCGGGTCCGCCGCCGTACGGAACGCGCTCTACGCCGAGGTGCTGCCCGCCGAACGCCGGGTGGCGGGCCGGGCCTACCTGCGGGTGGTGACCAACGTGGGCATCTGCCTGGGCACGGCCCTGGGCGCGGTCGCCCTCCAGTTGGACAACCGGCCGGTCTACCTGACGGCGATCCTGGCCGATGCGGCCTCCTTCGTGGTCGTCGCCGTGCTGTTCCACCGCCTCGCCGAGCTGCTGCGGCCGGCAGTGAGCCGGCCAGCGGTGGCCGAGCCGTCGGTGGCCGAGCCGTCGGCGGGGTCCGGTGTTCCGAACCCGTCGGACCCCTCGGGCAAGGGCACCAAGCAGGGCCGGCGCCGGAACCCGGCGCTGCGGGACGGCCCGTTCCTCGCCGTGACCGTGCTGAACGCCGTGCTCTGTCTGCAGTTCGCCGTCCTGGAGGTCGGCGTGCCGCTCTGGATCGTCCAGGAGACCGACGCGCCGCGGATCACCGTCGCGGGCACCCTGATCGTCAACACGCTGCTGGTGATCACCCTGCAGGTGAGGGCCACCCGCGGCACCGAGGAACGGTCCGTCGCCGCTCGGGCCTGCGGGCGCGCCGGGATGGCGCTCGCGGCCTCCTGCCTGGTCATCTCGCTGGCGCACGGTCTGCCCGCGGCCGTCGCGGCCGTGGTGGTGCTCGGCGGGGTCGCGCTGCAGTCCCTCGGTGAGGTCGTCGGGCAGGCGGGCGGCTGGGCGCTCAGCTACGACCTCGCGGACGAGCGCGATCACGGCGCCTACCAGGGTGTGTACAACGCGGGGACGGCGGCCGCGATGATGGCCGGTCCGGCGCTGGTCAGCACCCTGGTGATCGGGTGCGGCGCGGTCGGCTGGATCGTCCTGGGCGCGGTGCTCGCGGCGGCGGGCCTGGCGATGCGTCCCGTCGTCCGGTGGGCCGGACGGCGGGACGGGAGCCCCGAGTCGGTCTGAGGCCTGAGGCCTGAGGCCTGGGCCGTTGCTGCCGGCGCGGGTCGCGCACGACCGGCCGGTCCCGTTTTCGGCTACTCGGGGACGATCGCCGTCGCCTCGATCTCGATCAGCACCTCGGGCTTGAACAGGGCCACGACCTGCATCGCGGAGGCGGCCGGCAGGGGCAGGGAGCCCAGGTACTCGTCGCGCGCATCGCGGATGGCCGGGAGGTAGGCGATGTCGGTCATGAAGAAGGTGAACTTCACGACGTGCTCGAACCCCGCCCCGGCGGCGGCCAGGCAGCGGCTCAGGTTCTCGAAGATCTGCCTTGCCTGCGCCTTAGGGTCGCCGACGCCGACCAGGTTCCGGTGCTCGTCGAAGGCGACCTGGCCGGAGACCTGGACCAGCCGGCCGGTACCGGTGACGACCTGGGTGTAGCCGGTGCCGGGTGCGACCCCGGGCGGTTCGGTGATGTGGGTGAGGTGAGAGGTGGTCATGGCGCGGATCCTGCGTCATGAGTCACCGCAGACGCAAGTACCGCGGTCCCCAACCCCGTCGGTCTCAGCGCACTACCTCGGGTAGGTTGCGAAGGAACGGTCGGTTAGTGGAGGGGAGTTGGGCGGTCGGCTCGCCCGTCCGCAACTCCACGTCCGGCACGGCGTCCGGATCGGCGGCGTAACCACCGCTGGCCCAGGCCGCGTTGGCCTCCACCACGGCCCAACCGTCGTCCTCCGTACGCCCGACATCCGACATCCACGACGACGGCGCTCGGCAGCGGCGCGCCTCCGCCACCAGGCGGCCAGGACGTCGGGGGCGAACGCGAGCACCTCGGCGGCCTCTCCGCCGGACTCCTTCCCCGAGCTTCCGCCCGACGGCATCGCCGAACAGCGACCCGGCCCGCCGTACACATGCACCGTCGAGCCCGGCCTGCGCGGTGTCGGTCGTCCGGGCGGTGTCGCTGGTCATGGCGATGCTGCAGCCGTGGGCGCGACGGCTGCGACCACCGGATTACGGCGCGGGTGCGGTGGCCGCCGACCCCGGAGGCGAGGGCCGACCCACTTTCCGCCGTAGGCGAGGTGGGGTGGTGCGGGTTGGCTCTGGCCGAGGGGCGGGTGGGCGTGCCAGAGTCGTCCGGGCGCGATCCGGGCACCCCGGACCGCGCCCGCAGTCCGACCCACCCTCAGCCGGAAGGCAGGCCCCGCCGATGACCAGCGCAGAGCCCCTCGTTCGCGTCAGCACCGCCGACGCCGTCACCACAATCACCCTCGACTCGCCGCACAACCGCAACGCGCTCTCCACCCGCCTGATGGCCGAGCTGCACGCCGGTCTGGCGACGGCCGCCGCCGATCCGGACGTCCGCGCCGTGGTGCTCGGCCACACCGGCAAGGTGTTCTGCGCGGGCGCGGACCTCTCGGAGGCGACCGGCGCGGACCCGACGGTCGGCCCGCGCGGCCTGGTCGAGTTGCAGCGGGCGATCGTGGACTGCGCCAAACCGGTGATCGCCGTCATCGACGGGCACGTCCGGGCCGGTGGCCTGGGCCTGGTCGGCGCGGCGGACCTCGCCGTCGCCGGACCGGCCTCGACCTTCGCCTTCACCGAAGTCCGGCTCGGCCTCGCGCCCGCCGTCATCTCCCTCCCGCTGCGCCCCAAGCTGGAGCCGCGCGCCGCCTCCCGCTACTACCTCACCGGTGAGGTCTTCGACGCCGCCGAGGCCGCCCGAATCGGCCTGATCAGCAGCGCCACCGGATCCGCCGAGGAAACCGGCGTCGTGCTGAAGGGCCTGCTGGACGCGCTGCGCCAGGGCTCGCCGCAGGGCCTGGCGGAGTCGAAGCGGCTGGCCAACGCGGACGTGGTGCGCTCCTTCACACGGGACGCGGACGAGCTGGTGGAGCTGTCGGCGCGGCTGTTCGGCTCGGCGGAGGCGCAGGAGGGCATGCGGGCGTTCCTGGAGAAGCGGCCCGCGCGCTGGGTGCGCTGACGGCCGGGTGCCCGCGAGGCTCGCCGTCGCTGCGCGGGCACGAACCTTCGTCGCGGGGACAGGACACGACCGTGGTCGCGTGGGCGTGGGCGTGGGCGTGGCGTGGGCGCGGGCGCTGCGGCCGTTGCGTGAGCGCTGCGCCCGCCCCCGGCCCGTCACATCAATTGATCGTGGCGGCTTCGCGCCAGAGGTCGAGCAGGCCCTGGTCCCCGCTGGCCTCGACTCCCCGCGCCTGATCGGCAGGCAGCCGGTTCCACAGCAGCAGGTAGAGCTCGTGGGCGGGCCCGGTGAGGGTGAGGTCGGCCGGCTGGGGCCTCTCGTCGGTGGTGACGGTCGGCGTCTCCTGGGTGATCGTCAGGTGCCAGGAGGGTACGCCGTCGGTGGGCTGGATCCGGAGGGTGCGCGGCCGGTCGCTGCGCAGCGTGGCCCTGCTGCGGGTCATGAAGCCGCGCGCCAGTTCGTCGATGCCGTCGAGGGCGAGCACGGTGTCCATGGCCGGGCCGGGGATTCCGGCGGCCGAATCGGCGTCGTAGCGGTGGATGGCGGTCTCGTGCGCCTGGCGCCGGGCCCAGAACGCCAGCGGGCTGGGGGAGGGCAGGAAGGTCCAGCACTCGACATCGTCCGGGGCCTTGGTGAGCGTGTCCACCAGGGCGGCGTGGCCTTCGCGGAACCAATCGAGCAGTGCGGCGTCCGACGGCAGCGGTCCGACGGCAGCCTCCGCGTCCGCCTCGTTCAGTGGCGCCGACAAGCCCCGGGACGGGATGGCGGCGGCCCAGCGGTGGACGTAGCCGACGTGCCGCAGCAGGTCCGCCAACTGCCAGTCCGGGCAGGTCGGGACGGGGGCGGACAGCTCGGTACGGGCGGCGGCTTCGGCGAGTCGGACGCCCTCGTGGCGCAGCGCGTCGATGTGTTCGGTGATCTTCATGGGGCGGAGTCTTCCACTGCGGGCTGCCGCCGGTCGCGGATTTCGGACTTTCCTTCGGGTGCCCGGAGGTGTGCCCGGAGGTGTGCCCGGAGGTGTGGTCGGTGGTGTGCCGCTGGTGTGGTCGGTGCTTTTGGTCGCCGGGGAAGGGGTGGCTGGTGTGGCCGGTGTGATGTTGGCCGCCTGACGGCCGGGCGACTGCTACGGGCCGGTAACGTGAGCGCATGCCGATAACCCGCTCCCTCGTCTCCGCCGTTCGGGCCGGTGGTCGCCGTGCCGCAGGGCGCCTCGTTCACCGGGGTTGGCGCTGGGTGCAGCGGACCGGCGCGGTCACCAACCAGAGCCCGGGGCCGTACCGGTTCGGCGCGCTGGGGGACGGTACGACCCTGGCCTTCCCGCTCGGTGCGGTGTTCAACGAGCAGTGGATCACCATCGGGCCGTTCTCGATCATCGGTGAGCGGGTCACCATCAGCGCCGGTTTCCTGCCCGGCCTCGACCTCGGGCCGGAACCGATCGTGCGGATCGGCGGCGGCTGCGTGATCGGCCGGGACAGCCACATCGTCGGCCACCAGTCGATCGTGCTCGGTGACGACGTGTGGACCGGGCCCGGCGTCTACATCTCCGACCAGGCGCACGAGTACCGGGCCACCGACCTGCCGATCGGCAAGCAGTGGCCGCGCAACGTGCCGGTGGAGATCGGCGCGGGCAGCTGGATCGGCACCGGCGCGGTGATCCTGCCGGGCGCTCGGATCGGCCGCAACGTGGTGGTCGCGGCGGGCGCGGTGGTGCGCGGCGAGGTGCCCGACCACAGCGTTGTCGCCGGGGCGCCGGCCAAGGTGGTCCGCCGATGGACCGAGGAGGAAGGCTGGCAGCCGCCGCTGCGCCATGACGCGCCCCAGCCGGTGCCGGAGGGCGTGACGGCGGAGCAGCTGCGTGCCCTGGTCGGGTGGGACCTGAGGCTGCCGGGAGAGCAGGACTGATGATCGTTTTGTCGATCCTTTAGACGATCCCTCCGTTTTACTGACGAATCGTCGGTTATTGTGCCGCTTGCTTGACCTTGACCTTGATCGACATCGGTCGACATGGACTGGCGTTGATTGACATCGATTGACATCGATAGACCCATGGAACGGGGGACTCCCATGCGCAACCGTCTCGTCGGCGGTCTCGTCACCGCTGGACTCGTGCTGGCGGCCGGGATCGCGACCGCGCCCACCGCCTCGGCGCAGGCCTCGCAGTACTGCGGCTACACCAATGCCCAGCCCACGCTCCGCTACGGCAACACCGGTGACGCGGTGAAGCAGCTCCAGTGCGAGCTCAACCACATCACGTACTCGTCCTGGAGCACCAGGCTGGACGAGGACGGCATCTGGGGCGCCGGGACCGACAACGCCGTCTGGCGGTTCCAGCGGTGCACCGGCCTCTCGCCGGACGGCATCGTCGGCCCGCTGACCTGGGACAAGCTGAACGGTTGGGTGCTGACCCACGGCTCGATCAACTGCTGAGGCCCGGTCCGGCCTGCTGATCGGACCTTTCGCGGCACCCGTGCCGTCGTCGTCGTGACCGACGTCGGTGGTGCGGGTGCCGTGCCGTGTACGCGCTGCTTCCGCGTCCGGGGGTAGGACAGGGTGAGTCGGGTTCGGTCGGGTGGGCGAGACTGGTCGGAACTACCGGACGGGCGCAGCCTGTTCGGCCGTCCGTGCGGCTAGGGCGGCGGTGATCCGCAGGGCGTCGGCGGGGTGCGTCGGGTCCAGGCCGGTCAGGGTGGCGATGCGGCGCAGCCGGTAGTCGACGGTGTTCGGGTGCAGGTGCAGGGCGCTCGCGGTGTGCCGGCGGTTGAGGCCGCTGCCCAGGTGGGTGCGCAGGGTCGTGAGCAACTCCCCGCTGTCGGCCAGGGGTTCCAGGAGGGAGGCGAGCCGGGCGCGAGCCTGGCTGGGGCGGGTGAGCTGGTACTCCAGGAGGATGTCGTCCAGCCGGTGCAGTCCGGGCGGGCGCCCGAACGCCTGGGCGACATCGAGGACTTCGTAGGCGAGAGCGGCCGCTTGGGGTACCTCGGCGGGTGCGCCTGCGGCGGCTCCGGCGAGAACGGGCGCACCGGCCGCGCGGGCCGCTGCGGCGAGGGTGGCAGCGAGGTGCGGCCACGGGGCTTCGGCGATGGGGTCGTCGGTTGATCCCGGGGACGGGTCGAACGGGACGAGCACCAGTCCGCCCGACGGCGCGAGCGCGGTGAGCGCCAACTGCCGGGTGCGGTGGTCGAGTTCGGCTACGAGCCGACGGAGCTTGCGGCGGCCGGCGATGCCGGGGTCGACGCCGGGGGAGCGCTCGTCGGGGTGCTCGGCGACGGAGAGGCAGAGCACGGCGTAGCCGGCAGGCAGCCGGAGTCCGGCCCGGGTGGCGGCCTCGTCGGCGGGGGTGCCCGCGAGCAGTGCGGTGAGCAGGGACTGTCGCGCCGCGTAGCGACGGTCGGCGGCGGGGCGGCGCCCTTCCAGGTAGCCCGCGCCGGCGGCGGTGGAGGCCTGCCGGAGCTGGTCGAGCAGCAGCCGGTTGAGGACCAGTAGCTCGGCGGCGTCGCCATCCCGGGCGTGGCGGGTGACGAACTCCCAGCAGACCTCCAGCCCGAGGTGTTGGGCGAGCAGGACGGCGTCCAGCGGCAGGCCTTCCTCGGCGCGGCGGGCGGCGGCCTCCCGGACGGCGGTGAACTCCTCGGCCGGAGCGGGCAGTCCGGTGCGGACGGTGTGGGCGAGGGCGCGGACCCGGCGCTCGGTGTCCCGGGTGAGCTCGCCGGTGAGCTGTTCGCGGGGCAGGCGGTGGTAGACCGGCACCCGGTCCAGCAGGGCGGCGACCACGGACTCGGCCAACTCGCGGACGCCGCAGAGGAGTCGCTGATCGGCGGGCAGCCCGCCGATCACCGGGATCCGCCAACCCGGCGCCTGGGCGGAAGTGTTCGGGGGTGGGCAGTGGGGTGCGTTGTGACCGGTCACAGAGAACACCGTCCAGGTCTGGGGAACACCCAAGGGCCCGGCCGGAGGGGCGACCGCATGATGGATCCACTCGGGTTACCTGTTGGTAACAAACTTCCGCTGTGGAGGCAACAGTTGAGAACCCCACTTCTCCGCTTCTCCGCAAGTCCCTTGCGCCGGGGGCTCAGCCGCGCGGCCGGCGCCTTCGGCTCGTCCGGCTCGTCCGGCTCGTCCGGCGCGTTCGGCGCGTCCGGCGCGTTCGGTGCTTTCGGTGCTTTCGGTGCGGCCGTGCTCGCGGGGGCACTGCTCGTCGGCGCGACCACGGCTCCTGCGTACGCGGCTCCGGGCGGCCAGGCGGTCCCGGCCATCGCCACTGCTGCCGGGGCCGGTGCCCGTGCCGGGGCTGCCGCTGTTGCTGCCGCCGGCGAACTGCCGCCCGACGGCGACACGGTGGCCTCGCCGCCCGGCGCCAACGACTGGAACTGCCGACCCACCGCCGCGCACCCCGACCCGGTCGTCCTGGTGCACGGCACCTTCGCGAACCGCTACGAGAACTGGCTGGCGCTCTCCCCGCTACTGAAGAGCCTCGGGTACTGCGTCTTCGCGCTCGACTACGGGACGATCCCCGGCGTCACCTCCACCGGCAGCGGCCTGCTGCTCCCGATCGGGGGCCTCGGCGCGGTGCCGGACTCGGCCGCCCAACTCGCCCGCTTCGTCGACCTGGTGCGCAACGCGACGGGAGCGGCCAAGGTCGACATCGTCGGGCACTCGCAGGGCGGCATGCTGCCGAACTACTACCTGAAGTTCCTCGGTGGCGCGTCCAAGGTCGGCAAGCTGATCGGGCTGGCGCCCTCCAGCCACGGCACGACGCTCGACGGGATCGTCAACCTCGCGCCGTACTTCCCGGGCGTGGCGGACCTGATCTACACCGTCTGCCAGGCCTGCCGCGACCAGGCGGTGGGTTCCGACTTCAACAGGACGATGGCCTCCCGCCCGGACACCGTGCCGGGCGTCAGCTACACGGTGATCTCGACCGTGTACGACGAGGTCGTCACCCCGTGGCGGACCCAGTTCCTGAACGGTCCCGCCGTCGACAACGAGGTGCTGCAGAACCACTGCCCGGTCTCGCTCGTCGAACACGTCGCGATCGCGTTCTCGCCGACGGCGCTGCACCTGGTGACCAACGCCCTGGACCCGGCGCACGCCACGCCGGCGCTCTGCGGCTGACGGCGGCACCGGCGCTCGCGCGCTCCCGCTCCCGTTCCTGCTCGCCGATTCGGGGGCGGGAGCGCGGGCGTCCGGGCCGTCGATGGGCGGAGCTGGTCAGTGGGCGGGGCGGAAGCTGATGACGGCAGTGACGCCGCTCGGGCGCAGCTCGTACGTGCCCGGGGCGTCGAGCAACGCCGCGTCGTAGCCGGCGAGTTCGGCGTTGCCCAGGAGGGCCGATCCGGCCAGGCAGACCAGGAGGACGGTGCCCCCGGCCGGGACCTCGACGGTGGCGGGCGCGGTGACCGGGTCCACGGTGGCTTCGACCCGCCCTCGACGGGTCATCACGTTGAAGTCCACCACCGGGCCGGCCAGCAGTCGGCAGTCCGTGGTGGCGTCGCCGGAGAAGGCGAACGGCCGGTACGGCGCGTCGACCAGCTGCTCGACGCCGTCGACGGTGAGCACCATGCCGGCGCCCTCGACCAGGGTGATCACCCGGTCGATGCCGGGGAAGAGGGAGAACGGCCCGGCCGAGGCCACGTCGGCCAGGCTGACCCGCCAGTCGAACCCGTCCAGCCCGGCCCCGGTCGGGAACCCGGCGACCTCCCTGGTCACCCCGCCCCCGTTGAGCCATGCCGTCGCCGGGCGCTCGCTCGCCCGCAGTACCTGGAAGGGTGCGCTGGTCGTCATGGCCACGCATCCTGCCACTACGGGGCGGGGCCGTCGGCAGGAGGGGCGGAGGTGGACGACAGCGGACGGATAACAGCTGACAGCTGACAGATGTTGAAATCTGTCAGCTGTTATCTGTTATCCATCGCCTGTCACCTGTTGTCCGAGCGTCGCCCGACCGCCAGCGGCAGGAGCGCCGCCGCTGTGGCAGCCACCGCGACCGTGGTGAGGGCGATCGGCAGTCCGGCCGCGTCGGCGAGGAAGCCGATCACCACCGGGCCGATCAGCATCCCGCCGTACCCGAGGGACGAGGCGAGCGCCACGCCCTGCGGGCCGCCCGCCGCGCCGGCCTGGGCGATGGCGAGCGGGAAGAGGTTGGCCAACCCGAGGCCGGCCAGGACGAAGCCGCCGATCGCCAGCGGCACCACCGGTGCGAGTGCGGCCACCAGCATGCCCGCCGCGGCCGTCAGTCCGCCGGCCAGCATCAGTCGGTTCTGGCCGAGCCTTATGGACAGCCAGGTGCCGCCGACCCGTCCGCCGGCCATCGCGAACGCGTACGCGCCGTAGCCCGTGGCGGCCACCGCGGCGGTCGCGTGGACGTCGTCGGTGAGGTGGAGGGTGGTCCAGTCGGCGATCGCACCCTCGCCGTACGCGGTGCACAGAGCGGTGACGCCGAGCAGCAGCACCAGCAGCCGGACGCGTGGCCGGCCCGCGCCCGCGCCAGCCGTCCCACCGCCAGCCGTGCCAGCCGTGCCAGCCGTGCCAGCCGCGCCGGCCGTCCGGCCGCCCGCCGCACCCGCCGCCCGCTCGGGCGCGACCAGCGGCGCCGCCGGGCTCCGCAGCAGCACGATGCCCGCGCCGACGGTGACGGCCATGCCCAGCGCCCCGCTGAGCGCGAGCGTCCACGCGGTGCTCAGGGGCCCGGCCAGTAGTCCGCTGACGCCGGTGCCGACCAGTCCGCCGAAGCTGTATCCGGCGTGGAAGCTGGGCATGACGGGCCGTCGCAGCTGCGCGACCAGGTCGACGGCCGCGCTGTTCATCGCGACGTTCGCGCCGCCGTATCCGGCGCCGAACAGCAGTAGTACGCCGCCGAGCGTGGCGACGGAGTGGGCGTGCGCGGGCAGCAGAACGGCGAGGCTGAGCAGGGCGAGCGAGCCGACGGTGACCGGGCGCGAGCCGTACCGCAGGCAGAGGCGTCCGACCATGGGCATGGTGATGACGGCGCCCATGGACAGGCAGAGCAGGGCGAGTCCGAGGCCGCTGTGCGAGGCGCTGACCTGGCTGCGGACGTCCGGGATGCGGACGACCCAGGCGGCGAAGAGGAAGCCGTCGACGGCGAAGAACGCGGTGAGTGCGAGTCGTGCGGGGCCCCAGGGGCTGTCGGTCACCGGGGGTGTGCTGCGAGACTGGGGGGAGGAGTGGTCCGGGGTGGGGTGGGAACTGATTTTGTTTCGAAGCGGCACAAAGTCACAATAGGGGCGTGCAGCTCTCACCATCAAGCCCGCGGCCCGGCACCGGGAACGACCCCGACGCGCAGCGCGACGGCCATCGGCGCGCGGCCCCCGACCGCGGTCGGACGCTGCTCGGCCCCGCGCTCTCGCTGATCCACACCGGCCAGACGCCGACCCGCTCGGCGCTCACCCGCGCGCTGGACGTGACCCGGGCCACCGCCGGGGCGGTCACCGCCGAGCTGGAAGCGCTCGGCCTGATCACCGTCGACTCGCGCCCGGCCGGCGGCGGTCGCGGACGTCCCTCGCACCGACTCGCGATCGACCCGCAGGGGCCGGTCGTGGTCGCCGGGCAGATCCACGCCGACGGCCTGAGCGTCACCCTGGCCTGCCTCGGCGGACTGCTCGACCCGCCCGTCCACCTGCCGCTGCCCGCCGCCACCGACCCCGTCCGGATGCTGCGCGCCGTCGCCGAGGCGGGCGCCCGCCTCGCCCGCGCCACCGACCGCCGCTGCCTGGGCGCCGCGCTCGCGCTGCCCAACCCGGTCACCGAGCCGGACGGTGCCGCGCTCGCCGCGCTGCACTTTGCCTGGCCCAGCGGCACCCCGGTCGCCGACCTGTACGACGTCGAGGTCGGCCGCGCCGACCACGGCCCGAAGGCCCTGCGTCCGATGCCCGCCGCGATCGCCAACGACGCCAACCTCGCCGCGCTCGCCGAGTATCGGCACGGCGCCGGCCGCGGCGCCCGCCACCTGCTCTTCGTCACCTCCGGCCACCGCGGCGTCGGTGGCGCGCTGGTCATCGACGGGCATCTGCACACCGGCAGCGCCGGCCTCGCCCTGGAGGTCGGCCACCTCACCGTCGACCCGCAGGGACGGCCGTGCATGTGCGGAAACCGAGGCTGCCTCAACTCCGAGACCGACCCCGACGCACTGTTCGCCGCCGCAGGGCTCACGCCGGATCGGGGGCGCCCACTGCTCGACCAGGCGCGAGAGCTGTGCCGGGCGGCCGCCACGGACGACCGGGCGCGCGCGGCGGTGGAGCACGTCATCGACCGGCTCGGGCTCGGGCTGGCCGGCGTCGCCAACATCCTCAACCCCGACCGGGTGGTCCTCAGCGGCCTGCACCTCGACCTGCTGAAGGCCGCGCCCGAGCGGCTGCGCGCGGTGGTCGCCGAGCGCTGCCTCTGGGGACGCAGCGGCCGGGTGCCGATCGTCGGCGCGGAGCTGACGCACGGCGCGCTCGCGGGCGCGGCCGAGCTGGGGTGGGGACCGTATCTGGCGGACCCGCAGTCGGTGCCCGTCTAGGCACCTCTCCCGCGGTGATAAGCGGAAGCTGGGTCTTCGACAACGGTCACTTATCGTGACTCTCATACACTCGTAGTGAGCAGTGGGGGGTCACCGCGAGGGAGAAGCGACCATGAGCACCCAGCCCGGCACCCGGCCCGGTACCGATCGAGGCATCGAGCCGACCGTCGACGTCGACCGGTCCGACCCGGAGTACCGCGCCTGGCTGAAGGAGGCGGTGCGCAAGGTCCAGGCCGACGCCAACCGCTCCGCCGACACCCACCTCCTGCGCTTCCCGCTGCCCGCCGAGTGGGGCATCGACCTCTACCTCAAGGACGAGTCCACCCACCCGACCGGCTCGCTCAAGCACCGGCTGGCCCGCTCGCTCTTCCTCTACGGGCTCTGCAACGGCTGGATCCGCCCCGGCAAGCCGGTGATCGAGGCCTCCAGCGGCTCCACCGCCGTCTCGGAGGCGTACTTCGCCCAGCTCATCGGGGTGCCGTTCATCGCCGTCATGGCCAAGAGCACCAGCCAGGCCAAGATCGACCTGATCGAGTTCCACGGCGGCGAGTGCCACCTGGTCGAACGCTCGGACGAGGTGTACGAGGCCTCCGCGCGGCTCGCCGAGGAGACCGGCGGGCACTACATGGACCAGTTCACCTACGCCGAGCGGGCCACCGACTGGCGCGGCAACAACAACATCGCCGAGTCGGTCTTCGCGCAGCTGCGCCTGGAGCCGCACCCCGAGCCGGCCTGGATCGTCGCCACCGCCGGGACCGGCGGCACCTCGGCGACCATCGCCCGGTACGTGCACTACATGCAGTACGACACCCGGATCTGCGTCGCGGACCCGGAGAACTCCTGCTTCTTCGACGGCTGGGTGAACCACGACCCGGACGCCGTCTGCGGGAGCGGCTCGCGGATCGAGGGCATCGGGCGCCCCCGGATGGAACCGAGCTTCGTCCCGGGGGCGGTCGACCGGATGATGAAGGTGCCGGACGCCGCGTCGATCGCCGCCGTGCGGGTGCTGGAGCAGGTGCTCGGCAAGAAGGCCGGCGCCTCCACGGGCACCGGCCTCTGGAGCGCGCTGCGGATCGTGGCGGAGATGCGCGCGGACGGGCGGACGGGCAGCGTCGTCGGCCTGATCTGCGATCCGGGAGACCGCTACCTGGACAAGTACTACTCGGACGACTGGCTGGCCGGTGAGCGGATCGACATCGCGCCGTACCGGGCCGCGCTGGAGTCCTTCCTCGCCGGCGGCCCGTGGAAGGGCTGACGCCGCAGCCGGTCCGACGTCCCGTCAGACGGCTCGCCCAGCGCCCCGGTCGCCGCTCCGGTCGCCGCCGCCTCGCCGTGCGGCCACTCGGGCAGGCCGAAACCGGAGACGACGCTCTCCGGCGCCACCAGGTAGCTGGCGCCGACGTAGCCGATGCCCACGGCGACCAGCACGTCAGCGTGTCGGCGATCAGCGTACGGGCGCGGGTGGCAGCGGCGCCGATGGAACTGCTGGTGCGGCGGCTGCTGGGCTACGGGCTGGCGCCACCCGCGAGTCCCCCGACCGGACCCTACGGCAGCGGAACAGTCGGCAGATCCGCCGGGACGAGCAGCTGGAGTTCCTCGGTGGACGGGTCGGTGAGGTGGGCGATCCGTACCGCGTGCCGCTCGATCATGGTCTCGAAGACCTGTCGCGCGGTGCGCCCGTTGCCGAAGTTGGGCCCGCGATCGAGCCGCCCGAAGTGCTCCAGCAGCGCGTGCTCCGTCTCCTCCGAGAGCGCGTACTCGTGCTCCGCGCACTGTGCCCGGGCGATCTCCAGCAGCTCGTCCGCCGTGTAGTCCGGAAAGCTGATGGTGCGTGAGAAACGGGACGAGACACCGGGGTTGGCGGAGAGGAAGCGCTCCATCTCGGCGGTGTAGCCCGCCACGATGACGACCACTTCGTCCCGGTGGTCCTCCATCAGCTTGACCAGGGTGTCGATCGCCTCGCGCCCGAAGTCCCGAGCGCCGTCCTCCGGAGCGAGCGCGTACGCCTCGTCGATGAAGAGGACTCCGCCGCGCGCCCGGTCGAAGGCGGCCGCGGTGCGGATCGCGGTGGAACCGATGTGCTCGCCGACCAGGTCGACCCGGGCCACCTCGACCAGGTGCCCGCGCTGGAGCACCCCGAGCGAGGCGAGGATCTCGCCGTACAGCCGGGCGACGGTGGTCTTGCCGGTGCCGGGGGCGCCGGTGAAGGCCAGATGGCGGCGCAACGAGGGGGCTTTGAGCCCGGCTTGGCGGCGCCGCCGGCCGACCGAGATCAGGTCGATCAGGGTGCGCACTTCCTGCTTCACCGTAGCCAGTCCGACCAGGGAGTCCAGTTCGGCGAGCGCCTCGTCGGCCGGTCGGCAGTCGGGGATCGGTGAGATCGCCGCCGAAGCCGTCACCGGCGGTGCCAACAGCTGTCCCACGGTGGCGAGTTGGGGCGTCCGGGGCGCCGGTACGTCCGCACCGCCGTACGGAGAGCCAGGTCCGGACCCGCGCCCCGGGCCAAGCCCCAGCCCCGCTCCGCCACCCGGACCCGCCAGACCCGCCGGCCCCGCCGGAGCGACCGCCTGCGGCGCCGCCCCCACGTCGTCCGAGGTGCACCCCTCCGCGACCGGCCCCGGCTCGGAGAACTCGAATCCGGCCCGTTCGTTCTGCTCCGCCCGGCACCGGATGAGCTGCGTGCGGCAGCCGTCGATGATGTGGAAGCCGAAGCCCTTGCCGTGCGATACCCGGCAGTCCTCGAAGGTGCCCCGCCCCTGCGCCGAGATGTAGACCCCGGCGTCCGTACTGGCCCGGACGGTGCAGTCGCGCAGCACCGGGTCGGCGCCCTTGGTGACGATCACCCCGGTCGCGACGTCGGAGATCTCGCAGTCGGTGAGCAGCCCGCCGCTGCCGTGGTCGCGGAACCAGAGCCCCGTTCCGGCCTCCTGCACCCGGCAGGCGGCGAGGGAGACGGTGGCCCCGCCGCTGACCGAGACCGCCGAGCTGCGGATCCGGCTGAACGAGCAGCCCTCGGCGGTGGCGGCGGAGTCCCGGTCGAGGACGAACAGGGCGTCCGGCAGGTCGTGCAGCGAGCAGTCGGTGAGGGTGAGCCGGGCGCCGTCGCTGACCCACAGCGCCGGGTACTCGCCGGTCGAGCTGTGGATCTGGCAGGACTCGGCGACGGCCTCGGTGCCTTGGTCCCAGACCGACAGGGCGCCGCGCCCGAAGTCCCGGACGGTGGTGTTCGCGAGCCTGAGCCGGGCTCGTCCGCGCAGGTCCGCGCCGTTCTCCGGCAGGTCGTGCACCCGGCAGCCGGTGAGTACCAACTCGGCCTCGCCGTCGAGGGTCAGGCCGTTGCCGGTGACCCGGTGGATCTCGCAGTCGACCAGCCGCCCGCCGGCCTGGGCCTCCGCCTGGACGCCGCTGCCGCGGATCTCGTAGATCTCGCAGCCGGACAGTTCGGCCGCGCTGCCGGGGTCGGAGAGGAGCACGCCGGCGCCGGAGGCGTGGTGGATGCGGCAGCGGTCGAGGACGGCGGTCGCGCCGCCGAGGACGGCGAGCCCGGCCTGCCCGGCGGCGGCGACCTCGCAGTCCTCGAAGGCGGCGGCGGTGCCTTCGCCGCGCAGCCGCAGCCCGAGTCCGCCCGGGTTGGCGATGACGCAGCCGCGCAGGGTGGGCCGGGCGCCGGCGGTGATCTCGATCCCGCTGGCCGAACGGGTCTCGATCCGGCAGCCGTTGAACGAGGGCGTCGCCTGGGCGCCGGTGACCAGGACGGCCGGGGAGGAGCTTTCGCCGCCCTCCACGACCAGATCGCGGACGGTCGCGGCGGCGGTGACGGTGATCGCGACCCCGGACGGCGGTTCGATCCGCACGGTGCCGGGGCCCTGGGCCGGGACGATCGTCACCGGCTTGTCCAGCAGCACGTTCTCCCGGAAGGTGCCGGGTCGGACGGTCACGGTGTCGCCCGGTTCGGCGGCCGCCAGGGCTTCCGCGAGCGTGTCGTACTCTCCCGCGCGGCGACGCCAGCGGGATGCGCTGTCCTGGGTGACCCGGACCCTGTGCTCAGCCATGACGGTCTGTCGTCCCCACCTTCGTCGAGCCGGCGATCATCGGGCCGAACGCGCTACGGTGCGCGGGCCGTCCGCCCACCGTAGCGCGCCCACGTGGGTGGTCCGGCCGCCCGTTGTCGCGCGGACACCGGTAGCGCTCACCGCGGCCACAGGTTCCGACCACTTGTTTCAACGAGCACGCACAGCGGTGGTTCCGTCCGGGGCGGCGGGCCCGGACTCCGAACCCCGGACACCGAACCCCGGACCCGAACTCCGGACCTCGGGGCGCGATGAAGGTCAGCGCGCGTCGGCGGGCCAGTGCGCCCCGGCCTCCAGTACCTCGACGGTGTCACCGAGGTGCAGCGCGCCGAGCTCGTCGCCCTCGACGCCGGCCGGCCGCTCGGGGATGAGGTTCTGCCCGAACGCGGCCGTGCTCATCAGCCGGTGGTGCCGGGCCAGGGTGCGCAGCGGCTCCTTGCCGCGGCGCTCGCCGGTCTCCTGGTCGGTGGTGGTGATGACGCAGCGGCCGCAGGGCTTGACCACCTTGAAGGTCAGCTCGCCGATCCGGATCCGGCGCCAGCTGTCCTCGGCCCAGGGCTCGGCACCGGTGACGACCACGTTGGGGCGGAAGCGCTCCATCGGCAGGGTCTCGTGGCCCTCGGGGTGTTCGGCGGCGACCAGCTCGTTGAGCCGGTCGAGCGAGGCGGTGGTGGTGAGCAGCAGCGGGAAGCCGTCGGCCATCGAGACGCTGTCGCCGGGCTCGCCGTACTCGGGGTCGACGGGCCGGGCGCGCGGGTCGTCGAGGTGGACCAGGCGGTAGTCGCCGAGGTGCTCGGCGATCCACTGGTGCGCCTCCTTGGCGGCCTCGGCGGCGCGGAAGCGGGTGCCCCAGACCTCGACTTCGGCGAGCGGGGCGCCGGTGGCGACGGCGGGGGCGGGGACCTCGATCCGGGAGCCGTCGGGGGCGGTCAGCGCGAGGGAGCCGTCGGGGAGGAGCCCGGGCCGGATCTGTCCGAGGGCAGCGTTCTGGCGTTGGCTGACGAAGCGTCCGGTCGGGTCGGCGAGCATCCAGCGGCGGTCTCCGGCCAGGCCCCAGGGGTGGACCAGGGCGGTGTCCGGGCTCAGGCGGTACATGGACTTGACGGGGTAGACGTGGAGTCCGGTGAGCTGCATTCCCCCATCCTGCCAGCCGCCTTCCGGTCGTCCGCAGGGCCCCCGTGGCCCCTCTACCCAACCCCGTACGCAGCGCCCGTACTGCCCCGTACGCAGCGCCGCTATGCGGCCCCGTACGCGCACGGACCGCCCGGGACGCCGTGGGGGGCGTTCCGGGCGGTCCGTGGATGACCCGTTTCTCCGTTCGCCCGGCGTTCAGGGGGCGCCGGGTGGTGCTCAGGTGGTGCGGGTGTGGGCCGCCTGGGGGGACGGCCTCGGGGTGTCAGCGATTCAGTAGCCCTGGCCCTGCGGCTGGTAGCCGCCGCCCTGCCCTCCCGCGTTGAAGGAGGTGTGACCGGGCTCGCCGTACGGGCCCGGGCGCTGCGGCTGCATCGGGCGGACCGGCGCGACCGGCGCCATGGCCGGGCGGAGCTGGGCGCCGCCGAAGGACTGGTCGCCGCCCTGGCCCTGGAAGCCGAGGCCGCCCGCGTTCGGGCCGCCGAAGGACTGCTGGCCGCCGAAGCTCTGCGGTCCGCCGGGCTGGGCCTGGCCGAAACCGCCCTGGCCGCCGGCCGCCTGGGCGCCGAAGTTCGGCTGCCCGCCCTGGCCGCCGAAGCTCTGGCCGCCGATGAAGGTGTTCTGACCGCCGAAGCTCTGGCCGCCGGTCGGCTGGTAGCCGCCGCTGGCAGTCTGGGTGAAGGTCGGGGCGCCGGTCTGCTGTCGCTGGTACGGCTGGGGGGCGCCGTAGCCGGGGACCGGCGGCTGGGGGGAGGCGTACGCCGGCGCGGGCTGCGCGGGGATGTACGCCGTGGCGGGGCCGGCGGAGGGACCGCTGCTCGGGCCGGGGCCCAGGGCGAGGCGGGCGGGCGGCAGCGCGGGGAGGTTGCTGCCGGCGTTCTCGTACCCGTTGCCGTACCGGTTGTCGTAGGACGGGCCGTGGCCTGATCCGTAACCGGACGACAGCGCCGGCGGGAGGGCGGCCGGCACGTTGATGGGTGCGATCTGGGGGACGCCGCGCTCAGCCACGAGGCTGTCGTAAATCGGCGTGCCGGAGGAGAAGGACGGAGAGGGGTAGCCGACTCCGTCGTAGGAGCGGGGCGAGGTCATGGGGCATACGGTAAGCCCACAATGCGCCTGCTGAGGAGAGCGGGAGGGGGAGCAGTTCGAGTGTTTACACAGTCTTCGCTCGCACAAAGGTTTCGAAAGTAGTAAGAACGGACATACCGACGTCCAGTTCCGGACAGCCTTGGCGGCCCGTCAGTGATCGAACAGTAGCCGGACGATGGGGCCGGAAGGCCTTGCGGTGACCGGCCGGTGGATGGTTGCGGGCCCGGCGGAGAAACTTTTGCGGACAGGGCGTGCGCCGGGCGCATTCGAGCCCCCGCCGAGGGGCGACGGGAGCTCGTGAATGTTTCGGGGATAAGGTCCCGGTCAGCTCGCCGACCACGGGGTTCGAGCCCGCTGACCACCCGGTTCTGCGCCGGCTCAGTGCGACTGCAGCGCCTGGGCCTGCGCCGGCAGGCCCGGCTTGCCGACCTCCGAGGAGCAGAAGGAGCAGCGCGTCGCGGCGGCCGGGATCGAGCTCAGGCACTCCGGGCAGTCCACCTTCGCGGCCGGCTCGGCCTTGGCCGATTCGAAGCGCGTCTGCAGCTTGCCGACCGGCAGCACCACGGCGAAGTAGATGGCGGCGGCGGTCAGGACGAAGCCGATCACCGAGTTGACGAAGACGCCGTACGGGAACCGGGTGCCGCCCACCTCGAAGGTCTTCTGGGTGAAGTCGCCGACGGCGCCGGCCGCGACCCCGACCAGCGGGGTGAGGAAGGCGGTGACGAACCCGGTGACGACCGCGGTGAAGGCCGCGCCGATCACGATGCCGACCGCGAGGTCCACCACGTTTCCGCGCAGCAGGAAGCTGCGGAATCCCTTGATCACCGGGTGACTCCAAATCCGTACGGGGGAGGGGGAGATGGGGCGGCCCGACGGTGCCCCGGCGGGACATCCTGCCGAGCGGTCCGGGCCGAGGTCCAACCGCGTTCACCCGATCCGCGTAACCGCTCCGGTGCCGCCGGGCATCGGGCCGGGCGCCGCCCGGGCGCTCCGCGTACGGGCCTATCGAGGGATCGGAGCGGGATCGGGGCGGGGGCGGAGGGCGATCGGAGGACGGCCGGAGGCGGTACGGCGCGACCGGAGCGACCGGAAGCGAACCGGAGCGCGGCAGGGGTGGGCCGGGGCGCACGGCGGTCTCAACCGGCGCACGACGGCGGGCCTCTGGCGCACATCGGGTGTACGGGCGCGGGCGGATGGACCACCACCAGGTTGCGCGAAGGGGCTGTACCGGGCGGGGCGCTGTGCCAAGGTCGGTCCATGCCCGACCGTATACCGGCCGACTCGGCCGGAACCCGTCCGCGTGTCCTGCACCTGATCAGTGATTCGCGCCGTGGTGGCGCCCAGAACTTCGCCCGCGACCTCCACCGGGAACTGGGCCGCCGGGGCCAGTCCTCCGCACTGTGCGCCCTCGCCCCGCACCCGCCCGTCCTCGCCGGGGCTGCGGCGACCGACCCGGGCGACTGTCCCGACGCCGCCGGACTGCTGCGCACCGCCGCCGTCCTCGGACCCGGCCGTCTGCGCCCGACCACCCTGCGGGCCCTGCGCACCACCGCGCGCGCCGCCGACGTGGTGCTCGCCCACGGCTCCGACACCCTGGCCGCCTGCGCCCTCGCCCTGACCGGCACCAGCACGCCCTTCGTCTACGTCTCCGTCGGCCACCCCCGGTACTGGACCGCCACCCGGCTGCGCCGGGTGCGCGGCGGCACGCTGATGCACCGTGCCGCTGCGGTCACCACGCTCACCGACGAGGCGCGGGCCGTCCTGGAGGAGCAGTTCGGACTGCCCGACGGCAAGGTGCACGTGATCCCCAACTCCCGTGCCGCCGAGAGCTATCCGCCCGCCGACGGCCGGGACGACCGGCGGGCCGCCCGGCACGAGCTGGGCCTTCCGGCAGACGTCCTGCTGGTCGCCTGGATAGGCGCGATAGCGCCCGAGAAACGGCTCGACCTCGCCCTCGACGTGCTCGACCGCCTGCCCGACGTCCGGCTCGCCGTCGCCGGCGACGGCCCGCTGCGCGAGACGCTGGCCCGCCACCCGGCGGCCGCCCGCGCCCACTTCCTCGGCCCCCTGCCCGATCCGGCCCCGCTCTACCGCGCCGCCGACGCGCTGCTGCTCACCAGCGACAGCGAGGGCGTGCCCGGCGCGCTGATCGAGGCGGCCCTCGCCGGGGTGCCCGCCGTCGCCACCGACGTCGGCTGGGTGCGCGAGGTCGTCCGGGACGGCGCCACCGGCGCACTCGTCGCCCCCGGCGACCCGCTCGCCCCCGCGGAGGCACTGGGCAAGGTGCTGGCGGTCGACCGGGCGGGCCTCGGCGCGGCGGCCCGGGCACACGCGCTGGAGCACTTCGAGCTGGGCGCGGTGGTGGACGCGTGGCAGCGGCTGGTGGCCGAGGTGTCGACGGAAGGCGCGGTCCCGACCGGTTGACCAAGGCCCCAAGGTCCCAAGGCCCCAAGGCCCCAAGGCCCCAAGGTCCCAAGGCCCCAAGGCCCCAAGGTCCCAAGGCCCCAAGGTCCCAAGGCCCCAAGGCCCCAAGGCCCCAAGGCCCCAAGGCTCCAAGCTCAAGGTCGCAAAGGCCCGGTCTCGAACTCCCCTGCGCCGAGGCCGCGCTGCAGAGCCCGCGCGCCGCCGTCCACGCCGTCTGCACCGTCCACGCCTGCTACGCCTTTCGGGCGAATCCCGGCCCTCCACCGGGTGCCAACTCGTCGGTAACGAACCACCCCCACCACACTGCCCGGTGTGAATTCGAAGTCGCTGCTGCGGTCCACCGTCCTGTTCGCCGTCGCCGTCGGGATTGCCGCGTCCCCCGTCCAGGCCGGCGCGATGTCCCACCAACCTCCCTCGGAGGGCGCCCAGTTCGTCAGGCTCGACCGCCCGCAACCGGTGCGCGAGAGCTCCCGGACCGAGGCGGTCGAGTTCTTCTGGTACGACTGCGGCCACTCCCAGGCGCTCGAACAGCCGCTGCAGGCCTGGGCGGAGAGGCACCGCGACGACGTCGCGCTGCGCCGCGTCCCGGCGATCTGGCCCGGCAGCCACGAGGAGGCCGTGCAGCGCGGCCATGCGCGGATGTACTACACGCTGGAGCGCCTGGGCCTGGTCGAGCGCCTGCAGACCAGCGTCTTCCGGGCGGTCCACAACGACGGGGTCGACCTCACCAGCGAGGCTTCGTCCACCGATTGGGCCGTGCAGCACGGCGTCGACGCCCAACTCTTCGGCCAGGCCTACCGGTCGGCGGAGGTGGGCCAGTCGGTCGAGGACGCCGCTGCCGCGTTCGTCCGCTACGGCGTCAACGAGCTGCCGACGGTCATCGTCCAGGGTGAGTACCGGACCTCGCCGACCAAGGCCGGCGGTGTCGAAGCGATGCCCGAGGTGCTCGACTACCTGGTGCAGCAGGAGCAGCTGAAGACGGGCTGAGCCGCATCAGCCCGGTGACGTCGGGTCAGCTCGCTCGTCCGACACCTTGTATAACCGTTAAAATGCTGTTTAATGGTTAGCATGAGCGAGCTGACGATCCCCCACATCCACCACCGCCACGTCGACGTCAACGGCGTGCGCGTCTTCTACCGCGAGACCGGCCCGGCCGACGCCCCCGTCCTCCTGCTGCTGCACGGCTTCCCGTCAGCCTCGCACCAGTACGCCCGGCTGCTCGACGCGCTTGGCACCCGCTACCGCCTGATAGCCCCCGACTACCCCGGTTTCGGCCACAGCGACAGCCCCGCGCCCGACGCCTTCCCGTACCGCTTCGACACCCTCGCCGACGTGATCGAGGGATTCTGCCTCGCCCTCGGCCTGGACAGCTTCGCACTGTACGTCTTCGACTTCGGCGCCCCCGTCGGCCTGCGGCTGGCCACCCGTCGCCCGGAGTGGATCACCGGCCTGGTGGTCCAGAACGGCAACGCCTACGAGGAGGGGCTCTCCGACCAGGCGCGGGCGTTCATCGCCAACCGGCGCGGCGTCCCGGGCGCCGAGGAAGCCGCCCGCTCGATCCTCACCCTGGAGATCACCCGCAGCCAGTACGAGGGCGGCACCGGTGACCCGAGCCTGGTCGCCCCCGACGGCTGGACGCTCGACCAGCACTTCCTCGACCTGCCCGGCCGCAAGGACATCCAGGTCGAACTCGCCCTCGACTACTTCTCCAACGTCGAGCTCTACCCCGCCTGGCAGGCCTGGCTGCGCGCCAACCAGCCGCCCACGCTGATCCTCTGGGGCAACGGTGACCCGTTCTTCACCGAAGCCGGCGCCCGCGCCTACCTGCGGGACCTGCCCGAGGCCGAGCTGCACGTGTTCGACACCGGGCACTTCGCGCTGGAGGAGAAGCTGCCCGAAATCGCCCCGCTGATCGACGACTTCCTTGCGCGGACGCAGAAGTAGCCGCCGACCCGGGCGAGTTCAGTCCCGGCGCAGCAGGTACGTGACGAACCCGAGCGTCCCCCGGTAGCCGTGCAGCCACTGCGCGCGGTGCCGGTCCGCGGCCTCCCGGGCGGTCGCCGCGTCCGGGTCGTCGGGGTGGTCCAGTGCCCACTCGGCCAGCGCACCCGTCCAGGAGAACTCGTAGTCGTCCCACTCCTGTTCGGTGCTGACGTGCCCGATGACCGGCGTCCAGCCGTCGGCGAGGACCTGGTCGGTGGTCCCTGCCAGGTTCGCGAAGTCCTCCCGGGCGGCGCCGAGTCCGTCCAGCGCCTCCTGGGAGGGATCGCGCTGCCAGAACCCGTCGCCGACCAGCAGCCGACCGCCCGGAGCCAGGAGTTCGCGGGCCGCGGCGAGCGTCGGCAGCAGCCCGCCGAAGGCGTGGGTGGCGCCGACGGACAGCACCAGGTCGAACGGCTCCTTCGCGGTGAACTCCCGTGCGTCCACGTGGTGCAGGCCGATCCGGCGCACCACGCCGAGCGCGGTCGCGGTGTCCCGGGCACGGCTCAGCGCCGCGGCGTCCAGGTCCACCCCGACCGCCTGCCAGCGTGGGCGGGCGGCCAGTGTCCGGAGCAGCCAGGCGCCCTCGCCGCAGCCGAGGTCCAGGGCCCGGCCCTCGTCCGTGCCGGCCGTCGCGCGGTCCAGCAGGCGGGCCACCGATCCGTCCGCCAGCGGAGCCGCGATCGGGTGGTGGGCATGGGCGAGGCGGGAGATGCGCTGACGGTCCATCCGAGCAGTATGGATCGGGCCGGGCCGTCGCGCCGGGGAATTCCGGGTCACGGGACGAGTGGGACGAGCGGAACGAGCGGAACAACCGGGACGGCCACCCGGCTCACGCCCGCGAGTACGTCCGGCCCTTCCACGCCGAGCCCCGGCCGCGCCAGTGCTGCACCGCCGAGTCCACCGTCATCAGCAGGTACATCCCCGCCGTGAACGGCAGCAGCAGCACGGCTGGAGCCGGCTGCCCGTAGTACCGGACCATCGGCAGGTAGGTGCCCGCCATCAGCGCCCACGCCGCCCCGCCCGCCGCCGCCACCGCGGGCGAGCCCGCCACCAGCCCGGCGACGGTCGCCAACGGCGGCACCAGGTACACCAGCGCCAGCCCCGCCACCGTGCCGAGCAGCAGCAGCGGCGAATGCCTGAGCTGGGCGTACGCGCTGCGCGACACCATCCGCCACAGCTGGTCCAGCCGTGCGTACGGGCGGACGCTGTCCACGGCGTCGGCCAGGCCCAGCCAGATCCGCCCACCGGTGGACTTCACCGCCCGGGCCAGCGACACGTCGTCGATCACCGCGCCCCGGATCGCCGCCACCCCGCCGGCCCGCTCCAGCGCCTCGCGCCGAACCAGCGAGCAGCCGCCCGCCGCGGCGGCCGTCCGGGCACCCGGGCGGTTGCTCCGGCGGAACGGGTACAGCTGGGCGAAGAAGTACACGAAGGCCGGCACGATCAGCCGCTCCCACCCGGTCTTCACCCGCAGCCGGGCCATCTGCGACACCAGGTCCAGGCCGTTGCTCTCGGCCGCGGCCACCAGCTCGGCGAGCGACTCGGGGCCGTGTGCGATGTCCGCGTCCGTCAGCAGCAGGAACCCGACGTCCGGACCGGCCAGCTCCACCCCGTGCCGCAGCGCCCACAGCTTGCCCGTCCAACCGGGCGGCAGCGGGGGAGGCGTGGTGACGGTCAGGTCCAAACCGTCGATCGTCCGCAGCTCCGCCGCCATCGCCCCGGTGCCGTCCGAACTGTGGTCGTCCACCAGGATCACCCGCGCCCGCCCCGGGTACTTCTGCGCCAGCAGCGTGGGCAGGCTCACCGGCAGCACCGCCGCCTCGTCCCGGGCCGGCACCACGATCGCCACCTGCGGCCAGCGGACCGGCGGGCGACGCGGCGGCAGCCGGACGTCGGTGCGCCAGAACAAGCCGTGGCAGCACGCCAGCCAGAGCCAGACCAGCAGGGAGAACACGGTGATCCACAGCAGCACGGTCACCCTGGCAGTCTGCCGCAGAACCGGGCCGGACGGACGGATCGACTAAAGTCTTGCCCCGTGAAGATCGCACTGATGGACTCCGGAATCGGTCTGCTGGCCGCCGCCGCCGCCCTTCGGAAGCTGCGCCCGGACGCCGACCTGGTGCTGTCCTCCAACCCGGCCTCGATGCCGTGGGGGCCGCTCACGCCCGAAGAGGTCACCGAGCTGGCCCTCGGCTGCTGCCGGGCCGCCGCCGCGCTCCGACCGGACGTGCTGGTGATCGCCTGCAACACGGCCTCCGTCCACGCGCTCGCCGCGGTCCGCGCCGACCTGGAGCCCGCGCTGCCGGTGATCGGCACCGTCCCGGCCATCAAGCCCGCCGCGGCGCAGGGCGGCCGGGTCGCCATCTGGGCCACCCCGGCCACCACCGGGAGCGCCTACCAGCGCGGGCTGATCCGCGACTTCGGCGGGACCGCGGACGTCACCGAGGTCGCCTGCCCGGGCCTCGCGGACGCCGTCGAGCACGGCGACGAGGAGGCGATCACGGCCGCGATCGCCGACGCAGCGAGCCGGACACCGGGGGGCACCGACGCCATCGTGCTCGGCTGCACCCACTACGAACTTGTCGCCGACCGCATCCGCGCCGCCGTCGCCCCGACCGCCTCCCCGGCGCTCACCTTCCACGGCTCCGCCGACGCCGTCGCCGCCCAGGCCCTGCGCCGCGCCGGCGACCCCGGCCGGACGGGGGCGGGCACGCTCACCGTCCTCCACGCCGGCGCGCCCGCCGAACTGCCCCCGGTCGCCGCCCTCTACCCGCAGGGCAACGCGCTGGCCACCCTCATCGGCTGATCCCCGGCACGGCGGACCTTCCGAGGCCGGCCACCTGGGCCTTCCCGCGTACCGGGGAGGTCCAGGTGGCCGCTCCGCGCCGGACATGAATTTCACTGGTCGACCGCCGCACGCCATAACCAAACGGCCACCCCAGCGTCCGGGCCGATGAGCGGAACGTCGGCCGGATCGATTTCCCGCGCGGCAACGGAGAGATTCCCGCAGCCCGCTCGACGTGCGCGAGAAGTCGGCCAAACCGACGGGCGCTGCGTGGGAAGTCGGGTCGGCCGACTCCCACGCAGCGCCCGTCGGGAATCAGGCGACGGCTTGGCGGCGCCAGCGGCGGTAGGCCGGTTCGAGGCCCGAGAGGATGGTGTCGAAGCGGCGGCTGCTGGTCGTGGAGTCGACCTGGAGGCGGCTGATCTGGAGGGGGTTGGAGGGGAGTCGGGGGCCGAGGCGGTGGTCGGAGAGGAAGCCGAGGCGGTAGCCGAGCTCCTGCAGGACGGTTTCAGCGCGGACGTCGTGGCCGCCGTCCGGGTAGGCGAAGGCGATCGGGGGTTCCCCCAGCCAGCGGGTGAGGGCTTCGTGGGCGCCGGTGATCTCGGTGCGGACGGTGTCGTCGTCGCAGCGTCCGAGGCACGGGTGCCCCTGGGTGTGGTTGCCGATGGCGACGCCCCCGTCCTGCAGGGCGAGGAGGTCGGCGGGGGTGAGCTGATCCTGACGGGGCGGTCGGCGGTCGGCGCTGGCCCGCAGTTCGTGCAGGCTCCGTCGGCGGTCCGGGTCCGGCATCGCCTTGAGCCGGTGGAGCAGCTGGGACGGGTGTCCGCAGTCGAGCGAGCGGGCCCGGCCCCCGTGTCGGGCGAGGAAGTCGGCCTCGTGCCACCAGAACGGGCGCTCGGTGCCGATGAGCTCCGAGATGACGAAGGCGGTGGCTGGAATGCGTCGGGCGTCGAGGGCGGGCAGGGCGTGGGTGAGGACGCTCCGGTCGGCGTCGTCGAAGGTGACCAGGACGCTCCGGGGCGGCAGCGGCCGCCGTTCGGTCACGGCCTGGAGGACGGCGGTGAGCGAGACCGGGGTGGCCAGTCGCTGGAGCCGGTCGAGCTGGGCGCCGAAGGACCGGTGGTCGGTCACCCCGTGGTAGGCGAGTACGGCGAGGCGCTGGGCGGCCCGGGCCCGGAACAGCGGCTGGACGGGGGCGAACCGCAGCCATTCGCCCCGAGCGTCCTGCTGTTCCGCTTCTACGGAGAGTCGGCGACGGCCCCCGCCGTGCCGGCTCCCGTCATGTCGGCTTCCTTCATGTCGGGCCCCGTCGTACCGGACCCCGTCGTACCGGGCTCCGTCGTATCGGCTGCCGTCGTGTCGGCTCCCGTCAGGTCGGACCCGGTCGGGCCGGCAGCCGTCATGCCGGTCCGCCGCGCAGCCGGAGGGCGGCGGCGGCAGTGCGCGCATGCCGGAGACGGGCCTGGCACGGGCCATGGAGATCGATGGTGTGGACTGGGACTGCGGCACGGTTCCCCCTCGTTCGCCGAGCGGCGTGGCGGTACCGCCGGAGGACGGAGCCCGGCCTCCGACTCCAGGGGCGGCGGCTCCGCCCCTGGACTTTCCTGTTCTCGGTGGGGGGTTCACACCCGTCCCTCGAACGGCTCCTGGATCACTCAATGCCATTGAGACCGCTGCACCACAGGGATGGTTGTACCGGGGGGACGAGGATTTTTCGTGGACTGATTGTGTAGCCGGAATGCGCATCTCGACACCCCTGGAGCGCCGCTGACCAGCCCCGATCCCGCGATCGCGGACCGTGGTGGAACCTTCACTCCCTGCGGGCTGCCTGCCGCCGCGGCCCGGGGTACCTTGGCCTCATGGCAGATGCGGACCGTGACCCCTTCCACCTGCACGGCGCCTCCCGGATGGCGCGCGCGTGCAGGGGTGGAGCCCTGGTCACCCACCAGCTCCCGCTCGCGGTGGTGGGCCTGGCCTGCCTGGCGGCGGGCATCGTCGTGGCCGTGATCGTTCCGGACAGTGACGGTCCGGCCTGGGCGATGGCGGTGGCGGGGTGTCTGGCGGCCGGCGTGCTGATGCTCGGCCGGATCGCCTTCGGCCTGTTCCGGGACCGGCGGCGCGCCGTGCTCTAGCGGCGGGCGGGCCCGTCGGCGGGCCGGCAGATCGAGCGGAATTGGTCAGACCGTCCGAATATCGTCCTGTCGGACAATTCCGTGCGCCCTTCTTTCACCATTCCCGGACGGCGGCTTCATCGCGCCTCTACTGTGAATGCGTTCTTCCGGCTCGAAGTGCCGTGGAGGGGGAGCGATGAGCGGCAGATCGGACAGGGCCGTGTCCGCCTCATGAAACGCGGTGGCGACCTCGCGGTCGCCGCCCTGACCGCGATCGTCGCGCTGCCGCTGGCGCTGCTGATCGCCGTCCTGCTGCGCTGCACCACCGGCGGTCCGGTCCTCGAACGGCACCCCCGGACGGGGCGACACGGCCGCGAGTTCCGGATACTGCGCTTCCGGACCGGTCCGGACGACCGGCTCGGCACCCTGCTGCGCCACACCGGCCTGGACGAACTGCCACGGCTCTGGAACGTCGCCCGCGGCGAGATGGGGGTGATCGGCCCCCGGCCGGACCGCCCCGACCAGGTGGTCCGCTACTCCTGCCGCGAGCGGGCCCGCCTCGCCGTACGCCCCGGCCTGACCGGCTGGGCCCAGCTCCACGCCCACGGCTGCCCCCGGGTTCACGGCCATACCCAGGCCCACAGCCACGCCCACGGCAGGTGCCGCACCCACGGTCGGGCCGAACTCGACCTCTGGTACGTCGAGCACCGTTCGCTCCGGCTCGACCTGCGCATCCTCGGCCTCACCGTCCTGGCCCTGCTGCGCCCCGAGGCCGGTCGGCTGCGCCCCGCTGCGGACCGGCCGAGCTGAAGCGGCCGGGAACCACCCCGCTAGGCTGCGCGGCATGGCCATTCCTCCCTTCCTCGCCGAACTCCGCTCCGCCGTGGGCAACCACCCGCTCTGGCTGAGCGCCGTCGTCGCCGTCGTGCTGGACGACCAGGACCGGGTGCTGCTCGCCCGCCGGGTCGACGACGGCCGGTGGGCACCGGTCGGCGGCATCCTCGACCCCGGCGAGCAGCCCGGCGACGGCGTGGTGCGCGAGTGCCTGGAGGAGACCGGTGTGGTGGCCGTTCCCGAGCTGCTCGCCTCGGTGACGGTCTCGCCGCAGGTGACGTACCCCAACGGCGATGTGACGCAGTACCTGGTACTGACCTTCCGCTGCCGCGCGGTCGGCGGGGAGGCGCGGGTGAACGACGACGAGTCCCTGGAGGTCGGCTGGTTCGCGTTGGACGAGTTGCCGCCGATGACCGAGACCGAGCACGAGCGGCTGCGCCACGCGATGGAGTGCGAGGGGCCGGCCGTGTACACCTGGGACGGCAAGGAGCGGCCCTGACCGAACCGCCTGACCCCGCGGCGGCCAACTCCCGACCGGCCCCGCGCCGGTCAGCCCTTGTGCTGCCGGTAGGCCTCCTCGGCCGCGTCGAGCACCGCCGACAGGTCCCCGCCCGCCGTCGCGGTCGTGGTGGCCGCCACCGCGCCCTCGACGAACGGAGCGTTGGCGAACCGGACGGGGAACGGCAGACCGTGCTCGTCGGCGTCGGACAGCAGCGCGCGGACGGTGGTGACGGCACCGCCGAGGTCGGCCAGCACGACCACGCCGTGGCCCTGGTCGACCCGGCGGGTCGCGGCGGCGACCAGTACGGCGCTGATGCCGGGCCCGTTCGACGGGTCTCCGCCGGTCGCGGCGACCGGGGCGGGGGAGTCGGATCCGGTCAATGCGAGCGCGAGGGAGCGTACGGCGGTGGCCAGTTCCTGACTGTGCGACACCAGGACGATCCCGACCCGGCCGTGTGCGGTGGGCCGGGCGGGGGTCGGCCGGGGCAGCGGCGTGGGCGAGGTCGGCGTACGGGGTGCCGGGGGGTGGGCCGAGGGGGCGTCGGAGATGGGGATGACGTCGGCGCGGGTGCCGTCCCGGCGGCTCATCGGCTGCTCCCTTGGGCGGGTCGGTGGGGTTGGGGTGGGACCGGGTGGGACTGAGTGGGACCGGGGTGTTCGGAGCTGCGGTTCGGCCTGTGTGGGGCCGCGGGGGGCTCGGCCGGCCGGAGGGGCCGGTCTCCGGGAATCGCGCGGCCCGGGGGCGGGGCCGTGCCCTGCCAGCACTCTGGCAGCTGCGCGCCGCCCCCGCCGGTCGGGACACGCCTCGACCGTTCCTCCGGCGTCTCCCGTTCCCGGCCGGGGGAGTCCTCGTCAACCCGCTGACCGGGGCCGGGAGGTGTGACTAGGCTGGTCCCGAATGCTGTCGGGAGGAGATCGGTCAGTGGCAGTGAACAGCGGAACGGACACGGAGCCCGCGGGCGTGCAGCCGGAGCTGGCGCCGAGCGGGAAGCCCAGGGTGGACTTCACCGGGGCGGAGTGGTTGTGCAGCAGCCAGGGTGTCGGGGACGTCCAGATCGCCTTTGTGGACGGGTACATCGGGATGCGGGACGGTCGTCAGGAGGACGGGCCGGTCCTGGTCTTCACGCCGGCTGAGTGGCGGGCCTTCGTGCTCGGCGCGCGGGACGGCGAGTTCGACCTCACCTGAGCCACGGGCGGAGCGGCCCCCGGCACGGCCGGGGGCCGCTCCGCGGGCGATCCCGTCGGGACCGGACATCACAACTGATGATCCATTGAGCGTGCGCCGTCAGAATTTCTGTTGACTGTTAGACAAACGCAGCTCAGAGTATTGAGCACAGGCAGACGCCGTGCCCACCGCCCCCACGCGGCCAGACACGGCGCCTGCTGTGCGGCCCGGCAGCAATGCCAGGCCATCCTCCCAGTCATCCCCTGCGCACCGGGGTGCGTCGGCCGGTCCCGGCCCCGTAAAGGGCCGGCAGTCGCCGGGAGGCTGGCGCCGAAACCGAGAGCGACTCGGATTCGGCACCGACGCTCGGGACCCGCACGCCCCCACGCGGCGGTGTCCCGAGCAGATCCACGGGAGCGACGGGCCGGGGCCCCGCGGATCTGGCTTGTGATGCATGGAACTGTTGGCTTGTGTGTTCGTGCTGTTTGCGATGACGAAGCTGGGTGCTCGGCAGTTCGGCACGAAAAGTGCACAGTGAGGGAAACGCGTGTAGGGCCGCGTTGCGACGTGCCGTCCCCCCGGAGGGTGAAACCCAGAACGGCTGTCGTGCTGAACCGAACGTAGCCCGGACGGTTGCTCAGAGTCAACATTGGTCTCTGAGCGTCGATCTCCCGGCCACCCCCCGTCGGTGCCCCACCCACCTCGCGAACGCGGTGTGCCGGACACGTACGATGTTCCCATGTCTTTTCTCCGCCGTCGCTCCGGACAGCCCGCCGGCCCGGACTTCGACGTGCTCGCGATGGACCCGGGTGACTGGCCCGGCGACTTCGGTGCGGCCATGATGACCGGCCCGGACGGCTCCTGCCAGGGGATCTTCCTGCGCTACGACCTGTTCGGCGGCAGAGGCCCGGCGATGTTCATCGGCAACCTCCCCGAGGGTTCGCCCGCCCGGGAGACCGGCGACGACGTGCCCTTCGAGGTGCGGCAGCTGCTCGCGGCGCTGGAGAACGACGAGCCGGTCGAGTTCGTCTCGGCCGAGGACTTTCCGGTCATGCTCGGGGACGACCTGCTGATCGTGAAGAAGGTCAAGGTCAGCGAGGAGCGGGTGTTCTGCGCCCAGTTCGGCCGCAGCGACGGCGTCCTGGTCACCATCGCGTCCTGGGACCGACCGATTTCGGACGACCTGTATCAGCTGCTGAAGCCGCTTCCGGCGGACATGTTCCAGCAGGGCTGACCGGCGCCCGCCCGGAGGGCGGACGCTGCTTGACGTTATCGATCAACGGTTCGTACAGTCGTGAACATGTCGTGCCGTCTCCCGCTGCTGACCCGCCGCAGACACCTGGATCTGCGGCGCACCGCCAGCGCGGCGTGTCCGGGCCGCTGAGGGGGATCCGTCCCCCGGCGGCGGTCGATCGGCCTGGTCCGGTCGGCGCCGAAACCCGGGGGCGGGCCGTGAACTGACCTCCGGGGCCGCCAGTCGGTACCGCGCGCCCGTACGGCGTGCCGCCCGCATTCGTCGAGCCCACGCTGCCGCCCGGAGGCACCGCATCATGACGACCCGCGCCGCCAACCGCCCGTCCTCCGATCGTTCGCCCGAGGACCGCCCGCCCGCCGAGCGTCCGACCGCCCGCCGGTCCCGGACGGCTCCGCTGCCGTCGATTTCCGGTCAACCCGGTTCCGGCCAACCGGAGTCCGGCCGCTCGGCTGCCCACACGGCCGGCCCGGCCTACGACCACTCGCCCGACCGCGAGGCCGTCGAGACCGCCCTGGCCGGGCTGCCCCGCGTGGTCGACCTGCTCGCCGCCCGCGCCGAGGAGCACGACCGCGACGCGACCTTCCCGTACCAGGGCATCGAGGCGGTCCACGAGGCCGGACTGCTCACCCTCACCGTCTCCCGCAAGTACGGCGGCCCGGGCGGCACGCTCGCCGACACCGTCCGGGTGCTGTCCCAACTCGGCCGGGGGGACGCCTCGGTGGCCGTGGTCACGGCCTTCACCCTGCTGCGGCACGCGGCTCAGGCCCGTCGCGCCGACTGGCCGACGGCCGGCTACCGGAGGCTGCTCACGGAGTCCCGGCGCGGTCCCGCGCTGGTCAACACGCTGCGGGCGGAGCCCGGCGCGCAGCCGGGCGAGCTGCCGCGGACGGTCGCCCGGCGGGACGGCGAGGGCTGGCTGCTGACGGGCCGGAAGACCTACTGCACCGGCGCCGAGGCGCTGGCCTGGATGGCGGTGACCGCGCGGACCGACGAGGCGGAGCCGAGGATCGGCACGTTCCTGGTCCGCGGCGAGAGCGAGGGCCTGGAGATCGATCCGACCTGGGACCAGCTCGGGTTGCGGGCCAGTGCCAGCCACGACGTGGTGCTGGACCGGGTCCGGGTGCCGGCCGACCTCGCGCTCGGCCTCGGCGGCCGTGAGCCGCGGAACGGCGCGGAGGCCGAACTCTCCCGCGCCTGGCACGATCTGGCCCTGTCCGCGGTGGCGATCGGCGTCGCCCGCGCCGCCGAGTCCTGGCTGGTCCGCTTCCTCAGCCAGCGCACCCCGGCCAACCTGACCGAACCGCTCGGCACCCTGCCCCGCTACCGCTGCGCCCTCGGCGAGATCGAGGCCCAGCTGATCGGCGCCGAGGAACTGGTCGATGGCCTGGCGCCCCGGGTGGACCGGGGCGAGCCGGACGCCGTCGCCCGGACCGGACCGGCCCACCTGCTGGCCACCCGGGCCGCGACGACGGCGGTCCAGCAGGCCGTCGCCCTCACCGGGAACCCCGGCCTGAGCCGGCGCCACCCGTTGGAGCGCTACCTGCGGGACGTGCTCAGCAGCCGGGTGCACCTGGCGTCGGACGAGACCGTCCTGGAAGCCGCCGGCCGGGCCGCCCTGGAGCGCGGCGCCCGGCCGTAGCACGGTGGTGCTGCCGGTCCGGCGGGTTCAGCGGGTTCCGACCGCGGCCCGGACGGCCCGGCGGGCGAGCGCCGCGTCGTCGTAGAGCCGGCGGATCATGATCCGCTGCTCCTCGCCGGCGCCCGGCACGTCGTACAGCCGGATCTCCCGCATCAGCACCAGCACCAGGTTCACCAGGAACGCGTCCCGGGCCAGCGTGCCGCCGCTCTGGGCGAGTTGGCTGATCTGGCGGCGCGCCGCGGTGTCCCCGGAGAGCACGCTCCACAGCACCGCCAGGTCGTACCCGGGCAGGTACCAGCCGGCCTGCTCCCAGTCCACCAGGACCGGGCCGGACGGCGCCAGCAGCATGTTGCTGAGCAGGGCGTCGCCGTGGCAGAGCTGCAGGGGGGCGCGGCCGAGGCCGTGCAGCAGGCCGCGCAGGTCGCCGGCGTCCCGGTCGGTGAGCTGGCCCACCGAGTGGTAGCGGGCGACCTCCCACTGGTAGTCCATGCGGGGCTGGAACACGTCGGTCGGCGGCCGCCACAGGTTCAGCGTCCGGACGGCGGTGAGCAGCGCCCGCACCTCGCCCGGGGTGGGCGCGTTGACCGGGTGGCGCTCCCGGGCGGCCGGACGGCCGGGGACGCGCTCCATGACCAGCACGCAGCGGTCGTGGTCGGCCGCGACCAACCGGGGCAGCCGTACCGGCGGGCGGTGCCGGACGAACGCCCGGTACACCGCGACCTCGTGGTGGAAGTCGGCCACCAGCTGCTCGAAGTACTCACTCCGCACCGCCTGCGGCGCAAGGCACTTGGCGACCACCGGGGCCCGCCCGATGGTGCCCGCCACCAGGATGTGGCGGCTGCCCTCGCGCAGCACCTGGCGCGGGGTGAACGCTGGACATATCCGCGCGATGCTCGCCAGCGCGGCCCGGACCGACGGGGTCTGCAGCGCCGACGGATCGATCCGCTCGGGCCCGCCGGGCGCGCCGGGCCGCCGGGCGCGCAGCACCTGCCCGTCGGCCTGGCGGGCGAGCGGGAGCCGGCTGCCCACCGGCGGAGCGGTCTCGGGGCCGCGCAGCCCGAGCGCGGTACGGCCGGTCGGACCCGACGCGGTGCGGCCGGCCGGGACGACCCGGGCGTCCGTGGCCCGCCCGTCGACGCCGCGCGGGGCCACCGGACGGCTCGCGGGGGGAGCCTGCTTGGGGCCTGGTCGGCCGGTGGCTGCGGTGGGGGGGCGCAGCGCGGCGCGGGGCGCGGTCGGCGTGGGGGTCGTCGCTGAGGAGTACATGGGCTGAGGGTGGTCCCTTCCGGTCCGTCGGCGGGTGCGGCCCCGCGGGGGCGGGGGAGGGCCGGTGCCGTGTGCTTCCGGGCGTGACGGCGGCCCTGCGGGTGGTGCGGTGCGGTACGGCGGGGTGGTGCGCGGGCGCCGGGCACGGACGCGGGGTCAGGACCCCTGGTTCGGCTGTGCTCCAGCCGTCCGCACCCTGGGGAATGCGGTCGGCCGGACTGCCGTGGCCGTGCCCGGCGCTCCCGCGCCACCCGGCCGCGCCACCCCCTCGGGTGAGGACCGGGAGCGTCCCGTGACACCGTCGGGGGACCGCCCCGACGCTGGTGGGACACCGCCCGACCCGGGGGGCGAGGTGGCGCACCCCTACAACACACCCGTCGGGCACTGGCTTAGTAGTCTGGCGGGCCCTGGCGAACGGTGGCGAATGCTCGCCTGGCACTTGCCGGAGCCTCTAGCCTCGAAGGAGCCGAGGAACCTGGGGGCTTCGTTGAGCAGGGAACCCAACACCCGACTCGCCGATCTGTTCGTCCTGACCGGATGGTCGAAGGGCGAGTTGGCGCGGCTGGTCAACCGTCGGGGTGCCGCGATAGGGCAGACGCACCTGTCCACCGACACGTCGAGGGTACGGCGTTGGATCGAGCAGGGGGAGATCCCGCGCGATCCGGTGCCGAGGGTGCTGGCGGCCGTGTTCACGGAGCGGCTCGGCCGTGTCGTCACCACTGAGGACCTCGGTCTGGAACGACACCGGCCCACCAGGTCCGGAGCGGAACCGTCCGCAGCAGTGCCATGGTCGCCGGGTCGAACAGCCGCGGTCCTCACCGAGTTCACGGGAATGGACCTCATGCTGAACCGACGTGGATTGATGGGCGCCGGAGCCGCGCTCACGGCCGGGGCGGTCATCGCCGACTCGCTGAAGGGCTGGCTGGGCGGGGACGCGGTCGCGTACGCGGCCTCCGTGCCCGGGCCCCGACAGGTGGTCACCGGGGGCGGGGCGCGCCCGGTGGTGGATGTGTACGACGCGGGCCCGGTGGGGCTCGACGAGGTGGAGTCGCTGGAGCGCTCGGTGCAGGTCTTCCGGGCCTGGGACGCGGCCCGCGGCGGCGGATTGCAGCGCAAGGCGGTGGTCGGTCAACTCAACGAGGTCGGCGGTCTGTTGACGCACCGACACGCGCCCGTCGTGGAGCAGCGGCTGTGGCTGGTGGCGGCCAACCTCGCGGTGCTGGCGGGCTGGATGTCGCACGACGTGGGCCTGGAGCCCACCGCCCAGCGGTACTTCGTGATCGCGGCCGAGGCCGCCCAGGCGGCCGGTGACCGGCCGCGGGCCGGCGAGGCGATCTCCCGGGCCGCGCGGCAGATGGTGCACCTGGGCCGGGCCGACGACGCGCTCGACCTGATGTCGGCGGCCAAGGCGGCCGGTGGCGAGCTGGTGCCCAGAACGCGCGCCATGCTGAACACCGTCGAGGCCTGGGCGCACGCGTCGATCGGGCACTCGCAGGACACCTACCGGTTGCTCGGCGAGGCCGAGGATCTGTTCGCCGAGGGGTCGCCGGAGCCGCCGCCGTCCTGGATGCAGGTGTTCGACGAAGCCGAACTGCGCGGCATGCAGGCCCTGGTGCTGCGCACGCTGGCCGAGCACGACCCGGCGGCGGCGCCCAGGGCCCGCAGGCACGCGGAGCGGGTGATCACCCTGCGCGAGGGCACCGGGCAGCTGCGGTCGGCGCTGTTCGACCGGATCACGCTGGCCTCGGTGCACCTGATCACGGGCGAGCCGGACGCGGCGGAGCTGCAGGCCAAGATGGCGATGAACCTGATCGGCCAGAACTCCTCGCACCGCACCTGGGACCGGCTGCGCGAGATGTACCGGTTGACCGCGGCGTACCGGGGGCTGCCGGTGGTGGACGAGCTGCGCGCCGAGCTGGGCCGGGAGCTACGGGCGGCGGACGCCAAGAACCGGCCGCGGCTGACGTGAGGGCGCGGGCCCGGGCAGGGGCCGGGGGTCAGTCCGGCGGTGCCGGGCGGAGCAGCATGCGCAGCGCGGTGACGGTGCCGTCCGCGCCGAGGACGGGCTCGCCCGCGTACTCGACGCTGCGGTGCCGTCCGCCGGGCCGGCGGATCCGCAGGGTGCCGGCGGCGACGCGGCCGTGCACCAGGGCGTCGGTCATCATCCGGCGCAGCAGTGGCCGGTCCGCCTCGGGGAGGCGGTCGGGCAGCCGGTCGAGGCTGAGCGGGCCGTGGTCGGGGTCGCACCCGAGGAGGAGGTAGGTCTCCGCGTTCCAGTGGATGCCGTCGGTCAGCAGGTCCCATTCGGCGGAGCCGAGGACGCTGCGGTCGTCGCCGCGGTCGATCCGGTGGTCGTTGTCGCGGTCGTTCCTTCGGTCGTTCACGCGGTCGTCGCTGTGGTCGTTCCTGTGGTCGTCGCCGGCGCCGCCGAGGTAGGGGCCGGACGACTGCTGTGCTGTGCCGTCCACGCTGCCGTCCGTTCCGCTGCCGGCGTCCTCGCCGGAGCCGTCCGCGCCCGCCGGGGCGCCGTCCACCGTGGCGGTGCCCGGCGGGCGGGCGGCACCTAAGGGCATGTTCATGACGAGTCCATCGCTCGGGTGGGGCCCGCCACGTGCGGGTCGTTCGGATAGTGAGAAGACTGTCGCACAGCGTTCTCACCCCCGTGGGCGATTTGGACAGATCGCAGGCAAAATTCCCCTGGCATATGCCACTGTGGCAGGAGGCTTCGTCGCCCTGTGTGCGGAAGCCTGCCCGAGGCGGTAACCTTCGGTGATTCCGGCGCCCGGGCGCCCACCGCAGTACCCACCAGAGCCCCCGGCGACGGAAATCCCGTTGCCACTACGACCGCCGCAACGGATGCTGACCTCATGTTCGAGCCAGTGATAGCACCCAGCGCCAGCCTCCTAGGCCTCCTGCAGCGAGGCCGTGGTGACGGGCAGCTCCACGCGCTGGCCGCCGACCGCGCCGAGGCCATCGCCGCGCTGGAGGAGTGCGTCACCAGGGATCCGCGAGCCGACTGGCAGGTCGAGAACCGCTCCCTTTACTACGCCCGCCTCTACATGGAGCTCGAGGCCCCCCTCGACGGCATCGAGGACCACCTCCACTCCGCCGAGGACCTCGTCACCGACGACGAGAGCCGCACCGGCCTCGCCCTCTCCGTCCTGGGACACCTCGCCGCATACGGCCGGCGCGACGCGCTGCTGATGCTGCGCGAGTACACCGCCACCGGCGCCAACTGGGCCTGGGCCCTCGACGAGCTCGCCCTGCGCGACGACGACCGCGGTCTGCTGCTGCTCGGCACCGCCGTGCTGGACCACTTCCCGCCCGGCCCCGAGGGCGACGCCGAACTGCGCGAGTTCATCCGCAACGCGTACGAGCCCCGGCCCTGGCGGCTGTGGGCCGCCTACCACCCGAGGGTGGCCGCGGCCGTCGAACAGTCACCCTTCGACCTGTGGCAACGCCAGGTCAACCGCAGCGGCGTCACCCCGGGCTGGTCCACCGCCGACGTGCTGGCCTGGGCCGACCAGGGCGACCTGGGCGGCCTCGGCGCGGGCGCCTTCCTCGGCCGGCCCGACGCCCGCCCGGAGCCCCCGCGCGGCAGCGACTCCCCGACCGGCCCCGACGCGGTGGACCGCCGCGCCGCGGCGGCCGCCCGCTGCCTGACCGCCGTCGTCCGGCCCGAGGACCGTCCGGCGGTGCTGGAAGCGGCCCGCGACGGCCTGCCCGGCGCCCGCCGCGCGGCCCTGCGCTACCTCGTCGAGCAGCGCGACCCGGCCGCCGTCGGGCTGATCGAGGCCGCCGCCGCCGACGTGGACGACCGCATGGTCCGGGCCGCCCTCGAACTGCTCGGCCGGATGCGCGGCCCCGAGGTGCTGGCCCAGGCCCGCCGCTGGGCCGACCCGGCCGGCGGCGGCGCGGACAGCGCCCTCGGCGAGGCCGCCGTCCGACTGCTCGCCGACGCCGGGGAGCCGGCGGACGCACCGCTGGTGGTCGCCGGTCTGCGCCGCTGGATCTCCGTACGCGGGGTCGGCGGTACCGGGCTCGGCTCCCTGGTGGACGGTGCGGGGCGGCTGGCCGCCGCCGACGCCGTACCGGTCCTGCGCCACATCTACGGGGAGGCCGCCTCCTCGGAGCTGCGCGGCCGCGCCGCCCAGGCACTCGCCGCCACTGACGTGCACTTTCCCGAGGGGCCGGCCGTCGAGTGCCTCTGGGACTGCGAGGAGTCCACGCGTGAGCTCGCCGCGCGCCACGTCGCCACCACGGGCGACGCACGGGTGCTGGAGCGGTTGCGCAGGCTCGCCGCCGACCCGGCCGAGGAGGCCGAGGTCCACGCCGCCGTCCGCGGGCGGCTGACCGCCGCCCGGGAGTACGGGCGCTAGGTCCTCGCAACGCCAAGTGGGCCAGTGGGCCAGTGGGCCGGGACACCGTCGGGTGTCCCGGCCCACTGCTTTGCGGGGGCGCGGGCGTCTCCCGGCCGCGCGGTTGTGAAACGTGGTTCTACTTCACCGAGCCCGCGTCGGGGGCCAGGACGCCGCCGGCCACCAGCCCGATGATCAGGACGCCGAGCAGCACCCGGTAGACCACGAACGGGAGGAAGCTGTGGCTGGAGATGTACTTGAGGAACCAGGCGATCGCCGCGTAGCCGACCGCGAAGGCGATCGCGGTCGCCAGCACGGTCGGCCCCCAGGCCGGGGCCGGTCCCTCACCGATCTTGAACAGCTCCAGCGCCCCCGAGGCGAGCACCGCCGGGATCGCCAGCAGGAACGAGTAGCGCGCCGCCGCCTCCCGGCTGTAGCCGAGCAGCAGGCCCGCGCTGATCGTGCCGCCGGAGCGGGACACGCCCGGGATCAGCGCCAGCGCCTGGGCCAAGCCGTAGACGCCCGCGTGCGGCAGCGTGAGGTCGGTGATCGGACGGGCGCGGCGGATCGCGCGGGTGCGGTCGGCGAAGGCCAGGACCAGACCGAAGACGATCAGTGTGGTGCCGATGATCCGCAGGTCGCGCAGATGGGTCTCGATGGAGTCCTGGAACAGCTTGCCGAGGATGCCGATCGGCAGCGTGCCGATGATCACGAACCAGCCCATCCGGGCGTCCGGATCCGAGCGCAGCGCCGGGCGGAACAGCGACAGTGCCCAGGTCCTCACGATCGAGGCGATGTCCCGGCGGAAGTAGATCAGCACCGCCGTCTCGGTGCCTAGCTGGGTCACGGCCGTGAAGGCCGCGCCCGGGTCGTCCCAGCCCAGCAGCGCGGAGAAGACCCGCAGATGGGCGCTGGAGGAGACCGGCAGGAACTCGGTGAGCCCCTGGATCAGGCCGAGGACGGCCCCGTGGAACCAGTCGATCACCGGGCACCCGCCGGGGGTATCCGTCGGGCATGGGGCAGGGACGGCATGGGCGGCGGCATGGGCGGGTCCTCGCGGGTCGAAGGGCGTGCGGACGACCGCGACCCGCCCGGCCCGCAGGCCGCGCACGCGGGCCCGGCGCGCGGCCGATGGTACGGGGTGAAAGTGACAGTTCTTTGTCCACCCTTTGTCCGGCCTTTGCGCGCAGGGCCCCCCGCCTACCGGACGGGCCGCGCCCGCGCCCAGGTGTGGTCCTCCGTCAGATACCGCTCGACCGCCAGGCCGGCGTCCGCCAGCGCCTGCTCGAAGGCCCCGGTGCTGAGCGGGCGGGACAGGAAGGTCTGCGTCCAGACGCCGTCCGGGAAGACGTACTCGCAACGGACGGAGTTCACGCCGTCGCCGACCGGCGTGGCCGAGACCAGCCGGGACCACGCGTCGGGGCCGATCGGGGTCTCGCGGGGCACGTTCCGGTGCCAGTCCTCGCCCTCGCGCTGCACCAGCACGCAGCCGGCCTCGGCGACGTGCCGGCGGCAGGTCTCCAACAGGCCCTGGCGGACGGCCACCTCGCCGGCGTGCACCAGGAAGGAGGCGAGCAGGACGACGTCGAAGCGCTCGCCGAGGTCCAGCTTCTCGATCGGGGCGCGCACCGTACGGACGTCCGCACGGACCCGGGCCAGCATGTCGGCGGACTCGTCCACGGCCGTGATCGAAGCCGCGGTCGGCCAGCGGGTGCGTCATCCGGCCGACGCCGCAGCCCAGTTCGAGGATGCTCGCGCCGGGCGGCACCGCGGCCTCGATCACGTCCGGGGCGTTGCCGACGGGGAGGCGGCTCCACACCTCGACCGCGCAGCCGTCGGGGGTGATCGCGCCGGCGCCCGTTCCGTCGTAGCCCGCGCGGCGCTCGCCGTTGCCGTGCGTTTCGTTGCCCATGGCGGTCATCGGAACACGGGTGGAGCGGGCGGGGAAGGGGCGGCTGGGCGGTTTCGGCCAGGTTGTCGGGCGGGTCAGGTGCGGGGAGCGCCGTCGAGTTCGGCCAGCGTCGCGTGCAGCCAGGCGAGTTCGGCCTCGGTGGTGGCGCGGGCGATCAGCAGCTGGCCGCGGCGGAACGGGTCGGTGAACTCCTCGGCGCCCAGCGGGCGGTCGCCGTCGTAGTAGAAGCTCGCCGGCTCGGAGAGGAAGGCCAGTCGGCGGCGGAGCACGGCGGCCTGGGCGGCGGGGTCGTCGAGGTGGCGCAGGAAGGCGAGCAGGGTGAACCAGCGGTTCTCGTCGCTGATGTCGAGCGGTTCGGGCTCGCGCAGCCGGTCGAGCAGCGTGCTCCGGCCGGCTTCGGTGAGGTGCAGGGTGTGCCGGGGTGCGGCGGCGCTGCCGGGCTCGGTCCTGCGGGTGAGGAGTCCGGCGGTTTCCAGGCGCTTGATCGCCGGGTAGAGCGTGCCGTCGCTGATCGGCTGGACGTGTCCGGTTAGCGCGGAGAGGTGTCGGCGCAGCTCGTAGCCGTGCAGCGGCCGGTCGTACAGGAACCCGAGGATCGCGAGCTTGACCATGGCGCCACTCTCTCATGTGCCGCCCTCGGTCCGATGGTATGTCGAATGCGTGATACCTCGGTGTCGAGGTATGGTCTCCGGCATGCCCGGACGGTGTCCCGGACGTCCGGTTTCCCCTGCAAGAGGAGTTCGCGCGATGCGCCACGCCCCGGTCACGCCGAACGGCGACCTGATCCGCTGGGTCGAACTGCCCGGCGCCGAGCCCGCCCGGCTCTACCTGCACGGCCTGGGCGCCACGTCGCCGGTGTACTTCTCCGCTGCCGCCGCCCATCCGCTGCTCGCCGGGCACCGTCCGCTGCTGCTCGACTTCCTCGGCTTCGGCATCAGCGACCGGCCGACGGACTTCGGGTACACGCTGGAGGAGCACGCCGACGCCGTCGCGGCGGCGGTCGGGGCGGCCGGTCTGCGCCGGGTCGAGGTGGTCGGCCACAGCATGGGCGGCGCGGTCGCCATCGTCCTCGCGCACCGGCACCCCGGGCTGGTCTCCCGGCTGGTCCTGGTGGACGCCAACCTGGACCGGATCGACCCCGACCGGCAGCGGCCCGGCAGCAGCGGCCTCGCGGGCTACACCGAGGCGGAGTTCCTGGCCGGCGGTCGGGAGGAAGTCGCCGAGCGGGTGGGCGCGTTCTGGTGGGCCACGATGCGGCTGGCCGGCCCGGAGGCACTCCACCGCAGCGCCCGCCACCTCGCCCGGGCGACGACGCCGACCATGCGCGAACTGCTGCACGGCCTCGACCTGCCGCGCACCTTCCTCCACCCGGCGGCGGACGGCGAACCGGCGGGCACGGAAGCGCTGCGCGCGGCGGGCGTACGGGTGGTCGCCGTCCCGGACTGCGGGCACAACATCATGCTCGACAATCCGGACGGCTTCGCGGCCGCCGCAGCGGAGGCGCTCGGGGCGAGCTGAACGGAACGGCCGACCTGCCGCCGCCGTGCCCGCTCATCGTTGCCGCGTGCCGCCGCCGCTCACCGTTCTCGCAGCGGCACGAACCGCACCGGTGTCCCCGGTCGGGCCTGCGCTGCGGCGGGGAGGTCGGCGGCCGGGACGACGCCGATCACCGGGTAGCCGCCGGTGGTCGGGTGGTCGGCGAGGAAGACCACCGGCTGCCCGTCCGGCGGGATCTGCACCGCGCCCACCACCATGCCCTCGCTGGGCAGTTCACCGTCCCGGGCGCGCGCGACCGCCGGGCCCTCGGTGCGCAGCCCGACCCGGTTGCCGGTGGAGGAGACCCGGTAGGCGTCGCGGCCGAGCCGGACCACCGCGTCCGGGGTGAACCAGTCCGCGCGCGGCCCGAGCCGCAGCCGCAGCACCAGTTCGGTCGGGGGAGCGGGCAGCGGCACCAGTTCGGGCCGGGCCCGGTACGGCGGTGGGTCGCCGACCGGCAGCCGGTCGCCGGCGCTCAGCGGGGCGGGCCCGAGGCCGGCGAGCAGGTCCGCGGAGCGGCTGCTCAGCACCGGTGGGACGGCGATCCCGCCCGCGACCGCCAGGTAGCAGCGCACCCCGTCGGTCGCCGTCCCCACGTCGACGACCGCCCCGTCCGGTACCACGACCGACGCACCCCACGCGGCCGCCCGTCCGTCCACCCGCACGGGCGCGGGCGCGCCGGTGACGGCGACCACCGTCGCGCCGACGGCCCGCAGGGCGACCCCGCCGAGCGTGGTCTCCAGGGCGGCGGCCCCCGGCTCGTTGCCCACCAGCCGGTTCGCCGCGCGCAGCGCCGGTTCGTCCAGTGCCCCGGCCCTCGGCACTCCGAGGTGCGCGACACCGCGCCGCCCGAGGTCCTGGACCGTGGTCAGCGGCCCCGGCCGCACCACCACCAGCCCGCTCATCCCCGCCTCCTCATCCCGCCTCCTGGTTCGGCCGGTCGTCCCGGCACCGGGCCCGCGGAGCCCTCACGCCCGTCGCCACGCCCGCCCTCACGCCCGTTGCGCCGTGAACCGGACCCGGACCCCCGGGGACAGCAGGGCCGGGGGTTCGCGGTCGGTGTCCCAGAGGGGGAGCGCCGTGCGGCCGAGGAGCCGCCAGCCGCCGGGGGAAGGGTGCGGGTAGATGCCGGTGTACGGGCCGGCCAGGGCGACGGAGCCGGTCGGTACGGTGCTGCGCGGGGTGTCCCGGCGCGGCACCTCGTACTGGGCGGGCAGGCCGGTGAGGTAGCCGAAGCCGGGGGCGAAGCCGCAGAAGGCGACGACGTACTCGGGCTCGGTGTGGATGCGGACGGCCGCTTCCTCGGACACCCCCCACAGTGCGGCGACTTCGGCGAGGTCGGCGCCGTCGTAGACCGTCGGGACCTCCAGCAGCGGCCCGCGCGCCGTCTCGGCCGCCGTCGGACGGGCCGTGCGCAGCAGCCGAGCGACCGCGTCGACGTCCGCGACGCCGTCCAGCAGGACGGTGCGGGCGGCCGGTACCAGCTCCTCGACCTCGCCGAGGGCTCCGGCCTCCTGTTGCTCGCGCAGCCATCCGTACAGCGACGTGACGTCGGCCGTCCCGGGGACTTCGACCAGCAGCGCCCGCTCGCCGACCCGCCGTACGGCGCGGGCCGTCACGTGAACGCCTCGACCCGGACCCCGGCGGAGGCCAGGGCGCCGCGCACCCGCCAGGCGAGCTGGGCGGCGCCGGGGGTGTCGCCGTGGACGCAGAGCGAGCGGGCTTCGACGGCGATCCGCTCGCCGCCGATGGCCTCCACGGCGCCGTCGCGGGCGATGGCGACGGCCCGGGTGATCACCGCCTCGGGGTCGTGCACCACCGCACCGGCCTCGCGGCGCGGGACGAGGGTGCCGGTGCGGGTGTACGCGCGGTCGGCGAACGCTTCGGTGACCACCGGGAGTCCGACGCCCTCGGCGACCTCCAGCAGCCGGGAGCCGGGCAGGCCGAGTACGGGCAGCGGCCCCTCGCAGACCGCGCCGGCCCGCAGCACGCCGGCCACGACGGCTTCGGCCTGGTCGGAGTCGGAGACCACCCGGTGGTAGAGGGCGCCGTGCGGTTTGACGTAGGAGACCTTGGATCCTGCGGCGCGGGCGAAGACCTGGAGTGCGCCGATCTGGTAGGCGATCTCGTCGGCGAGTTCCTCCGGCGGGACGTCCATGGCGCGGCGGCCGAAGCCGGCGAGGTCGCGGTAGGAGACCTGGGCGCCGATCCGGACACCGCGTTCGGCGGCCAGCGCGCAGACCCGGCGCATCGTGGACGGGTCTCCGGCGTGGAAGCCGCAGGCGACGTTGGCGCTGGTCACCACGGACAGGAGTGCTTCGTCGTCGGTCAGGGTCCAGCGCCCGAACCCCTCACCGAGGTCCGCATTGAGATCGATCACCGCATCGGCCACGCCCGTCCGCCTCCCAGCAGCTGTTGAGCCAGATGGTAGGGCCTGTGAGTGAAGGCCGTTGTCCGCGGCCCTGGCCCCGGCGGGCCCCGCGGCGTGCGAGCCGACCCGCACGCCCCAGGGTGGCGCCACGAGGGCGTGCGGGCCGAGGTGACTCGGGCGCGTGGCTCAGCGCGCGGGCTGCGGCTCCGGGAAGGAACGTTCCAGCGGACGCAGCGCCCGCAACACGATCAGCAGAGGGATGACGCCGAAGACGCCGAACGACATGTCGATGAGTCGCCACACCGGCGGGATGCCCCGGAGCGGCCCGCAGATCAGCGCCAGTGGGATGACGGCCCCGCAGGCGAGCGCCGCCCAGCGGATCACCCAGATGTTGCGGACGGGGTCCTTGAGCGGCCCCCAGAAGGCGGCGCCGATCACCAGGTGGGCGAAGGCCAGCCAGTCGGTGCCGTAGGCCAGGAAGGGGTAGTGCCGGTTGGTCTCGGTGACGCCTTCGTGGACCCGTTCGAACCACGCTGTCGCGGCGGGGAAGTGGTCGCTCAGCGGGGCGGCCGGCCCGGTCGCGAAGTCGACCAGCCAGCGGGTCTCGGTCTCCAGCGGGAAGGCGGTCAGGCCGCTGAGCACCAGGCAGGCCAGGAAGAACCACAGCCGGCGCCGGACCTTGCGGAGGATGGCCGCCGTGACCTCGGGGTCGTCGTCCATGTCGCGAAACCTCCATGCCGAAGAACGGGCGGGGTCTTGTCCCGCCTGCGCGGAACCGACTCTAGACCCTTCTTTTGAACGTGTTCAACTCGCCGTGGAGGTCGGGTGCGGCGCCGGCTCCGCCGCCTTCCGCGCCCGGGAACGCGACGGTGTCCGGGAACACGACGGTGCCCGGGCGCCGAAGCACCCGGGCACCGAAAGCGGTGGCACTACGCCGTATGGCGGCAGCGCTACGCCGTATAGGTGTACGTCACCGGCGCGCTGGTCCCGCCCGCCGTGGTGACCGTGACGCCCACCGGCCCAGGCTGGGAGCCCGCCGGGGCGGTGGCCGTGCAGAAGGACGGGCCGCAGGAGACGTGCGCCGCCGGCACCCCGCCGAACGCGACCGTCCCGTACGTGAGGTTGCTGCCGATCACGTTCACCCGGGTGCCGCCGGCGACCGGACCGCCGGTGGGGCTGAGGCTGGTGACCGCCGGGGCGGGCGGGGCCGGGGGTGCGGCGCCGGTGTAGTCGAAGCCCGTCGGCGCGACGGCGTTGCCGCCGGGCGTCACCACGCTGACGGCGGCGGTGCCCGAGCCGCCGGGCGTGGTCACCGTGCAGGCGGTGTCGGTGCAGCTGCCCGCCGCCGGGACGCCGCCGACCAGCACCATGCCGTGGGCGAGGCTGCTGCCGCTGACGGTCACCGCGGTGCCGCCCGTGCCCGGGCCGGTGGTGGTGGCGAGGCCGGTGACGGCGGGCGCGGACTGGACGGTCGGCGGCAGGTAGCCGCCGGCGCCGAGGTCGTAGCGGGAGACGTGGCCGGTCGGGTCGGTGTCGTTCGGGTTGGCGGCCGTCACCGTGATCACGCCGGCGATCGGCACCCCGGGCGTGGTGCGCAGGTTGAGCTTCATGAACTCGCTCTTCCCGACCACCCGGGTGCCGGTGAGGACGGCCTCCAGGTGGCGGCCGTCGGGCGAGAGCGTCTCGGTGAAGGTGTAGTCGTACGGCGTGGAGTAGAACTGGGCGCCGTCGGTGGTGACGCCGGGCGGCAGGTCGACGGTGAAGTGCGTCGGGCCGGTCAGGTCCGCGCTCCCGGCGGACACCCAGCTCGCCGACATGGTGCCGGAGGTGAAGAACCCGCCGGGGTAGTTCCCGCTCTGCGACACGGTCACGTGCTGCGCGGAGGTCGACGGTGTGGCGGCCGGTGTGGCGGCCGGCGTGGCCGCGGCGCCGGTGGCGCCGGTGGCGAGGGTGGTCACGGACAGCGCGGCGGCAAGGCCCGCTTTGGCCAGTCGGGTGATCATTGGTCGATCATCACCGAACCGACGCGCAGCCCCCACGGGTTTATCGAATACCGGTTCGAGAATGGCGGAATACCGTCGAAACCGCGTTCCGGACGAACCCCCCGAAGTGCCTCCCACCTGCTCCGCACCGGCCGCTCCGGGTGCCCACAAGGGCCGTTTCGGTCGATGTCGGTGCGAACCTCTAATCTTGTCCTCCGTGACCGCCATCGCAGACCCGACCACCGGGCCCGGCCTCCGACCGTCCGCCGGCCCGGCCGCCGCGCGCCCCGCGCCCGGCCCCGCCGCCGACGAGGGCCTGGCCCGCCGGCTCAAGGCGCTGGCCTGCACCGCCCCCCTGCACGACCTCGACAACCGCAAGGTCAACCTGGCGGGCGAGTACGGCGGCTATGCGATGGCCGAGGTCGGCCTCGCCGCGATCGACCTGGTCACCCTGCACATGGACTTCGACACCGGGGCCGACCGCGAGATAGTCCTCGCCCGCCTGCTGCCCCGGGTCGCCGCCCAGGCCGTCGGCCGCCCCACCGCCGAGCACGAGCGGGTCGCCCGCTGGGTGCTGGAGTCGCTGATCAACGTCGGCAGCGTGGACCGCGGCTTCCGCGCCGTCTACGGCACCTTCGGCGCCGACGGCGCGTACGTGCGCCGCGACTACGACTTCAAGCTGATCGAGGAGGTCCCCGGCCCCGACGGCGGCGTCTACCTGCGCACCACCGACGAGGCGGTCAACGTCCTGGTCGGCGCGCTCGACACCGACGTCACCTCGGCCCAGATCGCCGCCGAGGTCAAGCTGGAGGTGCTGATCCGCCGCGGCCGCCTGGCCGACGCCCAGCTCGCCGCCGAGCAGGCCCGCTACCGCACCGTCCAGTACACCGAGACGCTGCGCCGCGCCCTCGACGCCACCCGCCGCAACGTCCGGGCGGTCGACTGGATGCGCACCGTCCCCGACCTCATCGAGGAGGCGCTGGACCACATCGCCGACCGCTACCGGCACGAGAACGCGATTCTCACCAACATCCGCAAGGCCCGTGACGAGGCTGAGCCCCACACGGCCGAAGGCGCCGAGCACAAGCGCCGCGCCGCCGAGCTGCTCGACATCGTCAAGGACTGCATCCGCCGCCACACGAAGCTGCAGACCCGTCTGCTGGAGGCCGGCCCGCTGTTCCGCGCCGAGCAGGACCGGCAGGCCTTCGCCGCCCCCGGCGCCCGCAGCGGCATCGACCTGTACGGGCAGCTGCTCGCCCCCCTGCTGCGGCTGCCGGTCGAGCAGGCCGTCCGCCCCACCGACGCCTTCTTCGCCCGCGGAGCGGGGCTGCGCACCCCGGCTTCCGTCCGGGTCGCCGACCTGGTCGAGCTGCTGCTCACCCCGCCGGTCGAGCGCGAGCACCTCGGCGCCGAGCTGCCCGACCCGGACCTGGTCGCCACCCCCGACGACAGCCGGTTCTCCGAGGCCCAGCTGGAATCCGCGCTGGTCCTGCTCGACCTGCCCCCGGACGCCCCCCGCCGGCTCTCCGGCCTGCTCGCCGACGCCCGCAAGCAGGACCCGGAGCTGCCGTACCTGGTCGCCCTGCTCGCCGTGCACGCCGCGAGCCCTCCGGTCGGCACCGCCTACCGCCAGGGCGAGGAGCGGCTGCTGTTCGCCGTGGACGACGGCACCGCGCTGCACGACCCGGAGTTCGGCGGCGCCGACCTGATCGTCGGCAGCGCCCTGCTCGACGCGGCCGGCATGGCCGCCGACCGCAAGGACGCCGGCTGACCGGCCGGCCCACCCGAGCTCCGGCCCGTCCGAGCTCCGGGACACACGAGCTCCGGGACACCACATTGACCGACCGCAAGCACCGCGCCACCCCCGAGGAGTACCGCCCGTGACGACCCACCACGACACGTCCTGGGCGGCCGAGACCGAACCCGCGGCCCCGGCACCGATCACCCCGGCCGACGTCGCCGACGCCGCCCGGCTGGTCTCCTTCGGCCTCCAGGCCAAGCTGCTGCCCGCCCGGGACGCCGAGTACGCCGAGCTGGTGCGCCGCCACCGCGAGGACCCGCCGTTCGCCCGGCTCGCCGACGCCATCGCCACCGGCATGGGCCTGGTCGTCCTGGAGGTCTCGCCGCGCGCCGGCATGGCCGTCGCCGCCGCCGAGGACTCGCTGTTCGCCGTCCGGATGGGCGACTACTCGCGCCGCGCCGCCTCCGAGTCCACCGACCGCTTCCTGCACGGCCTGGCCCACCTGGCCGTCGCCGCGATGGCCTTCCCCCGACCCGAGGACCTCGCCGACGACACCTACCTCGGCCGGATCACGGTCAACGGCATCGACTCCTTCGTCCGCCAGGCCTGCCGCCGCCTGGAGGAGCAGGCCGACGCCGAGGGCGCCAACACCGACCCGCAGTCCGACGCCCCCGGCCTGGAGGCCGCCTGGCGGGTCTGGGCCCGGCGCACCGCCACCGGCGCCACCAAGGACGCCCGCCGGCTGTCCGGCTCCACCATCGGCATCGTCGCCAAGGCCGTGATGTTCCTGGTCGAGTCCGGCTTCCTGCAGAAGGTCTCCGACGACTCCGGCGGCACCTATCGCACCACCGCCCGCTACCAGCTCCAGGTACGCGACCTGGCGGGCAGCGCCGCCATGGCCGAACTGCTCGACCTGGGCGTCGTCCCGGTCTCCGACGGCACCGCCAGCCTGCTGCCGCCGGACACCGGCGACGAACTGGTCGCCGACGCGGGCCTGCCGTTCCACTCGCTCTGAGAACCGGATCCACCCGCGCCGAGAGTCGGATCCACCGGCTCCGCGCCAGCGCCCACCCACCCCTCCCGCCACGCAAGCCACGGAGAACCGCCGCACATGTACGAGCTCAACCGGGTCCGCCTCTACTCGATCGGACCGGCCGGCGCCCGATACGCCGACACGGTGCTCGACCTGCGCGGCGTCGGCGAGCCTGTCGCCGACCCGGCCCCGCAGCAGATCGGCCTGTTCGGCGAGGAGCCCGACGGCCCGGTCCGCCGCCCCGCCCCGGCCGGCGTGCTCTTCCTGGAGAACGGCGGCGGCAAGTCCGTCCTCCTCAAACTGATCTTCTCGGTCATGCTCCCCGGCCACCGCAACACCCTCGGCGGCGCCAGCTCCGGCGTGCTGCGCAAGTTCCTGCTCGCCGACGACTGCGGCCACGTCGCCCTGGAGTGGCAGCACACCGTCACCGGTGAGCCGATCGTGGTCGGCAAGGTCAGCGAGTGGCGCGGCCGCCAGGTCTCCTCCGACCCGCGCAAGTTCGCCGAGACCTGGTACTCCTTCCGCCCCGGCCCCGGCCTCACCCTCGACTCGCTGCCGGTCGCCGAACGGGTCAGCCTGGCCGGCGACCAGAAGGCCCGCGGCCGCCGCCGCACCATGAAGGGCTTCCGCGACGCCCTCACCGAGGCCGGCAAGGCCCACCCCCACCTCGACCTGGTCTTCGAGGACGGCCACGACCGCTGGACGGAGCACCTCGGCGAACTCGGCCTCGACCCCGAACTCTTCCGCTACCAGCGCGAGATGAACGCCGACGAGGGCGAAGCGGCCGGCCTCTTCGCGGTCAAGCACGACAGCGACTTCACCGACCTCCTGCTGCGCGCCGTCACCGACACCCGGGACACCGACGGCCTCGCCGACCTCGTCCACGGCTTCGCCGCCAAACTCGGCCGCCGCGCCGAACTCACCGCCGAACGCGACTTCACCGCCGGCTCGCTGGAGCTGCTGGAACGCATCGCCGAGGCCACCACCGCCCGCGAAACCGTCCGCGAGGTCCACCGCACCGCCGAGCGCCGCACCCGCCGCCTCGCCCACGCCCTCGGCTCCCGCGCCAGTGCCGAACGCGACCGCGCCCAGGACCTCGCCATCGAGGTCGCCGCCGCCGCGAGCGCCGTCACCGCCGCCGAGGCCGACCGCACCCGGCACACCCTGATCGCCGACGAACTCACCTACCGGTACGCCACGCTGAGCCTCACCGCGGCCACCGCCGAAGCCGCCGCGCTGCGCCGCGAACTCATCGACGCCCGCACCCTGCACGCCGCCTGGCAGGCCGCCGAGGCGGTGCTGCGCCAGCGCGCCGCCGCCGACCGGGTCGCCCGGGTCGCCGCCGCCATCCGCGAGGCCGAGCTGGACGCCGCCCCCGCCCTCGCCGCCCGCGCCCTTGCCGCGACCGCCCTCGCCCGCGCCCTGGAGGCCGCCGCAGCGGCCGCCGAGTCCCGCGCCGACACCGAGGAGCAGCGCGCCGGCGAGCTCCAGGAGGACGGCGCCAAGGCCCAGTCCGACGCCACCGAGGCCGCCACCGCCGCCCAGAAGGCCCGCAGCGAGGCCGACCACCTGCGCCAGCGCCTCGCCGAGGTCGAGCAGGAGACCGAAGCCGCCGTCGCCGCCGGCTTCATCGACGCCGACGGCGACGTGGACCCGGCCCGCGCCGCGCTGCACGCCGCCGACGTCGAGCAGGCCGCCGCCGCCGCACTCGCCCAGGCCCGTACGGTCGCCGAGGCCGCCGCCGCCCGGCTGCGCGAATCCGCCGCCGCCACCGGCCGCGCCGAACTCGCCGCCGAACGCGCCGGGGACTCCCGCAAGGCCGCCGCCCGGGCCCTCGCCGCCGAACAGCGCACCGCCGCCCTCCTCGCCACCGAGCAGCGCCTCGCCGACCTGCTCTCCCTGACACCCGCCCCCACGGACTGGAGCGAGGACGGTTCGGGTGCCGAGGAGGACGCCGGCTTCCTCACCCCCGCCGTCCTCGACCGCAACGCCGAGTACCTGCGCGAACTCCTCGACGAGGCCATCGCCACCGCCGAGCGCACCCTGTTCGACCTGCGCACGGCCGCCGCCGACGACGCCCGCATCCTCGCCGCCCTCGGCGACGGCGGCCTGCTGCCGCCCGGCCCGGACGTGCTGGCCACCGTCGAGTACCTCGCCGAGCACGGCATCCCGGCCCTGCCCGGCTGGCGCTACCTCGCCCAGTCCGTCGACCCGGCCGACCACGACGCGATCCTGGCCGCCCGCCCCGAACTGGTCGACGGCGTGGTCGTCACCGACCCGGACTCGCTGGAGCGCGCCCGCGAGGCCGTGCAGGCCGCCGCCCTGCTGCCGCGCTCCACCGTGGCCGTCGGCGCCGCGGCCTCGCTGATCGCCCCCATCACCCAGCCCGACGGCCCCGCCTCCTACCCCTTCTTCGTCGTACCACCGAACCCGGCCATGCACGACGAGTCCGCCGCCGACGACGAGCGCCGCGACCTGCGCGCCCGGGCGAGCGCCCGCGAGGAACACATCCGCGAACTCGCCGCCCGCCTCGGCGCCGACCGCGCCCTCGCCGCCCGCCTCGCCTCCTGGCACGCCAGCTGCCCGCCCGGCACCCTCGCCGAACTCGCCGCCGCCGCCGAGGCCGCCCGCGCCCACGCCGAACAGGCCGCCGCCACCCTGGCCACCCTGCGCGCCGACCACGACGAGGCCGAGACCGACCACGCCGCCGCCGCCTCCGCCCACGAGGAGCACCGCGAGCGCGCCCAGCGCGCCCGCCGCCGCGCCGACGCCCTCTCCGGCCTCGCCTTCCGCCTCCGGGAGCGCGCCAACTGGAGCCGCCGCCAGCGCGAACTCGCCGAGGACGCCGCCGAGTGCGACCGCCGCCAGGCCCTGTGCGCCGAACGCGCCCGCACCTGCGACGAGGACCGCCGCGCCGCCCAACGCGCCGCCGACGACGCCCGCCGTACGGCCCGCGCGCTGCGCGCCGAACGCGCCGAGATCCCCGCCGCCGAGCAGAGCGACGAGCCCGCCGACACCGCCCCCGCCGCCCTGCCCGCCCTGCGCGAGGCCTACCGCGCCGCCTCCCAGCTGTACGAGAAGGTCGGCGTCGGCGCCGACCTGCGCGCCGAGCAGGCCCGCGCCGAGGGCGACGAGGCCGCCGCCGCGACCGAACTCGACCGCCTCACCAACAAGGTGCGCACCCGCGCCGAGGAACTCCTCGGCAGCCCCGACGGCGCCGACGGCCCGGCCCGCCAGGCCGCCGCCGCCCGGGCCGAGGAACTCGTCGCCACCATCGAGGCCCGCTCCGCCACCGCCAGCGAGCAGCTCGGCCGCCTGCGCGGCGAAGTCGAGCGCTCCGCCCCCACTGACGGCGAAGCGCACACCGAGCTGCCCGACGACCTCGTCCCCACCGACCCGGAGCACGCCCAGGCCCTGCTGCGCACCGCCGCCGGCCGCCTCGCCGAACGCCGCGAGGCCCTGGACGCCGCCCGCACGGCGCACACCGACCTGCAGCGCACCTTCGACACCGCCCAGTCCTCCGCCGCCGACTTCGACGAGCTGGCCGGCCAGCTGCGCGACGGCCTGCGCGACCACCAGGACGACCCGGACGACCCGGTCGAGCCGTACCTGGCCTCCCTCGCCGAGGCCCGCACCGGCGCCACCGAGGCCCGCCGCAGCCTGCGCACCGCCACCGGCGAGCTGTCCAGCGCCGAACTCGCCGTCCGCGACGCCTCCGACGCGCTCGTCCGGCACGCCAACGCCGCCCGCTTCGAGGCCGTCCGCACCCCCGCCCGCCAGCAGATCCGCGAACTGCCCGCCGCCGCGCTGCCCGAGCACGCCGCCGCCTGGGCCGCCGCCTTCGCCCCCCGGCTGCGCGTACTCACCGACGAACTCACCCAGTTGGAGAAGAACCGCGGCTCGATCGTGGACCGCCTGCGCGGCCTGGTCGAGTCCTCGCTCACCACCCTGCGCGCCGCCCAGCGCCTCTCCCGGCTGCCCGAAGGCCTGGGGGAGTGGTCCGGCCAGGAGTTCCTGCGGATCCGCTTCGAGGACCCGGACCACACCACCCTGGTCGAACGCCTCGGCGAGGTCATCGACGAGGCCACCCGCGCCGCCGTCAGGAAGAACAGCGACCTGCGCCGCGACGGCATGTCCCTGCTGCTGCGCGGGGTCGCCGCCGCGATCGGCCCCAAGGGCGTCAGCGTCGAGATCCTCAAGCCCGACGCGGTGCTGCGCGCCGAGCGGGTCGGCGTCGGCCAGATGTCCGACGTGTTCTCCGGCGGGCAGCTGCTCACCGCGGCCATCGCGCTGTACTGCACGATGGCCGCACTGCGCGCCAACGACCGCGGCCAGTCCCAACTGCGGCACGCCGGCACGCTGTTCCTGGACAACCCGATCGGGCGCGCCAACGCCACCTACCTGCTGGAGCTCCAGCGCGCCGTGGCCGACGCGCTCGGCGTCCAACTCATCTACACCACCGGCCTGTTCGACACCACCGCGCTCGCCGAGTTCCCGCTGGTGATCCGGCTGCGCAACGACGCCGACCTGCGGGCGGGCCTGAAGTACATCTCGGTCGAGGAGCACCTGCGCCCCGGCCTGCCCGCCGCCCAGGACCCGGACGGCCCCGCCATCCACGGCGAGATCACGGCCACCCGGATGTTCAAGCGCCCCGCGGAGGCTCCCGTCCAGCCGGCAGCGGAGATCCCCGCGCAGCAAGGGGCCGAGGTTCCCGAACGGCCGTGAACTGACTAGCGTGACCGCCATGCTGACGATCGCGCACCTCAGTGACATCCACCTCGGCCAGGTCCACCGCCGGGACGGCGGCAAGCGCGCCCGGCGGCGGGCCGAGCAGGTGATGGCGTACCTCGACGCCCTGCCCGGCCCGCTGGACGGGGTGCTGGTCACCGGCGACCTCGCCGACCACGGCCTGCCCGGCGAGTACCGGCAGGTGGCCGAGGCGTTGACCTCCCGGCACCCGGTACTCGTCTGCCCCGGCAACCACGACTCCCGGGTGCCGTACCGGGAGGTGCTGCTCGGCGAGGCCGCGGCGGAGGCCGCAGGGGAGGCGCAGGCGGCGAAGCAGGGGGAGGGGCCGGCGGCGGGGCCGATCAACCGCCTCCACCAACTGCCCGGCGCCGACGTGCTGATGCTCGACTCGTCGATACCCGGCCGGGACGACGGCCTGCTGGACGAGGAGACGCTGGACTGGCTGGATACCCGGCTCGCCGCCGGCCGCACCGACCTGCCCGCCCTGGTGGCCTTCCACCACCCGCCGGTCGAGCTGCACCTGCCGATGGTCGACGAGATCCGCCAGTTCGGCGAGGCCGACCTCGCGGGGGTGCTGCGCCGCCACCCCCGGGTGGCGGCCCTGCTCTGCGGCCACTCCCACACGGCTGCCGCGACCACTTTCGCGGGCCTGCCGCTGCTGGTCGCGCCCGGCGTGGTCTCCACCGTCACGCTGCCCTGCGAGGGCGGGGACGGCATCTCCTTCGACCAGCCGCCGATGCTCGCCTTCCACGTCCTGGACGGGGAGGGCCGGATCACCACCCACTACCGGGTCGTCCCGGTCGACTAGAAGTTCACTGAAAATCAGGGGTTCTGGCCCCGCGTCACTCGGTGTGGGGTCAGACTGCTGGTGTGCTGGGACAGTGGGATGGGGAGTTGGT
>NZ_JBVOOL010000032.1:0-70128 GCF_055664045.1 Kitasatospora sp. NPDC023385 | reverse complement strand
TCGCGAGGGAGTCCAGATCAGGCGTCACAACCGATCTTTGGACTCCCTCGCTTCATGTCATGCGCGGCGGCGAGCCCTTGGCATCAGTCATCTAGCGGCTCGACGACGCTCGCAGCCGTGACGACGGCGGCACCGGCCTCGGTCTGTCCATCGCCCGCGACATCGCTGCCCTCCACGGCGGCACCCTCACCGTCGAGGACATCGCCGACGGCTGCACCTTCCGCACCCGCCTCCCCGCCGGCCCCCGTGGGTCGGCGCCGGAGAGCAGGCCCTGACCCGGCAGACCGGCCCCGAGGACGTCCTGCGTCCGCCGGAGCCACGTGCACCACGCCGCACCGGGGACGGACGGAACCCCGGTGTCCGGCCGGCGATGGCCGGCCGCGTTCGACGCCGATGCCGCTGCCGGCCGGCTCCACCCAGGCCGGCCGCCGGCGTTGAGGGAGAGCCGGGCTGTGGCGCTTGGCCTGCAGGCGCCTGACGCGGGGGAGGAAGGGGTGCGGCCGAGGGCGAAGCGCCCGGCCGTGCGGAGGCGGAGAGGTGGGTACTGAGCCAGCTGAGGGACGGGGGCAGCAGACGGACCCAGGTGGTGAAGTTGTGTCCCCCGGCGTCGACGGTCACCTGGGTGGCGGTCATCGGCGGGCGTGCGGCGGCGGCGAACGCCCGCGAGTCGGCGTAGGTGCTGCCGTCCTCCTTACTGTCGGCGAGCAGGACGGAGACCGGGGGTGCGGGCAGGTGTGCGAGTCTCCAGTTGAGGTCTGCCTGGTCGCGGCGCTGCTGGCTGCCCGCGAACAGGTCGCCGGTGGTGAAGTCCTCGGCCGCTTTGAAGTAGCCGGACAGCGACACGGCGGCGGCGAACACGTCCGGGTGCTCCATGGCGAGCTTGAGCGCGCAGTACCCGCCGGTGGAGTCGCCCATCACACCGAGGCTGCCGCCGCCGGTGAGGATCCGGTAGGACGCTCTGATGTCCCGCGGGACGTCCGTGGTGAAGTACGTCTGGGCCTGCGGGCCGCCGGGGATGTCCTCGCACTCGCTGTCCTGGGGCATCGAAGGCGAGGGCCGCATCAGCACCTGGATGGTGGGCTGCATGGCGCCGCTCCTGATCAGTTGGAGCTCGGTCGCCGGGTAGCGGAGCTTGGTGATCAGATTCTTCGCATCGCCGGGGAATCCCGTCATGACGACGACGGCAGGGAAGTGCTGGTCCTTGAACGGCTCCTGGAAGTACTGCGGCGGAAGGTAGACGTACCCGTCGGTGGACAGCCCGGTGGAGCCGCCCGGGATGCGCACCCGGTCGAGTCTGCCGACCTGTGCCGGGTCCTGGCCCAGGCCGCCGGTCGCGGGGACCTGCTCGCGCCCGAGCAGCTGCACGCCGGCCGCACTCGTACTGGCCGCGGTGCCGGGAGACGGGCCGGTGCCCTGGATGGTGGCCGACCCGCTGTTGTGGCCCAGGAGGTCGCCCCAGCTGCTGTAGAACACGAAGTAGTCGTTGGCCAGCAGTCCGAGCGTGCACAGCAGCAGGACCTGGGTGGACACGATGGTGGCGAGCCGGCCGAACATCGCGGGCCAGCTGCGGTACGCCAGCCGTGGCCAGATCCACAGCGTTCCGAGTACCGACAGCACCGCCAGCACGGCGCACAGTGCCAGAAGCTTGTGACTGGTCAGTCCCACAGGTCGCGTCACCACCGTTCGGGGCCCCTCCTCCAGTCTGTCCACCGACGTCGGCTCCCTCCATCGGGCGCCTTCCTTCACCCGGTGCCGTCGCCCGGCGGCGGTGCGCGCTCCAGGCAGCGGCAGGGTTGGCCGGCTCGTGCGGTCAGGCGGGTAGGAGCAGGGTGAAGACGGTCGGAGCCGTGCCGGTGGCTCGGAGCCGGCCGCCGGCGGACTCGGCGAGGTCGCGGGCCAGGGCCAGGCCGATGCCCTGGCCGCCTCCGGTGGTGGTGCCCCGGTCGAATGCCGTGCGGGCATCGAGGACGAGGTGTCCTTCGTCGGCGACGTCGACAGCGATGGCGCCGCCGAGCTCCCGCAAAGTGACATCGATGGTGCCGAGACCGTGCCGGCGGGCGTTGTCGAGGAGGATGTCGAGGATCTGCGCGACGGTCGGGCCCGGGAGTGACGCATCCCGCGCCTCCGGGGCCGTGGTCACGCGCAGGAGGCGCCCCTCCTGGGCGAGAACACCGTGCCAGCGCCTCTCGAGGGCGGCCAGGAGGTCGGCCGCCGCCTGCGTGGCGGGCGTGGTGCCGGCGGGGTCAGGCTTCGACAGGCGCAGGACCTCGTCGATGGTGGTCTGCAGGTGCCGGGAGCGCTCCAGGGCCTGCTCCACGGCACGGGTCTGATCCGCGCGCGGGTTGGCCACGGCCGCCTCCAGGCCGAGCTGAAGGCCGGTGAGCGCGGTGCGCAGCTGGTGGGAGGCGTTGGCGGTGAATCCGCGTTCGTGGCGCAGCAGGTTCGCGAGGCGGGTGACCATGGTGTTCTGTGTGTGGGCGACCTGGTCGATCTCGGGGATGCCGCAGGCCTCGGCCCGGGCGGCGAGGTCGCCGTCGGCGACGGCCCGGGCCTGGGCGGAGAGTGCTTCCAGGGGTGTGCTCAGTGCCCGGGCCTGGCGGCGGGCGAGCAGGACGGCGCACGTCAACGCGGTGAGGGCGGCGGCCAGCAGGACCAGCCACGCGAGGGCGACGCGCTTCCAGACCTGGCCGGTGGGGGCGGAGGCCCGCACGACGCCGATGGTCTGTTCGCCGACGGCGACGGGCACGGCGGCGACGAGTTCACCGCCGTGGGTGGCCTGGACGACGGTGCCGGCGGCGGCTGTGCGGGTGGCGGGGTCCGCGTCCGCGGGACCGGTTCCGGTGCTCAGGTGCAGCGTGCGGTCGTACAGGCCCAGTCGTGTGCCGGGTTCGGGGGCGGGCAGCTCGACCGGGTCGCCGGCTGCGGAGTCGGGGCCGACCCGGACGGCCGCGGCCAGGGCCTGGCGCTGGAGTTCGCTTCGCTCGTCGTTGACGAGCACGAGCCGGTTCGCGGCGGCGAGCGGCAGCGCGAGCAGGAGCAGGGCCACGCTCACGGCGATGACGGCCACGCGGACCACCCGGTGTCTCATGGCGCCATCATCGCCGCCGTGCCCGGGGCGGGACGGGGACGGCGCCGGGGTGGTGGCGGGTTTTGCCGTCGTCTAACCGTCGTCGGAGCCGGCGTTTGCCGGGGCCTGTCTAGCGTCGGTGGTGTCGCCGAGGTGCGGAGGATCCGATGTCCAGGAAGAGAATGGCAGGAGCCGTCGCCGCCGCGGCCGCCGTGGCCGCGCTGGTGGCGGGCTGTTCCGGTGGCTCGGGCAGCTCCCCGCCAACGGGCACGCCGGGCGGTTCCGTGTCGCAGCCGGCCACGGGAACCAGCCCACCGGCGGCGTCAACACAGCCGGCGCCCGGCGCGACGGAGTCCAATCCGGCCGGGGACATCCCCGACAGCCAGGCCTGCGTCGCCTACGCGCCCGCGCAGGGCGGGTTCACGCTCAAGGTGCCGGAGGGGTGGGGGCGCACCGACAACGGCACCATGGTGGCCTTCGGTGACAAGTTGAACCGGATCGAGATCACCGCGGGTGCGGCCACGACCGCGCCGTCCGTCCAGCAGGCGAGGGCCGAGGTGCTGCCCGCCCTGCAGAAGCAGGTGCCGCAGTTCGCCGCGGGCACCGTCTCCGAGGTCGCGCGGCCCGCGGGCACCGCCGTCCTGGTCACCTACCAGGGAGACTCGGCGCCCGATCCGGTGACCGGCAAGTCGTGCGGGACGCGTGCGAGCGCTACACGTTCTTCAAGGACGGCCGGCAGGTCGTGATCACGCTCTGCGGACCGGTCGCCGCGGACAACAAGGACCCGTGGCGCACCGTCACCGACTCCTTCCGGTGGCAGTGATGGCCACCCCTTGGCCGGAGCCGAACGCCGTGCCGGATGCGGCGTATGCGCTGGAGGCCCGGGAGCTGTACCGGTTCTTCCGGGCGGGCGAGGAGGAGACCCTGGCCCTGCGCGGGGTCAGCCTGCGGGTACGGCCGGGCGAGGTCATCGCGGTGGTCGGGCCCTCTGGCTCCGGGAAGTCGACGCTGCTGGCGTGCCTAGCCGGGCTGGAGGAACCCGACGGCGGAACGGTCCTGGTCGCGGGAGAGCGCGTCAGCCACCGCCCGGAGAGCGAACGCGCCCGCCTGCGGGCCCGCCGCATCGGGGTGCTGCTGCAGAGCGGCAACCTGCTCTCGCACCTGGACGTGACCGCGAACATCCGCCTCGCCCGCTTTGCGGCCGGCACAGAGCGCCGGGCCAGTGTCGCCCGCTGACCGACGATCTTCACCGAAGTCACCCGCCCACAACCAGCGTGAGTATCCCAACGCCGACGCACACCAGGCCCGTGACCTGCCACTTCACGATGCACACCACTCATTCAGTGAAAGCAGTCACCTGCCGTGTGAAACCCCGAGGCCGCCGCACTGGGCCGGGACGGTCGGCGGCCTCGCCTTCGGCTCCGAGCCGGAGCGTTCGCTCGCGGGGCCGCACGACGGCTGCGCTCGGCCGGCTACCCCGCGTCCGCGACGGACGAAGGCGTCCCGGACTGGCGGGTCAGCCCCACGGTGAAGCTCGACACCACCGCGTGACGGCCGCCGCGCCGGACGCCGGGTGCTGCTGGTGGGCGACCACGGCAACGCCGAGACCATGACGAAGACCCGACGCATCGTCGGATTCCCGGTTCGCCGAGCCCCGGAATCCCCCGCCCTTTTCGCTACGAGGATAATTCGGAGCGCTCCCGATGCCGGTCGGATTCAATGGGCTTCCGGACCAACGTGCCGAAAAGCGGATCCGCCCGCGACGGAAAGGGAGTTCACGTGAATCGTCCACTGGATGCCACCGCACCGGCCATCGACGTCATGTCGTTCAACATCCACCACGGCGAGGGGGTCGACGGCGTCCTCGACCTCGAGCGGATCGCCCGGGTGATCCGGGCCGGCGGCGCCGACGTGGTCGGGCTCCAGGAGGTGGACCGGCACTTCGACGGGCGCAGCGAATGGGCCGACCAGGCAACGGAGTTGGCGAAGCTCCTCGGCTACCACCTGGCGTACGGGGTGAACCTCGACCTGGCCGCGCCGACCCCGGGCGCGCCACGGATGCAGTACGGCACGGCGGTGCTGTCCCGCCATCCGATCACCCGCTGGCGGAACACCCACCTCTTCCGGTCCCCCGGCGAGGAACAGCGGGGCCTGCTCCAGGCCGAGATCGACTTCCGTGGAATTCCGATCCAGGTCTTCGTCGCCCACCTCGAGCTGTTCTCGGAGACCGATCGCACCCGACAGGTGGCGGAAGTCGTCGAGCTGATCGGGGACGCCGCCCCGGCGATTCTCCTCGGTGACTTCAATGCCGCCCCGGAAACACCGGAGATAGCCGCCGTCCGGGCCGCTTTCACCGATTCCTGGTCGGTGTTCGCCGGCGGCCGGGTGGCGACCTTCCCGGCCGACGCGCCCGAGGAGTGCATCGACTACGTCTTCGCCGGCCCGGGGGTTCGGCCGGTGCGGATCGGTCCGGTCACCGAGGATCCGGCGGCCTCGGACCATCTGCCGGTGCTGGCGCGGCTGTTGGTCACGGCCTGACGCGGCCCGGGGGGGGCGGTGCGGCGACGCACCGCCCCCCGGAGGGAGTCAGCAGCCCTGCTCGGCGAAGAGCGCGGCGAGCCGGTCCAGGCCCTCGTCGATCGCCCGGCCGCTGAGTGAACTCACGGACAGCCGAAGGGAGTCGGTACCGCCGGCGGCGCTGTAGAAGTGGCTCATCGGGGTCCACAGCACGCCGTGCCGACGCGCCGAGTGCTCCAGCAGCGCGTCGTCGACCGTGAACGGGACGGTCACGCAGACGAAGAAGCCGCCGGTCGGCACGGACCAGCTGATGCCCGGGTGCCCGCCGAAGCGGCTGCGGAGTCCGGCCAGGACCCGGTCGAGGTTGTCGCGGTAGATCCCCCGCTCCCGGGCGTTGGCCCGTTCCAGGCTGAAGTCGTGTTCGAGCAGGGCGCCGCCGACCACCGCCTGGGCGATCGGCGAGGTGTTCACCGTCACCATGCTCTTGATCTTGGAGAGCTGGTCGGCGAACAGTCCTGACCCGCCGTCGGCGGTCGCGACGCGCTGGTCCGCCACGGCGTAGCCGACCCGGGCGCCCGGCAGCACCGTCTTGGCGAAGGAGCCGAGGTGGACCACCCGGCGTCCGGTGTCCAACGCCTTGAGGGTGGGAGGTGTCCCGTCGCCGCCGTGGAACACCCCGTACGGGTTGTCCTCCAGCAGCAGGATGGACTCGCGCTCGGCCAGCGCCAGCAGTTCCCGCCGTCGGCCGAGGTCGATGCTGAGGCCCGAGGGGTTGGCGAAGTCGGGCATCACGTAGCACGCCCGGGGGCGCAGGTTCTGGGCCCGGGCCGCGCGGATCGTCGCCGTCAGGTCGTCGAGGTCGATCCCGGTCGGCCCGGCGGCGACCGGCAGGACCGGCAGGTCGACCAGCCGCGCGGCGCCGGTGAGGCCGACGTACATGGGCGAGACCGAGAGCAGGACGTCCCGCTCGGTCGCCCGCAGCGCGCGCAGGACCAGGAACATCGCCTCCTGGCAGCCGACGGTGACCACGACGGCCTCGGGGTCGACCCGCAGGCCCTGGTCACGCGCGAGGTGCCGGGCGATCAGCTCGTGGACGATGCCCTTGGTCCGGCCGTACTGGCACAGGATCCGGCGGACCTCCTCGTCCGACAGTCCGCGCTCCTCGGCGAGGTGGCGGCTGAAGGTGCGCAGCCGGTGGTGCACCGAGTCGAGGTCGAAGAAGCTCTCGACCGGGCGGCCGGGGGCGAAGGACAGCGCGTTCGGGAAGCGCGAGGTCACCTCGTTGAGGAAGTTCATCGAGGTGAGGGCCGGATCCTCCAGCGAGCCGTGCAGGTCGGCCGTGGTCAGGTCGACGGCGCCCGGGTCAGTGGTGGTCGGGTCGGCGGTCGTCAGGTCTGCGAGCGGTGTGTCAGGCACGGGTTGCCAGCCTCTCGGTGCGAAGGAGCCGCGCCGCCGCGAGGTCGGCGCAGCCGGCCAGCGTCATCGCCTCGGCCAGTTCGGTGTGCAGCAGGTCGAGCACGCGGCCGACCCCGGCCTCGCCGCCCGCCGCCAGGCCCCACAGCACGGGACGGCCGAGCAGCACGCCGCGGGCCCCGAGGGCGAGCGCCTTGAGGACGTCGGTGCCGGTGCGGACCCCGCTGTCCAGCAGCACCTCGCAGTCGCCGGACACCGCGGCCACCACCTCCGGCAGGGCGCTCAGGCTGGCCCGTGCGCCGTCCAGCTGGCGGCCGCCGTGGCTGGAGACGACGACGGCGGCGGCGCCCAGGTCGGCGGCGATGCGGGCGTCGCGCGGGTCGAGCAGGCCCTTGACCACCAGGGGCAGCGGGGTCCGGCGGCGCAGCCGTTCCAGGTCCGGCCAGGAGAGGGCGGGCGCGAAGGCGGCGCTGGTGTGCACGGCGAGCGCCGAGGTGCCGGCGGTCCCGCGGTGGGCCTCGCTGCCGGGTCCGGTGTCGAGGTTGGCGGCCCGGACGTGCGGTGGCAGCGCGAAGCCGTTGCGCACGTCCCGCAGCCGGCGGCCCATCAGCGGCACGTCCACGGTGACCATCAGGGCCCGGCAGCCCGCGGCCTCGGCCCGGGCGACCAACTCGTCGTTCTTGGCCGGATCGCGCAGGCAGTAGAGCTGGAACCACGTGTCGGCGCCGGTGGCGGCGACGGCTTCCAGGGGGTGGCTGCTGAGCGTGCTGATGACGTAGGGGACGCCGCGGGCCCGGGCGGCGCGGGCGGCGGCGGGTTCGCCCTCGTCGTGCAGCAGGCGCTGGTAGGCCATGGGGGCGACGGCGACCGGCAGGGCCGCCGCGGTCCCGACCAGCCGCTCGGCGGTGTCCGCCGCCGTGGCGCCGGTCAACATACGTGGCACGAGGGCGAGTTCGGCGAAGGCGGCGCGGTTCGCGGCGAGCGTGGACTCGGTGCCGCTGCCGCCGTCGACGAAGTCCCGGACCGCGGGATCGAGCACCGAGCGGGCGGCGGCCCGGATGCCGTCCAGGTCCACCGCGGCTATTGCGGCCGGGCGGTCGTCGATGGCCGTCACCCGAGCCGCTCCGCTTCCACCGCTTCGTACAGGGCCTTGATGTTGCCGCTGCCGAAGGTCGTGGCCCCGATCCGCTCGATGACCTCGAAGAACAGCGTCCGCCGCGGGTGTGCCGTCCGGGTGAAGATCTGGAGGAGCTGGCCCTCGTGGTCCTCGTCGACGAGGATGCCGAGCGCGGCGAGCTGCTGCACGGTGTGCCGGGCCGGGCGCAGGCGGTCGGCGAGCATCCGGTAGTAGGCGGGCGGGGTCGACAGGAATTCGACGCCCCGCTCGCCCATCGTGCGGACGGACCGCACGGCGTCGTCGGTGCGGAACGCGATGTGCTGGACGCCGGAGCCGCCGTGGTTCTTGATGAAGTGGTCGATCTGGCCGGGCTCCCGGCTGGTGTCGGGCTCGATGAGGGTGAGCGTGAGGCCGCCGGCCGGGGACTGCACCACTTCCGAGTCCATCGCCTGGGCGCCGACGACGATCCTCTCGGTGAAGGTGTTCCGCAGGCCCAGGACCTGCTCGTAGAACTCGACGGTGGAGCGGAGCCGGCCGGCCTCGACGCACACCGCGAAGTGGTCGACGTCGAGCAGGCCGGTGTCCACGGCGACCTCGCCGTCCGGCACGGGCTCGGCCCGGCGTACGGGGGTGAAGCCGGGCAGCCGCCGCGGGTCGGTTCCCTCGCGGCGCTGGACGAAGGTGTGCCGGACGTCGCCGAAGCCGGCCACGGCGGCCGTCACCACGCCGTCCGCCTCGGCGGGCGCGGCCAGCGGCCGGGCCCCGCGCCGGACGGCCCCGGTGAAGGCCGCCGCCGCGTCGGCGGTGCTCAGGGCGATGTCGGCGACGCCGTCCCCGTGCCGTCGGGTGTAGTCGGCCGCGGGGTGGTCCTCCGCCCGGGCCTGGGTGAGCAGCAGGCGTATGCGGTCCCGGCCGACGGCGACGGAGCTCGCGTCGCCCGGCTGCTCGGAACGGGCGTACGCGGCGAACCCGTACGCCTCGGCGAAGCGCCGTGCGGTGGCGTCGAGGTCCTCGACGTACAGCTCCACATGGTCGACGGACAGGTCGTTCGGGGCGTTGTCCGGGTGTGCCGTCACGCTGCTGGTCTCCTTCGGGTGGGGGATGGTCGGCGGGACTGCCGGGCGGGGCCAACCAGTGGGCCTACCAGGGGTCGGCACCGAGCAGCCTGCGGCCGAGCGGCGTCATCGCCGCGGTCTGCAGGCCGTTGTACGAGTGGCCGGCCGGGCGGTCGCCGGGACGGTCGCCGGATTCCCAGGGCTGGTCGTCCCGGGCGTAGCGGACGAACTGGGCGACCCGTGCCTCCGGCCTGCGGTTGTGCGAGGCGGCGTGCGGCATCAGGTGGTGGGTCAGCACGAAGTCGCCTGCCGCGCCGGTGACTTCGATGCTCCTGAGGTGCGGGATGTTCCGCCACTTGTCGTGCAGCTGCCGCCCCCTGGGGACGGCTCGGGCTTCCGCCTCGACGATGCGGTGGCCGCCGGGCACGACGTGGATGCCACCGCCGCCGGGGGCCACGTCCGTGAAGTAGTAGCAGCCGCCGATCTCGACCTCCTCGGGGGTGAACAGGAACTCGTCCACGTCCTCGGGCACCGCCGGGTCGATGTGCAGGTCCTGGCTCAGCTCGTCGGCGTGCGCGGCGTCGTTGCGCATGGTGATGGCGACCGAGCCGTCCCGGACGAGCAGCCGCGGGTGCCCCAGGAGCTGGGCCGCCACCCGGTAGAGCAGCTCGTTCTGGAGGAGCGGGATGAACTCCGGACCGTCGAAGGTCTGGTTCCCGGGGGTGTTGTAGGGCTTGAACCGGCCGTCGTACGCCTGCCAGTGCTCGGGGACGCGCAGGTCGCGCGGGAGCAGGTCGAGGATCAGGCCGGCGTGGTGCCTGGCCTCCTCCCTGGTCAGGACGCCGGGGATGAGCAGGTAGCCGTCCTGCCAGAAGCGGTCGGCCTCCTCCTGGGACAGGACCGGCTCCGGCCTGGCGATCGTCATGGGTGCTCCGATGGGTCGGTCGGTTCGGTCGGTTCGGTCGATTCGGTCGATTCGGTCGGCTCGGTCGATTCGGTGGGTTCGGTCGGTGCGGTCGGTTCGGTGGGTTCGGTCGGCTCGGTCGGTTCGGTGGGCCGGGGTTCGGGACGGCTTGGGCGGAGGTCCCGGGCCAGGCCGCGCAGGGTGGTCATGCCGCTGAGCTCGGTGAAGCCGGGCGGACGGTAGCCGCTCCGGCGGATCAGCTCCGCGAGCTGCGGGTGGCGCTCCAGCCGGCCGCCCGCACGGACGTAGCAGAGGTCGAGGTCCGGTTCGACGGCGAGGCCGGACTCGGCCAGGATGCCGAGCAGCGTGCCCTCCGCCGCGGTGACGGGGGGCCGCCGGGTGGGCGCCCGGCCGTCCGAGGCCTCACCGCCGTCGATCTCGAACCACTCCGGGATGGCCAGGAGTTCGCCGGTGTGGACGGCCCGGAGCATTTCCTCCCTCAGGTCGAACGGGGAGGGGGTGGCGCCGTCGGCCGGGGTGACCCGCGCGGTCAGCCGGGCGGTGGTGTCGGACCCGTCACCGGGCACCAGGGCCACCGCGGCCTCCGCCACCCCGGCCAGCGAGCGCAGCCGGTCCTCGATCGCCCCGAGGTCGATCCACCGTTCGCCGGACCGCCGTTCGCGGGGGCCCCGGGCCGGCCGGACCAGTCCCACCGCGGCGGCGATGTCGTCGGGCGCGCAGTCCTGGCCCGCCGCGATCCGGGTCAGGGCGAGCTCGATGCCGCGCAGCAGCGCCGCGCACTGCTCGGGCGGCAGCACCCGGGAGTCGCCGTGGACGGAGAGCCGGACGGTCCGCGGGTCGGCCCAGCGGACGGAGAGGCTGGCCCCGTACTCGTAGGAGGTCTCGGCGGTGGCCGCCCAGCTGATCGCGGAGCCGGTCCGGTCGGTACCGGCCCGGTCTGTCCGGTCGGTACCGGCCCGGTCGGTTCGGTCGGCCCGGTCGGTGCCGCCGTGCTCGCCTTCCAGCAGCCGGGCCCAACCCTGGGGCGGCGGGATGAAGTTGAAGGCGAGGTCGGTGGACAGGCAGAGGCCCCGACGGTGCTGGGCCTCGATCCGCTCGCGGATCAGGTCGAACGGGTCGTACCGGCCGTAGGCGGGGTGTCCCTCGGCCAGGGTCCGTTGGACCTCCTCGGCGGCCGCCAGCAGGCTCCGGCTCCCGCCGGGCAGGGCGACCGGCGAGCGCTGCGCGGTGGCGCACAGCACCCGGCGGAGGTCGGCGTTGTGCCGGTTGTCCAGGGACACGTTGACCGTGCACCCGTCGGTGTCGCCGCGCCAGCAGAGCAGTCGGGCGAAGGCCGCGAGCACGACCGCCGAGGGCAGCACTCCGGCCCGGGCCATGACCCGGGCGAAGAGGCCGTCGGCGCCCGGGAGGGTGAGGGTGCTCCGGTAGTAGCGGCCCTCCTCGCCGTCGGCGGGCGGACGGTGCGGATGCATCCGGGCGGGCGCGGAGGAGAAGTGCTTCCGCAGGTAGTCGAGCGCCCTGGCCCGTTCGGTGTCCTCGGCCGGGTCGGCCTCGCGCCGGGCCTGCTCGGCGGGCTGAATCCCCGGCCGTCCCCGCAGGACGTCGGCGGCCGGACCGTCGGACCGCTCCCCCAGCAGCTCGGTGATCGCCTGCTCCACCACGCCGTGGAACCCGGCGTCCACGGCCACGTTGTCGGCCACCACGGCCAGCCAGTACCGGCCCGACGCCCGGAGCAGCCGGAACTGCACCAGGAGCCGGCCGATCCTGCCGTGGACGTGCGCGGTGAACTCCCGCACCAGGTCGGCCATGCCCTGGTGGACGGTGCCGTCCGGCCCGATGGCCACCAGCTCCACCGGGGAGCCCGACCCGTGGACGACCTGCCGCAGTTCACCGTCGATGACGGCGAGCGAGGTGCGCAGGATCTCGAAGCGGTCCTCCAGGGCGCGCACCAACTGGCGGGCGGCGGCCTCGTCGGTCGATGCCGGGAGCCGCCGAAGCCCCTCGGCCAACCCCTTCTCCAGGAACCACTGGAATTTCTGCGCCCTGGTCAGGGGCGCGCCGGCGACCGCGTCGGCGGCCGCGCCGGCGCTCATGCCGTACTCCCGGCCGACTCCGCTTCGGACTCCGCTTCCGACTCCGACCCCGACGCCGGGCCCGGAACGCGTGCAGCCGGGCCCGGAACGCCGGCCGCCGGGCCGGCCGAGCGGGACGCGAGCAGCGAGAGCTGCCGGATCGTCGGCGCGCCGAGGACATCGCGCACGGTGATCCGGACCCCGGCGGCCCGGGTCGCCGCCGTGGCCACCTGCACCGCCGAGATGGAGTCTCCGCCGAGCGTGAAGAAGTCGTCGTCGATCCCGACCTCCGCGAGCCCCAGCATCTCGCGCCACAGCTCGGCGAGTTCCGCCTCCAGCTCGTCGCGGGGGGTCGTCGCGGGGTTGCGGGCGTCGCCTCGCTCCTCGGCGGGGGCCGGCAGTGCCGCCGGGTCCAGCTTGAGGTTCGCAGTGAGCGGGATCGCCGGGATCACGGTGATCGAGGCCGGGTGCTGGTGCGGCGGAAGCACCGTCGCGATCTGTCGGCGGAGCTCGGTCGTGAGCCCGGGGACGTCCACCGCGCCTTCCGGCCCGCCCTGCGCACCGGCTCCGGTCGGCGCTCCCGGTTCTCCGGTCGATGCGGACGAGCAGACGACATAGGCGTCCAGGCGCTTGTCCCCCGTGCCGTCGTCACGCGCCACCACGACCGCGTCGTTCACCCGGGGGTGCCGGGTGAGCACGGCCTCGATCTCGCCCGGCTCGATCCGGTAGCCGCGCACCTTGATCTGCCGGTCGGCGCGGCCCAGGAACCGCAGCGTCCCGTCCGGGCCCCGCCGGACGAGGTCGCCGGTCCGGTACAGCAGCCGGCCGGCCCCGCCGCGCGGATCCGGGACGAAGCGCTGGGCGGTGAGCTCGGCGCGGTTGAGGTAGCCGCGGGTCATCCCGGCTCCGCCGATGTACAGCTCGCCCGTCCCGCCGTCCGGGACGTCCTCGCCGTCCGGCCCGAGCACCCGGACCCTGACCCGGTCGATCGGTCCGCCGATCGGGACCGTCGTCGCGTCCGGCGCCATCGCCCGCACGTCCTGGTGGGTGGCGAAGCCCGTGGTCTCGGTCGGCCCGTAGAGGTGGACCAGCCGCCCCCCGAAGGAACGCTGCACGCGGTCCGCCACGTCGGCGCGGACGGAGTCCCCGCCGAACAGCAGCGTGTGCACGCCGGAGAGATCGGCGAGGTGGCCCGGCTCCAGGAGCCGGAAGACGGCGCTGGTCAGGTGCAGGACGGAGACCGCGTCCTCCCGGACCCGCCGGCAGAGGGCGTCCAGGTCGGTGCCCCCGAAGCTGTGGACGACACAGGCCGCGCCGTTCAGCAGCGGCGCCCAGATCTCGAAGGTCGAGGCGTCGAAGGAGAGCGTGGCCAGCGCGGCGACCCGGTCCTGCGGGCCGATGGTGACGTAGCTCTGGTCGGTGACCAGGTGCACGACGCTCCGGTGCGGCACCAGCACGCCCTTGGGCGTTCCGGTGGATCCGGAGGTGTAGATGACGTTGGCGAGATCGGGTCGGCCGACGACGGGCGGGTTGTCCGCGGGACCGGCCGGGTCCTCGTCGAGCAGGGCGACGGCCGCCTCGTGCGCGGGGAGCCGGCCGACCAGTCGGCGCCGGGTCACCAGCACCGGGACGGCGCTGTCCCGCAGCATGAAGTCGAGCCGCTCCGGGGGGTACCCGGGGTCGATCGGGACGTACGCGCCGCCCGCCTTCAGGATGCCGAGCAGCCCGACGATCATCGCGGCGGACCGTTCGACACAGATCCCGACCAGGATGTCGGGGCCGACCCCCAGCTCGCGCAGCCGCCAGGCCAGTCGGTTCGCCCGGGCATTCAACTCGCCGTAGCTCAGGGTCCTGTCGTCCGCGACCACGGCCGTCCGGTCGGGAGCGCGCTCCGCGTGCGCTTCGAACCGGGCGTGCACGGTGGTCGACCCCGCCCCGGTCGGTCCGTCGTTCCGCTGCATCACTGGCTGACTCCGTCCTCTCGTGCGGTGACCGGGTCGGTGGACACGGCACCGCGGAATTCGTTGCTGATGAGTCCGATGGCGGCGCTGCACGGCTGTCGGTGAATCCCGGAAAGCGACGGAAAGGATTGCTCGGGACCGCTCTCGCCGAGGTTCGGGGCGCCCGGAGCGGAATCGTCGGACTCCGATGTCCTGTTCTGGCCCGGGCCCGAGCGGCGCCGTCCCTGGAAAACCCGGGAATTCCATCGGCGTTCGTTACCGCCGGAACTTGCCTCCGATGCCGGAACCCCCAGGAGCCTAAGCAATCCGACGATCTCCCGCCACCCTCTCCCGGGGAATACCGGCAATCATGCGCTATGCCTGTTTCGCACCGATCACCCCGATCGTCGGACTTCCCACCCGGCATGCGGAGGCGATCCGACGGCCCGTCAACCGCGCGTCGACGAGGGGTCGTCGAGCCCACCGGGCCTCGGGCTCACCGGTCGGCTCCGCGTGTCAAAACGGACCAAAATCCACCAGATACCCCCACCATCGGCGCGAAGTGCAATGTGCCATTGCACATCTGCGGCTTGTCATGGACTATGGATCAAGAGCTGCGACGCCACAGTTCCGAAGCCGACCGGGGGGTTCGCTTGTCCGCTGCATCGTGCCGGGCTTGCCACGAGAAACGGCTCCCGCGCGCTCCTGAAATCACTCGCCCGGTTATTGGCGAGGGATTCCGCACCCCCCCTGGCGAATTCCCCGTCACGACGGCAGCCCTGGCACCGCGCCTCTGAACCGATGCGTGATCCCTCGGGGCTGGAAGGCCCGATTCCAAAGGAAGCCCCATGTCTGATAACCAGTCCTCGGCCCTGATCATCGGCGCGGATCCCTATCTGATCCGGGCCTGCCTCAGGACCGGCATCAAGCCCGTCGTGGTGTACGGTCCCGGCCTGCACGACTGGGGATTCATCGAGATCCCGGACGGGGTCGAGACCGTCTTCGCCGAGGACACCACCAGTGTGGAGAGCGTCCTGTTCGGCCTGCACCGGGCCGGCCTGGCCGACCGGGAGTTCGGCTGTGTCCACACCGGGGACGAGTACGCGCTGGTCACGGTGGCCGCCCTCGGGCAGGTCCTGGGCGCCCCGGTCGCCGTGGATCCGGACACCGCCGTACGGTTCCGGGACAAGTGGCTGCAGAAGCGGGCGCTCGCCGAGGCGGGCATCGAGGTCACCGCGTCCCGGCTGATCGAGGACGTCCACCACCTGGACCCGGCGGCCGTCGAGGAGTTCGGCAAGGCCGTCCTCAAGCCGGTCGCCGGAGCGGGCACCAGGAACACCTCGGTCGTCGAGGGCCGGGCCGGCCTGATCGCCCGGTGCGCCGAGCACCGGCGCACCGGAACGCCCCAACGCACCTTCGTGCTCGAGGAGTTCGTGTCGGGCGACGAATGGATCGCCGACGGAGTGGTGTTCGACGGGGAGCTCCGCTTCCTGAGCGTGAGCACCTACGGCGAACCCTGCCTGAGCACGGTGGACGGCAACCGGGCGCTCCAGGTCGAGGTGCTCGACCCGACCGCCGACGCGGGTGCCTACGAGCTCGCCCGCTCGGTCGTCGAGCCGGCCCTGCGGGCACTCGGCCTGCGGCGCGGCACCTTCCACATGGAGCTCTTCCACCAGCCGGACACCGGGCGCCTGGTGTTCGGCGAGTGTGCGGCCCGCACCGGCGGCCTGCTCCAACCCGAGCTGGTGGAAGCCAAGTTCGGTGTCGATCTCGCGGTGACCGCACTCCGCTGCGCGATGGGGACCGATCCGCGGATCGAGCCCGAGGTGCGCCCCGACACCATCGGCTCCACCTACCTCAACAACCGCCCCGGCGTCCTGGTCGGCTACCCGAACCCGGCCGAGGTGCGGGCCCTGCCGGGCGTCGAGTACCTGCGGCTGGAACTCCCGTACGGCTTCCGGATGTCGGACGCGCTGGCGAGCACCACCGAGGCCGTCGGCCAGGTCGTGCTGAGCGGCCGCACCCGGGAGGAGTTCCGCAGCCGCCGCGACTTCCTGACCCGGTGGTTCGACGAGCGCCTGCGGGTCGTCCCCCCGCACGCGGGCTACCCCGAACTGCGCCGTTGGCAGCAGGAGAACTGGCCGGAATCCGTCTCCTCCTTCAGCACCTTCTCGACCTTCTCGGACGGCTGAGGACCGCCCGACGGCCGCCGCCCGCACCGAACCGCTCCCCGGCACCACGTCTTGAAGGACCAGCATGCAACGCCGTCACCGCCTGATCCGCTCCTTCCGCCACCTCACCACCGACACCCTGCCCGCGGACACCCCCGTCGTCACGCTCTTCAGCGGCGGGCTCGACAGCAGCTTCCTCCTGCTCCGGCTGAGGAACGCCGGCTTCCGGGACGTCCACGCGCTCAGCGTCGACCTCGGCGAGGACGAGACCAGCGAGCAGAAGCGGCAGATCGCCGACGGACTCGGCGTCCGGCTGCACATCGTGGACGGCCGTCAGGCCTTCGCCGACGAGTTCGTCCGGGCCGCCGTCATCAGCCAGGCCGTCTACCTGGGCACCCACCCGGTGAGTTCCACCCTGAGCCGTCCGCTGATCGCGCGGTTCGCCGTCGAGCTGGCCCGGCGGCTGGAGGCATCGGCCGTCCTGCACACCGCCAACCGCTCCCAGAACACCATGCGCAGGCTCAACGGAGCGCTGGAGCTGCTCGGCTTCGACGGCGCCTACGGCAGCCCGTACGACCTCGACCCGGTGAGCCGGGAGGTCAAGGCCCAGGAGCTGAAGGAGGCCGGGCTCGCCCGGATGAGCGAGCGCGTGGTCAGCGGCGACTCCAACCTGTGGTGCCGCGAGTTCGAGTCCGGGATCCTGGACGACCCCGAGCAGCACGCGGTGCCGGAGCAGATGTTCCGGTGGAGCGCGCGCCGGCCCGGGGCCGTCGAGGACGGCATCGAGGTGCGCTTCGCGGGCGGGACCCCGGTGGCGGTGGACGGCGTCGAGCTGCCCCTGGTGCAGCTGGTCGGCGAACTGAACCGACGGGTCGGCGCGTTCGGCCTCGGCCGGTACAGCGGCCTGGAGCACCTCGACGGCGGTGAGAAGGTCCTGGAGATCCGGGAGATGCCGGCCGCATGGCTCCTGCTCCGCAGCTACCGGCACCTCGAGACGGCGGTGCTCTCGGCCGAGACCATCCGCGAGAAGATGCACCTGGAGCAGCTGTGGCTGCGGGAGGGGCTGGAGGGCCGCTGGTTCGGTGAACTGCGGTCCGCTGTCCAGTCGTTCATGGACTACTGCGCCCGTCCGGTGACCGGGTCGGTCCGCTGGCGGCTCACCCCGGGCGGCGCCGAGACCCGCTCCATCACCGCGGAGCGGCCGCGCTACCTCCGCGACCGGGAGGCCTGGGAGCAGGAGTCCGTACGGTCCGAGGTCTCCGCGTTGGCGGGGGCCTGATGGGCACTCCGCACGGCTCGCCGGGAACGCCGTCGGCCTGCCCCTCCCGGGTCGGGCCGACAGCGAGGGAGCGGCGGCCGTCAACCGGCGGGGCGGTCCAGCAGGTCCCGGGTCAACAGGTCCCAGGCCAGCAGGCCGGCCCCCAGGCACGCGGCCGCCTCGCCGAGCGCGGCCGGCACGATGTCCGGCATCCGCTGGAAGGTGAGCCGGCCCTCGACCGCGGCGCGCAGCGGACCGAACAGGGCCTCCCCGGCTTCGGCCAGCCCGCCCCCGATGATCACCCTGGCCGGGTCCAGCAGCGTGACACCGACGACCAGGCCGTCGGCGAGCGCGGCCACGGCGTCCGCCCAGACCCGCCGGGCCCGGGAGTCACCGGCCGCCAGCGACCGGACGCAGTCGGCCGCGTCCGCGTCCGGTCGGCCCGAGGCGGCGGCCCAGGCCCGTCCGACCGCGGACGCCGACGCGTACTGCTCCAGACAGCCGCGTTGGCCGCAGGCGCAGGGGACGCCCCCGGGGCGGACCGCGATGTGGCCGATCTCGCCCGCGGCACCGTGCGCACCGGGCTCGATGTGCCCGCCGAGGCCGATCGCGCCGGCGATGCCGGTGCCGAGGGCCAGGAAGAGGAACCGGTCGACGCCCCGGCCCGCCCCGATCCGCTGCTCGGCGAGCCCTCCGGTGCGGACGTCATGGCCGAAGGCGACCGGAAGGCCGTCCAGGCGCTCCGCCAGCAGCGGGCCGAGCGGGAGGTCGCGCCAGCCGAGGTTGGCCGCGTACACCACCGTGCCCGTGGCGGCGTCGACGATGCCGGGCACGGCGAGGCCGGCCGCCAGGGCGGACTCGCCGAAGCGGCGCTCGCCCTCGGTGCGCAGTTCGGCGGCGACGTCGAGGACGGACGCCACGACGGCGGCCGGACCGCGTTCGCGACGCGTTTCCCGGCCGGTGCGGTGCAGCAGCTCGCCGTCGATTCCGACCAGCGCGGCCTTGATTCCGGTTCCGCCCACATCAAGGGCTATGACGTGTTTCATGGGGAACGAGTATGAAGCCTGCCCGGACGGACTGGCAAGAATTCTGGAAAACGACCCGGACGACGCCCGTCGGAATCCGTCCGCCGATCCGTCCGCCGATCCGTCCGCCGATTTCCCGAACCTGCTGGAAGAATGGGAGCAGCCAGTGATCCTGACCGGACCAGAAATCATCGAATCCGCCCACGACGGCAGGATCTCCATATCCCCTTTCCATCGGGACCAGGTGAACCCGAACAGCTACAACGTGTGCCTCGGCGAGACCCTGATCACCTACTCGGGCGGCGTCATCGACGCGTACCGGCCCAACCCGACGGACGCCGTCAAGATCGACTCCGCCGGCTTCGTGCTGCAGCCGGACGAGCTGTACCTGGGGCACACCGTGGAGGAGGTCGGATCCGACGTCTTCGTGCCGCTGCTGTTCGGGCGCTCCTCGGTCGGCCGGCTCGGTCTGTTCGTGGAGATCACCGCCCCGATCGGGGACATCGGCTTCCACGGCCAGTGGACGCTGATGCTGTCGTCGGTCCGGCCGCTGCGCGTGTACCCGGGCATGAAGATCGGGCAGATCATGTTCTTCGACACGCTCGGCGAGATCGAACCGTACTCCGGAAAGTACCAGGGGGCGGTCGGCCCCCAGGAATCGCGCTACTGGCGGGACAAGTTGGGGCAGACGTGATACTCACCCGGGCGGAGATCGCCAGATCGGTCGCCGGCGGCGATATCGTCATCGAGCCGTTCGATCCGCTCCGAATATCCCCGAACGCCTACGACTGGCGGCTCGGCGACACCATTCGGGTGTGCGACTCGGAACTCGACGCGGCACATTCCTCGGAATTCGTCGAACACACCATCCCGGCGGACGGAATGGTACTGGTGCCGGGAAAGCTCTATCTCGGGGTGACGCACGAGCGCACCCATTCCGAGTGCTTCGCGCAGATGATCAACGGCGACCGCACCGTGGGCGCCCTGGGCGTCTGGGTGCACGTCTCGGCGCCGCTCGGCCACGTCGGCCACGCCATCAGATGGACGCTGGAGATCCGCGTCGTCCGCCCCGTGCGGATCTACCCGGGCATGACCTTCGGAAAGATCATCTTCCTCAAGACCCTCGGCTCCGCGGCCAGTTACCAGCACATGGGCCGGAAGTACACCCGGACCAGCGGCATCGACACCTCCCGCCTGTACGAGGAGCTCGCGTGAACATCCTCACCGGGATCGACCTCCCGCCGGACAGCCCGGGCGGCAGCATGGAGCTGCTGCGCGACCTCTACGGCGGGCCGGACCCGCTCATCCCCGCCGACGTCTTCATGCTCGCCCGGGGGAATCCGCCGACGACAGCGCTGAAGAAAGCGCCGACGAAAGCGCCGACGGAAGGGCCCGTGCGGACGACCGACGGCCCGGACGCACCGGTGCTGCTCCCGGTGGCCGGCAAGACCGTGTCGGGCCCCGACTTCTGGTCCTACGTGGACCGGCTCGGCGCCGCCGTCCGCGAGCGGTTCGCCGCCGCCGACCACGACGTGCTCCACCTCCAGCACCTGGCCTTCGGCGCGACGGCCGCGCTGCAGCGGGTCTTCCCGGACCGCCCGAGCATCGCGCTGGTGCACGGCACCGACCTGCTGTTCGCCGCGGACCACCCCACCCAGGCCGTCGTCCTCCGGGAGACCGCGGCGTCGTCCGACGCCGTCGTCGTCCCCACCACGGCGATGGCGGACCGGCTGCGCCGGCTCACCCCGGTCCCGGCGGACCGGATCGTGCACATCCCCTGGGGCGTCCCCGACCGGCTGCTCGCGGACCGTCCCACCCTGCCCCGCCCGCGCGCCGAGCACGGAGCAGGCGCCCTGCGGGTGCTGTACGCGGGTCGGCTGACGGCCGAGAAGGCCACCTCCGGCCTGATCGAGGCGGTGGCCGGCTTCGACGGGGTCGAGCTCTCGGTGGCGGCTCCCCGGGCGGAGTTCGCGGCGCTGGCCGCGCGGTCCGACCTGTCGCGGGCGCGCTACCTCGGCTGGCTGTCCCGGGAGGAGCTGTGGCGCGAGTTCGGCCGGCAGGACCTCCTGATCGTGCCCTCGCTCAGGCTGGAGGCGTTCGGCCTGGTCACCATCGAGGCGCAGGCCTGCGGTCTGCCGGTCGCCTACCAGCCCGTGCCGGGCCTGACCGAGGTGCTCGGCCGCTCCGCGCTGCCGGTCGACTTCGGGGACCTCGCGGCAGTCCGGGACCGGCTGAAGGCGCTCGCGCACTCCCCCGGACGGCTGGACGAGCTGGCCGCAGCCGGCCTGGTCAACAGCGGGCGCTACCCGCTGTCCCGCACTGCTGGAGCGCTGGCCGACCTGTCCCGCGGGATCCGGCGATGACGCGTCCGGCGCTGACGCCTCCGACGGTGACGGGTCCGACCGTGACGGATCCGACGGTGACGGATCCGACCGTGGCGGCTCCGACGATGACGGCACGGCCCGCGGACTGCGTCTTCTGCGCCATCGTCCAGCGGCGCCAGCCCGCCGCCATCGTCCACGAGGACGAGCACACCCTCGCCTTCCTGGACATCACCGCGGTCATGGACGGGCACACCCTGGTGATCCCCAAGCGCCACGCCGCCGACCTCTGGGAGATCACCGCGGCGGACGCCGCCGCGGTGATGGCCACCGTCCACCGGCTGGCCGGGCGGATCCGCGACGTGCTCGCACCGGACGGTCTGACGCTGTTCCAGGCGAACCGGGCCGCGGGCTGGCAGGACGTGTTCCACCTGCACGTCCACCTGGTGCCGCGGACCGCCGGCGACCACCTCCATCGCCCCTGGACGGCCTCCCCGGTACCGCTGGAGCGGCTCGCGGCGACCCGGGCCCGCCTCTCCCTGCTGCCAGACGACCAGCCGGGCCGGGACCGGACGTGACGGCTCCCGCTTCCGCCGGATCCCCCGCTTCCGTCGGGTTCCCCGATTCCGTCGGGGAAGAGCGAAAGGCATTCATTGCGCACTGATCTCTCCCTCCTCCGGGAGCGCTCGTTCCTGCTGCTGTTCTCCGCCCGCTCCGTCTCCCTGCTCGGGGACGCGATCGCGCCGGTCGGACTGGCCTTCGCCGTCCTCGGCATGCCGGGCGGCTCGGGCACCACCCTCGGGATCGTCACCGCCGCCCGACTCGCCGCCCAGGTCGCGTTCCTGCTCTACGGCGGCGTGCTGGCCGACCGCCTGCCGCGGCACCGGGTCATGGTCTGGGCGGACCTGGTCGCGGGCGCGTCCCAGGGCGCGATCGCGGTGCTGGTGCTGACCGGGACCGCCTCCGTGGCGAGCCTGGTCGGCCTGTCGCTGGTCGGCGGCGCCGCCGGCGCGCTGTTCACCCCGGCGTCCCGGAGCGTCACGGTCCAGCTGGTGCCCACCGAGCGGATCCAGTCGGCCAACGCGCTGGTCCAGCTGTCGATGAACGCCGGCAGCATCGGCGGCGCGGCGCTCGCCGGTGTGCTGGTCGCGCTGTTCGGCGCCGGTTGGGCGCTGGTGGTGGACGCGGCGACCTTCCTGGTGTCCGCGGCACTGCTGGCCGGCGTCCGGCTGGCCGGCGCGGCGGACGGCAGGTCCGGCGGGGGGTCCGGGGAGCCTGCCGCCGAGGAGGGCATCCTCTCCCAACTCAGGCACGGATGGCTGGAGTTCACCGGTCGGACCTGGCTGTGGACCGCGGTGGCGCAACTCGCCCTGGTGAACGTGTGCATCGGCGGCGGCTTCGTCGTGCTGGGACCGGTCGTGGCCGAGGAGCGGCTCGGCGGCGCGTCCGCCTGGGCCGCGGTGCTCACCGCCCAGGCGGTGGGCTTCGTCGCGGGCAGCCTGCTGGCCATCCGCCTGCGGCCGAGGCGGCCGTTGCGGACGGCGGTGCTCTGCACCCTGGGGATCGTGCCCGCCCTGCTCAGCCTCGCCTGCGCCGCGCCGCTCGCCGTCACCGCCGGAGCGATGGCGTTCACCGGCCTGTGCATGAGCCTCAACGACGTCACCTTCCTCACGGCGCTGCAGAAGCACGTGCCGGAGGAGTCGATGTCCCGGGTGATGTCCTACGACGCCTTCGGCTCCTTCGTCTTCCTCCCGCTCGGCCTGGCGGTCGCCGCCCCGATCGCGGACCGCGTCGGCACCGGCACCGTCTTCCTGGGGGCGGCCTGCCTGATCGCCGCTACCGCGTGCGCCGTCCTCACCGTCCCGGGGGTGCGCGCCCTGCCGTACGAGCCGGCGGCCGCGACCGCCCCGGGCGGTCCCGGCGGTCCGGGACCAGCCCCGGCAGCCGTGCCGGGATCCATCCGAACAACCGAGGGGGAACGATGACCGACACCGTCGAGCAGCCGAGCGGACGGGGTTCCACGGCGATGCCGGAACCCGCCGGGCCGCCCCGCGACTCGCTCCGGGAGACCTTCGCCCGGATCTACGCCAGCGGGGCCTGGACCCTGACCGAGGACGACAGGGCCGAGGACGACGGGGCCGGGCGCGACGGGGCCGGGCGCGACGGGATCGGGCGCGACGGGATCGGGCGCGAAGGGACCGGGGACGGCGGGGAGTCCCGCTCCGGCCTGGGGTCGAACCTGACCCAGACCGCCGCGCTCCGTGCCGAACTGCCGTCCCTGCTCGCCGAGCTCGGGGTCCGGAGCCTGCTCGACGCGCCGTGCGGGGACTTCTTCTGGATGTCCCGGGTCGACCTCGGCGTCGACCGCTACATCGGTGCGGACATCGTCCCCGCAGTGATCGAGCGCAACCGGGCGCGCTTCGCCCGCGCCGACCGCGAGTTCCGGGTCCTCGACCTCACCCGTGACCCGCTGCCCGAGGTCGACCTGGTGTTCTCCCGCGACTGCCTGGTGCACCTCGGCGACGACGACGTGCACCGCGTGCTGGAGAACGTCCGCCGCAGCGGCTCGACCTACCTCGCGACGACCACCTTCACCGGGCGGGCCGGGAACGAGGCCGCCACCGAGGCGGGCGGCTGGCGCCCGCTCAACCTCCGGCAGGCGCCGTTCCTGCTGCCAGAGCCGTTCCGGGTGATCGACGAACAGTGCACCGAGGTCTACCTGACCGAGGAGAACGGCACCCGGGTCGAGCACCGGTTCGCCGACAAGTCGATCGGGGTGTGGCGGATCGCGGACCTCTAGGGTCCGCCCTCAGGCCCGTCCTCGGCACGTCCTCGCCGTCCTCGCCGTCCTCGGCCCGTCCTCGAACCCACGCCTCCCGGCCCCCCAACGAACGAAGGAGAAGTCTTGCCCCAGGACCAGCCCTCGGCCCTGCTCGTCGGTACGGACGCGTACGCGATCCGCGCCTGCCTCCGGAACGGGATCACCCCGTACGTGGTGCACGGCCCGCACCTGAACGACTGGGGCTACCTGAAGCTCCCCGACGGGGCGGTAGGGGTGTTCGCCGAGGATCCGAGCAGCATCGAGAGCATCCTCCTCGGTCTGCGCCGGACCGGAGTCGCCGACCGCCGGTTCCGGTTCCTCCAGACCTCGGACGAGGAGGCGCTGGTCACCAGCGCGGCGCTGGCCCAGGTCCTGGGCCTTCCGACGGCCGTGGAGGCCGACATCGCCCCGAACTTCCGGGACAAGTGGCTGCAGAAGCAGCTCGTCGCGGCGGCCGGCCTGGACGTCGGCGGCTCATGGGTCATCGAGGACATCCACCATCTGGACCCGTCCGCCGTTCCCGACTTCGACCGGGCCGTGCTCAAGCCCATCGCCGGAGCGGGCACCCGGAACACCTCGGTCGTCCGGGGCCGGGCCGAGCTGATCGCGACCTGCGCGGAGTACCGGCGCCGCGGCGTTCCGCAACGCACCTTCGTCCTGGAGGAGTTCACCCCGGGCGAGGAGTGGATGGCCGACGGCGTGGTGTTCGACGGGGAGCTCCGGTTCCTCAGCGTGGGCACCTATCTGGAGCCGTGCCTGACCGCCGTCGACGCCAACCGGGTGCTCCAGCTGGAACGCTTCGACCCGACCGAGGACGCGGCTGCCTTCGCCCTCGCGCGGCCGGTCGTGACGGCGGCACTCCGGGCCCTCGGCCTGCGGCGCGGCGTGTTCCACATGGAGCTCTTCCACCAGCCGGACACCGGACGGCTGCTGTTCGGCGAGTGCGGCGCCCGCACCGGCGGCGGGCTGATCTCGGAGTCGGTGGAGTTCAAGTTCGGCGTGGACCTGGGCGAGGCCGCCATCCGGTGCGCGGAGGGGATCGACCCCGGGATCGAGCCCGCCGTCCGCCCGGAGAGCGTCAGCACCATCTTCCTCGCCAATCGGCCCGGCGTCCTGGTCGGCTACCCCGCACCGGCGGAGATCCGCGCCCTGCCCGGGGTCGAGCACGTGCGGCTCGACCTCCCGTACGGCTTCCGGACGGGGGACGCGGTGGAGGACACCACCCAGGGCGTCGGACAGGTCATGCTGAGCGGGCGCACCCGCGAAGAGGTGCGTGACCGGCGCGAGTTCCTCACCCGGTGGTTCGACGAGCGCCTCGTGGTCGTGCCCGCCCACGCGACCTACCCGGAACTGCGGAGCTGGCAGCAGGCCAACTGGCCGGAGACCGCCTCGACCTTCCGCACCTACCCGGCCCCGGGGGCGTAGGCGCCGTCGATCAGGCTCGCCTACCAGGAGCCCGGGGCTTCCCGTCCGTCAGTCCTGGGGATCGGGCAGCGCGGGGTACGGGACGAAGGTGCTGCTGTCCTCGTCGACGGCCAGTGGGCGGCCGCGAGAGCGGCGGCGAAGGCCTTTCCCATCGTGTGCCCGAAACGGGATGCGCGGCCGGGCCAGGCAACCGGCCGCGCATCCCTTGCCTGCAGAGAAGGAGGTAACCGCCGCGCCGCCGGCGCCGACGCCGGTGGGGTCCTGCTCAGGCCACGATCGGACCTCCTCCGCCTCGTCGCCACCCGGGTGCCGTCATGGTCGGCCGGCCACGAAAAGGGCGGGCCCGGCGGCAAGGCCGCCGGGCCCGGTGTCGGGACGCGGACCAGGGTCAGCTGGTCTGGATCGCGGTGTCGTCGATCACGAAGCTGGTCTGGAGCGAGGAGTCCTCCACGCCGGTGAACTTGAGGGTGACGCTCTGCCCGGCGTAGGCCGACAGGTCGACCGTCTTCTGGGCGTAGCCGGTGTTCTTGTCGAGGTTGGAGTACGTGGCCACCGTGGTGCCGTTGGCGGTCACGGTGAGCTTGTCGTACTGGGCCGTGGTGGTGGTTTCGGCCGTGTCGATGTGCAGCCAGTAGCTCAGGGCGGCCTTGCAGCCCGCCGGGATGGTGACGGTCTGCGAGAGGCTGTCGGTGTGCGCGGAGCCGTAGCCGTTCAGCCACGCCTTCCAGGAGCCGCTGTGGGCCGGCTCGGACGCCGAGTTGTCGATGACGCCGCTGGTCGAGGTCCACGGCGCGGCGGAGCCGGTCTCGAAGCCGGGGTTGCCGAGCAGTTGTGCCGGGGTGCAGGAGCCGCCGGCGCCGGTGACCGTCCAGCCGAAGCTGGTGGAGCCGGTGGCGCCGGTGGTGTCCTTGGCGGTGGCGGTCACGCTGTAGCTGCCGGCGGTGGTGGCGGTGCCGGTGATCAGGCCGGTCGCGGAGTTGACGACCAGACCGGCCGGCAGGCCGGTGGCCGAGTAGGTGAGGCTCTGGCCGGAGGCCGAATCGCTGGCGTGGAGCTGCAGGCTGACCGAGGAGCCCTGCGCGGTGGTCTGGTCACCGGGGTTGGTGACCGTCACCGTGTTGCCCGTCGAGCCGCCGCCCACGATGGGGTGGGAGATGGCGCAGGAGTTGGTGTCGTTGGACCAGCTGGCCTGCTCGGCCCAGGTGCCGAAGCTGCCGAAGGTGATGTTGGCCGCGCCGCCCGCGGTGCCCGGGGACAGCCAGGCGCACTCGTCGGAGTTCTCCTGGCCGTTGTAGGAGCTGCCGGACACGTGGTTGGTCCAGCCGCCGGCCGGGTTCTGGTCGGACATCATCTCGTGCCACTCGTGGCCGAGCGTCATGGTCCAGCCGTCCAGTGTGCCGGGCGAGTTGACGAAGCCCACGCCGCAGCCGGCGCCCGAGTCGATGTTGTAGGGCTGGTTGCTGAACGCGATGTCGCCGTACGGGGAGTTGACCGCGCCGCCGGTCAGCGTGGTGTCACCGTTGTAGTCGTGCCACGCGCAGTACTGGTTCTGGTAGTTGTCCGGGTTGGTGCCGTGCGGCGACAGGACCACGTAGTAGGCGTCCCGGTTGGACGCCGCCGTGGTGTTGCCGAAGTGTGCGGCCGCGTTGACGGCTTCCTGGCCGAGCTGGTGCCCGGTGGCCGCGCTCGGTGACGCCGCCGCGTTGTCGTACCACACGCCGGCGAGCACCCCGCCGCTCTGGTACGGGACGAAGTTCGCGTTCGAGGGGCAACTGGTGGCTCCGGTGGCCACGTTCGGCCCGTCGCACCACTGCGTCAGGTCCGCGGACCACAGCTCGTTGCCGGTGCCGATGCCCTTGAACATCTGCTGCGCCGCGCCCGCCGCCCCGGCCGAGTCGCCCGAGAACTTGGCATTGCCGTTGCCGTCCGTGGTCTGCGTGCCCCACTGGTTGCCGTAGAAGACCAGGTAGACCTTGGAGTGCCCGCTCTGGACACCGATCCCGTCGATCCCGCCGCCGTAGGAGAGGGTCTGCGGTCCGGTGGCTGCGCCGGCGGTGGACTCCTGGTGGCTGGAGGCCCACTGCTTCATCTTGTCGTTCTGAGCGATGGTGGGCATGGCGCCGTGCCGGTAGGGGTGCTGGTAGGCCGGGCTGTACGGGTTGGTCACGGAGCTGTTCGGCGACGACGCCGGCTCGTCCGCCGCCTGGGCGGCGGCACCGGTGGTGGTCAACGCGGCGGTGACGAGGGACAGCGACGCGACGGCGGCCAGGGCCACTCGTCTGGTCGCACGGATGCGGGGAATGCCCATGTGTGGGGGGATCCTCTCTCCTGCCGTCTCCGGTGCCGGTCGGCTCGGATGACGGCTCGTGGCAGGGCGGTTGCCGGCGAGGACACGGGCGCGAGGCGTAACGGTGGAGTGGCCCGTGCTTACCGGCAGTGCCGTGGGGGCTGACGGACGTCGGCCGACGCCGTGTCAGCGGCAGAGCTGCGGAGCGGTGGTGGAGCAGCGGAAACCAGTGCCCGGTGGCCGGCCTGCGGAGGCTCCGGCGGGGCGTGAACGGAAGAAAAGCAGCGGTGACAGGCCTCAGTCAACGGATAACGCAAAAGAAGGATGCGCGCGCCGCCGAAACCTCTTGGAAGGAAAGAACCTGACGAGGAATCAGCAACGGAATGCTTTCACCAGCCATCATTTCGGGATCTCCGGAATAGCGCGCAGCCCGGGTCACCGGCTCGACGTGATCGACAACGCCCGGTTCGCAGCGTCGCCAACCAGCGCCCCGGCCGGCCCGCCTGGACCACACGGCGACCATCAGCCGACCGAACATCAAAAAGGCCGCCTCCACTGTTCGGTGAAAGCGGCCTACGACCTGCGGAAATGCTGGTCGGGACGACAGGATTCGAATCTGCGCCCCTCGACCCCGGCCGGACGGACAGCGCTCCTAGCGCGGAGTGGGGTCGTCGGTCTTGAACGGGCCACCGTGGCCGGGCACGATCAGGTCCGCCGCGGCCAGCACCCGCAGTCGGGCGGCGCGCAGTACCTCGCGGTCCGGGGCCACCGGGTCGTCCGCCGGGCCGTTCGCGTGCCACCACAGGTCGCCGGCGAAGGCCACCACGCCCGAGTCGGTGCCCGCCAGCAGCGTGATGTCCTCGGGGCTGTGGCCGGGGGTGCGGATCAGCCGTAGCGACGGGGTGAGTTCGTAGCCCTCCGCGTCCGCGGGGGCCGCCATGCTGCTCGCCCTGGAGCGGCGCCTGCCGGCCGAGGCGGTGTACACGACGACGGCCGCGGCCGTGCCGCCCGAACCCCGCGACGCCGCCGAGTCGAGAACACTGATCCGGGGCCGCGCCGGCTAGTGTCCCGGCGTTCTGCGGTCCGGCCTGGTCGGACTCGGGACAGCGAGGTCCGCCAGGTCGGCCAGGTCAGGCCGGTCAGCGAGGTCAGCCCGCTCATCACAAAACAGGAACGGCGCATCCGCACCGCGCTGTTGAGCGCACCATGGACCGGAGGGGGGGGCACCACCGTTGGACCGATGACATCGTCAGCCACGCTCACTGAAGGAGGGGACAGCACCACATGACCGACGCGGTCCGGGCAAGCGGCGCCGATCGGGGGCCCGCCGGTCTCAGCGGCCGGCAGCACGAACGGGAGGTGCTCGACGGGCTCTTGAGGGGAGCCCGGGAGAGCCGGGGCGGCGCCATGGTGCTCCTCGGTGAGGCGGGGTCGGGCAAGACGGCACTGCTCGACCGGTGCGCCTCCGCGGCGGCAGCCGGAGCCCGGCTGTTGCGGTGTACGGGTGTCCAGTCGGAGGCCTCGCTGCCGTACGCCGGTCTGCAGGTGCTCCTCCGGGGCACCCTGGACCTGGTCAGCAGCCTGCCGGAGCGGCAGTTGACGGCGCTGCGCGGGGCGATCACACCGGACGACGTGCCCGCCGGGGACCGCTTCCTGGTCGGGGCCGCGACGCTGGGCCTGCTCGACGAACTCGCCGAGGAACGTCCGGTCGTGGTCCTGGTGGACGACGCGCACTGGCTGGACCTGGAGACCGTGGACGCCCTGCTGTTCGCGGCCCGCCGGCTCGGCAGGGGGCGGGTGGCCATGGTGGTCGCAGCGCACGAGGATGCGGCGGCCTTCGACGGCGCGCCGGGCGCCGAACTGGAGCGCAGCGCCGAGCTGTTCCGCTCGCGGGGCGGCCGGGCGGCGGTCGCCGCCGCCTATCGGCGGGCCGCACGGCTGACCGGGGACCAGGAGGCCCGGTCGCTGCGGCTGGCCGCCGCGGCCGCCGCCGCAGCCGAGGCAGGACAGGCGGAACTCGCGGGGATGCTCGCCGACGAGGCGGGGCCGGTGAGCAGTCCGCCGGCGGTCGCCCGGCTTGCCAGCGTCCGGGCGGCGCTCGAACACGAGCAGGGCCGCGCGGAGTCGGCACGGCTGCTGCTCGTCGAGGCGACCTCCGAGGTGACGGCGGACCGTCCCGCCATGGGGGCGTGGCTGCTGTTCGAATCCGCCGCGATGGCCTGGGAGGCGCCGGACCCGGTCGCGGCGGCCCGGGACACCCGCGCGCGGGTGGCCGGTCTGGACTTCGGTGAGCATCCCGTGCACCGGGGTGCGGCCGGGGTTCTCGACATGCTGGCGGGTGATCTGGTGGACGGGGCGGCGGCGGTACGGGAGTTCGCCCAGTACGTCCTGCGGACCCGGCATGGGCGCAGCCTGACCGATCAGGTGCGGCTGCACGGCTGGGACGTGCTGCTCGGCGAGTACCGCGCGGTGCACGACGAGGCCGTGGCCCTGGAGCGGGAGTGCCGGGTGGAGGGTGCCGTCGGGGTGCTGCCGCGGGTGCTGCTGCGGCTGGCGCGGCTGCGGCTGTTCCTGGGGCGGCACCGGGACGCGTACACGACGGCGGTCGAGGGTCTGGAGATCGCCCGCGACACCGGTCAGCGCCATCTCGCCACGATGTTCAGCGGCGTCCTGGCGGTGCTGGCCGCGGTCGACGGGAAGGAGCCGGGCATCACGGAGGGGCCGGGCGTCACGGAGGGGCCGGAAGGAACTGACGGCCCGGGGGGCGGGCACCTGTTCGGCCGCGGCTCCGAGGTCACCGCGCCGGCACTCGATCTATTGACTATTCGTCATCCCCCGGTACGGGCCTGCAGGGAGTCGTGGGAGTGGCTGCGAGAACCAGGCCCACCCACTCCACGCACTCGCCGAGTTCGAGTCCTTCCAGAACCAGCATCGGCCCCACTGGGCCCTGCACAACGCCGCGCCGCCGCGGCCACTCCCCGAACCGATCCCCAAGCCGGACCGGCTCGACCACCTTCACATCCGGCGCGTCGGTCAGTCCGTGAGTCAGACCCTGCGGAGAAGCCACCACTGTCAGTCCTGGACCTTGACTTCGACGGCCCCGCGGATCTCCAGGGTGCGCTGGGCCAGATCCTCCGGGCGGCTGTCGCCCTTCCCGTCGATGACGCCACCGACCGTTGTTCCGTCCGCCCAGATGCAGATGGTCCGGGACGCGGTCGGACCGGCCAGGACCGCACAGTCGAGCGCGCCGCCCAGCGGGCCTGCCGGGTAGTCCTGGCGGCCTTTCAGGGTCTCACCGGTCTCGCTGGACACGTCGGCCCCCCAGACCGCACCGAACTGCCGGTCCAACTCCTCCCGGGCGTCGGGGAAGCTCCCGGTCATCCCGGCCACCAGCAGTGTGCTCCGGCCCGACCCGGCAAGCCCGTAGCCCGCCACCGACACGTCCCGGTACGGGCTCAACGCAGTCAGGTTCTTCTGGAGGCGGCCGCGTTCGGCCGCGACCACCCCGTCGTCCGGCATCCGCTCCTGGTCGCCGATCCGGTCCGCCAGGACGATCCGGTGCGCGAGCGGGGCTCCCGCGCCGGTCACGGTGGCCACGGTCAGCGCAGTGAACAGGGAGACGACCACTGCACCCGCGATCCAGGCCTTGCGGGGCACCCTGCGGTACCAGGGCAGCGGGGCCGTCGGCTCCAGGGTACTGGCCCAGATCGCTTGGAGGCCGCTGGGCTTCTCGGACGGCTGCTCGGTCTCTATATCCGCCATGTCACCTCATTCATATGGAAGGTCCAAAGTATTGCCGGATAGTACGCCAGCGCTGCGGCTTGGCCGAGGCCTCCCTCCTCCACCACGCCGCCGAGGTCCAGCCGGCCCGGGTGGGGCCCGGTCAGTTCCGTGACGTCCCATGGCCCGGAGGAGATCCCACGCTCGGCGGCTCCCCGCCCGGGCTCCGCCCTGTCGGCGCCGCCGGGGCACATCGGGTACGGGAATCCCGCCCGGTGCGCTGCGAACCGCTCGGCCTCGGTAATGATGCCGATCAGCTCCGCGTCCGACAGCTTCAGGTCGTCGGCGATGTCCTCGAACAGGTGGAGCTCATACGTGACGATCTCCCTATGCGAGAGCTTCGCTGCGGCTCCCGCCTCGCCGGCGGCCCGAAGGATGACGGAATTCGCCTTGTAAGCCGCATACTTGACGGACTTGCCGGTGGGATTGACGCTCCACGGGCGTTTCCTGGCGGCCGACTTGAGGATCCGCCAGCGACGCGCAGGCCGTCCGAACCTTCGTTCCACTATCCGGCGGAAAGCCTCCTCCAGGAAGTCCTGCCCGGTTTCGCGCTCCTTCGTGTCCTGCAGAGCCTCGGAGGACCAGCGCCGGTAGCCCTCATCATCCCGTCGGGTGAAGGTGTACAGCATCCGCCCGTTGGCGGTCCGTGGACCCGACCCCATCATCGTCCTCCGCTTCTCAATCGTCCGATCCAGCCCCGGACTACGGGTTGCCAGAGGCGTCGAAGTGGTCGAGGGCCTGGGAGCTGGTCGCTTCACCGGTGGTGCCGGCCTGCTTGAACGGCCTGCCGTCGTAGATCGTCGGGTCGCGGACAGCGAGTTGGCCGCGGTCGCCGAGCCGAAGCAGGAGCCCTGGAAGGACGGCCTGTTCCGCCGCCAGGCCCAGCATCATGGGGTTGTCGCTGGCCGCGTTGCGCCCCTCGGCCACCCGAAGGGCGACCCCGACCGGACGGCGTCCAAGGACCCTGTCTCCGCAGGTCCACCACCGACGCCGATATCGACCGCCTGATCCGCCACACCTACAAGGTGCTTCTGACGCGAGGAATGATCGGCACGGTGGTGTACTCGACGGACCCGGAGACGCGCGCCAAACTGCGGGAGCTGGTCACCGGGCAGCAGGCAGGACGGATCGCGGTGGAGCAGAGCCGCCACGGCCGATGACAACTCACTGACTCCAGGCGAGGCACACGGGTGTCGTCCGGTCTGCACGGTCGGGAACGAACCGCCCGAAATGGAGTCGGACGGCGCACGGTCGCTGATAAGTCAGCGACCGTGCGCCGCCGTCAGCCCGTATACGCCGGGACCAGGGGCTCCCGAGCCCCACCCCGGAAGACCTGTTCGGCGTGCCACTGCCGGTGCCGGCCCGCGACCGGAGGAACCCCTGCCTGTGGGCCGATGACCGGCCGTCCGGCCAAGGCGAGCACATGCTGCCTGCTGGCCTCGCTACGCCCGACGAAGCGCTGCGAAACGAGTATCCGGCGCCCCTCCCCCAGGCCCAGGACGCCCTTGTCGAACAGCTTGTGGTGCAGCGAGCACAGGCACAGGCCGTTGTCGACCTCATCCGGCCCGTCGTACGACCACCAGCGCACGTGCGCCGCCTCCAGGCCGACCGTGCTCGCGCCCAGCATGCCGTCGTAGCCGCAGAAGGCGCATTGGAACTCATAGGCGGTCAGGACGAGTTCACGCATGCGCCGGTCCCGCTGCCGTCGCGCCGCTCGCTCCCGCCCGCCCGGGCCGCTTCCGGTCACGCCCTCGGTCCCGACCAGGTCCAGGTCGAGGCCGACGGCTTCGCACAGGTCGGCGTGCAGTGACGGCGGGAAGTGGAAGTCCAGGAGCACCCGAGCCAGCCGCCCCAGCAGCGCCGGCTCCCTCCGCAGCGCCGTCCGCAACTCGGGCGCGAGCCTTCCGGTCGCGCCGCTGGCACGGAGGACCCGCACCCCGCTTCCAGGGCTCCCAGGCCCTTGGTCGGTCCTGACCTCCCACACGCCGTCACTGACCAGATGGTGGAACGGGTACGCAGGGGTCGTCGGATGGGACGGCCCGTACTCCTCGAGCAGCCGCTTCAGCTCCTCCTCGACGGCGCTGTACCTCAGTTCACCGTCGGCATCGCGCTGGAAGCTGCCCAGCGCGTACAGCAGCAACAGCGGTTTGTGCGGCGCCCGAACATCGTTGTTCGTCCACCGTCTCAGCTTCGCCACCCGCTCCAGCCAGTCCATGACCGCACAGCGTATTCCGGGACACCGACACCGCCGCAGCCTCAATCCTCCACGCAGAAGATCGGCTTGCCGTCGCCGTCGTACACAGGGTGGTCCCAAGTTCTCCCCGAAGATCCGCAGCCTCACCAGGCAGTACTACCTGCTCCGTGCACCCTGAGATCCCCCAGTGCGCCCTTGATCCACCGCGCCGATGAGCGGACTGTCAGACCCTGAGTTGGTCATAGGACGATCGATCGGGGGATTCTCATGTCGGACGCACACTCCGCCAGTCCGTGGGCACGTACGGTCTTCGGCTCCCTCGCCGCCGAGGTCACAGCAATCGTGCCCGCATGCCTTGTCCGGGCCCACGAACGCGCTCAAGGCGGCCACGAAGGCGTCCACACGCAGACGCTCGAAGCGTACGGACACGGGCTCTACGCTGCCCAGTACGAGGAACTGTCGGTCGGCCTCTCTCAGCTCCCCGGCGTTGAGCTGGTGCGTCTCCAGGCGCGGACCGTCGCCGTGGTCGCCGGACATGTCGTCTACCCCTACCGGTACGCGAAGAAGGACGTGCCCGTGACTGCCGCCAGGCTCCGCAGCGCGTCAGGGCTTCGCGCTGACCTCATCCGCAGGCACGGCCCCGACCCACGTCAGGGAGAACTGGATCTCGGCATCGAACTGCCGGATGACGACGAGCCTCATGCCGATCTCGCACGCCTCTCGCCGGACACCAAGCTTGTTCTCGTCGCCTACGCCTGCTCACTGGCTGAAGGCGTGGTCCGCCTGGAATGGGGATCTGCGGAGCTTCGCCGCGAAGATCGATCACTGATCTGGCACCGCCATGAGCCCCTGCCTATCCCGCGGCAGCGCTGACGCGAGAGGCTCTGGCAGACGAGCGCTCGCGGGTTCGAACTCACCCGAAGTCGATCTGCTGCGAGAAGCGTTCGGCCGTACACCTCAGCACGCCTAGCTGTACTGACCACGGAGGGCGCTGCGCTTGTCGCACGCCTATCGCCGGCCGCAGGCTCAAGGCCCTGCTCGCCTAGCACCTGAGCATCGACGCCCTGATCGGGCCGCCCAAGGTCCCCCGGGCTGGCAGACCGACGACCCCCTGTAGGCGCGAACGCGGGGCCGCCGCCGCAGGTTGCAGCAGCCCTTCGGCCGACGACTGCGGTCCCCGGCTGGTCCCCAGCAAGATCGCAAGACGGCGGCGCCGCAGCCGCCCATCGCCTGTCGGACCATCAGCAAAAAGGCCGCTGACCTGGGATCTCTCCCGGCCAACGGCCTTCCGACACAATGTCGGGACGACAGGATTTGAACCTGCGACCCCTTGACCCCCAGCGGCCGAAAGGATGTGCGACCAGTGTTCATAAGTCGGAATGACGCAGGTCGGGGCCCATCTCGTCCACCCCGCATGATGCCTGATGTCAGCTCATGACGGTCCGTGAGAGGCGCGTGAGAGCCGTGACATCTCGTGACACCTCATCCGAACGCGTTCGTGCCCTCCACCGAGGCCAAGTGGTTCACCGCCGGCCCCGACCCTGACTTCCCGCCGTCGGCTCCCGCACCCGACGGCACCCCTGATCCGGCGGATAGCTGCGCGGACATCACCCCGGAATACGCCGCCGCGTGCCCGGATGAAGCCCGGCTCCTCGGCGGCCGAGCAACCGATGACCGGAGTCCTCTCAGGACGGGAGCCTCCTCACTGCACACGCCCGCCGCGTTCGCGGCGCTCATGCTCCAGCGACGGCCGCCGGCTGGGAGCGGAGGTCAGCTGTCGCTGCGGTAGTGGTCCATCGAGACCTTCACCGGGCCGTTGCCGGTCACGGAGACGACCCGCACGATCGCGATGGCGTGAGTGCTTCTCGATCGCACGCAGAAGGCTCGGCCGGCCGGCAGGTCACTGAAGTCGAGGGCCGTCGCCGGCTGCCGGTCGATGGCCGTCGAGCAATCGGCCGGGGTTGGCCGCCCGCTGGGGGTGATGGCGGCGTCGCTTCCCGTCGGGATCAGGAACTCGTTGGCGTTGTGCCCTACGGACCACTCGGTGGACTGCGCGGGGATCAACTTGCCGGTCTCGATGTCGAAGTCGTAGGAGTCGTCGGGTGCGGTCAGGATTGCATCGGTGTACGCCGCGGTGTACGTGGCCGGGCTCGCCGGGTCGGTCGGCCTCGGGCCGTCGGCCGCCGGTGCCGGCGTGTCCGGGCCGGTGTCACCGGCCGTCGGGCTGTCGCCGGCCAATCCCGTGGCTGCGAGGATCCGGTCGAGCTTGTGGGCCAGGAGCACGCCGCCGACCGTGCCACCGAGAGCCACCACCAACGCCGACAGCAGCAGTACCGTCTTCCAGGTCGCGCCCTTGCGGCACGGCTTGCCCACCGCGGGTATCGCGGGAGCGGCGACGGTCGGCAGTGGGGGCGGAAGCAGAGCGGTCGGCACCTCGGGCAGGGGCTGCGCAGCGCCGTAGGAGCCGGGCGGGGCCTGGGCGGCGACGACGTCGGGGGAGAACGCGGCGGCCAAGTCCTGCGGCAGGTCGGAGCGGCGGGTGATGTCGGTGCTGACCTGAGTGGGCAGCCAGTCGTCGGCGAAGCGCAGCCCGCCGCCCGCAGCGGGGTGGTTGCGGGCGGCCTCGATGATCTCTGCGGGGGTCGGCCGGTCCTCGGGCTGCTTGGCCAGGCAGCGCAGCAGCAGCGCGTGCAGGTCGCCCGGGACACGGCCGAGATCCGGCTGCTCGTTCACCACCCGGTACAGCACCGTGGTCTCCGGTCCCTCGCCGAACGGCTGGGTGCCGCCGGCGGTGTACGCCGCCAGAGAACCCAGCGCGAAGACGTCCGTCGCGGGCGTGACAGGCCTGCCCAGGGCCTGCTCGGGCGCCATGAAGGCGGGCGAACCGATCCGGAAACCGGTGCCGGTCAGCGCGACGGCGTCGGCCGCGCGGGCGATGCCGAAGTCGATCACGCGCGGACCGTCGGCCGCGAGCAGCACGTTGGCGGGCTTGAGATCCCGGTGCACGACTCCGGCGCCGTGGATCGCCTGCAGCGCCTCCGCGATCCCGCCCATCAGCAGCAGGACCGTGCGCACCGGTAGCGCGCCGTGTTCCCGGACCACCTGTTGCAGCGACGGGCCCGGAACGTACGCGGTGGCCAGCCACGGCACGTCGTCGTCCGCGCCGGAGTCGATCACCTGGGCGGTGTACAGCCCATGGATCCGCCGGGCGTTGGTGACCTCCTGGGCGAAGCGCCCCCGGAACTCCGTGTCCTGCGCGAACTCCGGCCGGACCGTCTTGAGGGCCACGGGCCGGCCACCGGGGGTGTAGGACAGGTAGACCCGCCCCATGCCGCCTGCCCCGAGCCGGGCGTGCAACCGGTAGCCGCCTACTTCGGCCGGATCGTCGGGCCGCAGGGGCTGGTAAAGCGTTGACGCGGGCAAGGAGTCCAGGGACATGTCGATGGGCATGTGGAAGGTCTCCAGTGGTGCGAGCCGTGAGCGGGGGCGAGGGTGGCGCGACGGGAGTGCCGGCAGTTCAGCAGGCCGTGCCGCTCGGGACCGGCTTGAGGTCGCTGAGGTAGGCGTCCACGGCGTCGTTGACGCAGGCGTTGCTGCGGCCGTAGGCGGTGTGGCCGGTCCCCTTGAAGGTGAGCAGCATACCGCCGGGCAGTTGGGCGGCGAGGCCCTGCGACCACTGGTAGGGCGTGGCCGGGTCGCCGGTGGTGCCGACGACCAGGGCCGGGGGCAGGCCCTTGGCGTTCACGCGGTGCGGCTGCTGGTGTCCTGCGGGCCAGTCCTTGCAGGTGAGTTCGGCGAGCACGGCGGAGGTGCCGAAGACTCCGGCCTCCTGGTTGGCGCGCTCCAGCAGGTCCCAGTAGGACTGCGGGTCCCTCGGGTGTGGCTGGTCGAGGCAGTTGACAGCGGTGATGGCGACGGAGGAGTTGTCGGGGGCCTGCTCCGGGGCGGTGTTCGGGTCGGATCCGGTGTCGGAGCTGTCACCCTGGGCGGACCGGACGTGCGTGGCGGATTTGCCGGATATACCGGGGCTGGCGATCTCGGCGAGTTTCGTCCCGTCGCCGCCCCGCGCGGCGCGCAGCGCCTCGGACAGGTCCTGCCACTGGGACTCGGGTGAGTACATCGACTTGGTGAGGGCGGCGAGCAGCATGTTCTGGTCGAGCCGCTCGGTGGTGCCCTTGATCCGCAGCGGGTGCTTGGCCGTCCGTCGGTGCAGGTCGGTGATCACCTTGTGGATGCCGTCCGGGGTGGTGGCGGGGCAGGCGTCGTGGACCACGGTGGCGCACTGCTGTGCGTAGTCGTCCACCGAGTTCCGGAAGGCCTTGCTCTGCTGGATGGCCTGCTCGGACCAGTCGAGTGAGGGGTCGACCGCGCCGTCGAGGACCAGTGCGCGGACCCGGTGCGGGAAGAGTTCGCCGTAGACGGTGCCGAGGTAGGTGCCGTAGGACCAGCCGAGGTAGCTGAGCTTCTCGTCGCCGAGGGCCGCGCGCAGCACGTCCATGTCCCGTGCGGCGTCCAGCGTCCCGACGTGCGGCAGGATGGCTCCGCTGCGGGCCTTGCAGGCGGCGACCTGCTTCTCGGCGTCCGCGAGCGCGGCGCTGCGTTCGGCACCGGTCTTCGGATACGCACTCGTCGAGGCGACATCGGATTCGGGCTGGTCCTGGTCGGCGGGGTCGGAGGGGCCGCAGTCGATGGCCGGCTTGCTGCCGGCCACGCCCCGCGGGTCGAAGCTGACGATGTCGAAGCGGGCGCGCGCCCGTTCGCTGAAGGAGGAGAGGCCGCCGGACTTCAGCTGTTCGACCCCGGATTCGCCCGGTCCGCCGGGGTTGAAGACCAGGGATCCGATGCGCTGGGCGGGGTCCGCCGTGACGGACCTGGCCAGCGGCAGGGTGAAGGTCTGGCCGGTCTCCGGGTGCGCGTAGTCCACCGGGACGGTCAACGTGGCGCACTGCAGCTCGCCGCACGTGGTCCAGGTCGGCTTCTGCCGGTAGAAGGTCTGCAGAGCGCTCTGCTGCGCGGAATCGGTCGGCGCCGTGTCGGCGCGCTCCGCAGCCGTGTCCCCGTACGCCGGGAGGCATCCGGCAAGTGCCGTGACGCCGAGTGCGGCCAGGGCCAGGATCAGGCCGGCACGCTTGCTCGTCGGGTGCTTCATGGGGGTGCTCCAGAGGGACTCGGCAGGGTTGTTGCGCGCGGCGCCCGCGGTGGTCAGCGGCACCGGTACCACCTCGGCGGCCGGGGCGGCTGGGCCGGGGGCTCCAGCCGCCGGGCCGGTGGCGGTCCCCGGGCGCGTGGGGGATCGCGCCCGGGGGTGTCTCACGGCGCCGCGTACCGGTCCGCCCACGTATCTCCCGGGCGAACGGCCGCGCTGCTCGGCTCCTGCCGGTTCGCTCCGCTGTGACCTCACAGATGATGGCCGAGCCAAGCTGAGGATTTGGTGAGGGCGGCCCGGGCCGCACGTCGGGCTATCCTGACCGCCGTGCGAGTACTGGTGGCCGAAGACGACGATGACCTGCGGTTCGCCGTGTCCGCGGCACTGCGCAGCGAGGGGCTGGCCGTCGACGAGGTGGCCGATCTGCCGGCCGCCGACGAGGCGCTGTTCGTCACCGGGTACGACTGCGTGGTCTTCGACCGGATGCTGCCCTCCGGGGACGCCGTCGAGTACGTGCGCGAGCTGCGCCGAGCCGGGCGGACCGTCCCGGTGCTGTTCCTCACCGCCCGGGACACGGTCGCCGACCGGGTCGAGGGGTTCGCCGTCGGCGGCGACGACTACCTGGTCAAGCCGTTCGCGGTGCCCGAGCTGGCGGCCCGGGTGCACAGCCTGTGCCGACGGGCGGGCACCGTCCGGCCCCCGGTGCAGCACATCGCCGACCTGGAGATCGACACCGCCCGCCGCCAGGTGCACCGGGACGGCGTGCTACTGATGCTGACCCGCAAGGAGTTCGCCGTACTGGAACTGCTCGCGGCCCGCGCGGACGAGGCCGTACCCCGCGCCGACCTGATCGAGAAATGCTGGGACGAGATGACCGAGCCGAACTCCAACGTCGTCGAGGTACTGGTCTCCCAGCTGCGCCGCAAGCTCGGCGACCCGCCGCTGATCCACACGGTCCGCGGCGTGGGCTACCGGCTGGCACCACCCGGCAGCGGCGACGGCGGACGATGATGACGGCCGCGGCCCGGATCCGGCGGCTGCGCTGGCGACTCACCGCACTGTTCGCTCTCACCAGCGCGATCGGACTGATCGGCCTGGCGGCGTTCGCCATCCGCACCGACGACAAATCCTGGAGCGACCGGCTCGACGACGCACTCACCCTGCAGACCCGCCAGGCGACCCTGCTCCTGAGCTTCGACGACAACGGCCGGCTCGACACGCAGTACCTGCAGGACGGGACGGAGACCGACTGCCCGCCGGTGACCGTGGTGACCGGCACGGCCGACCAGCCCACCGTCTCCTACACCCCGCGCAAGCCATGCGTCCGAGCCCACACCGAGGACCTGGAAGCGGCGGCCGCGGAAGCAATGCGGGAAGGATCGGCCGTCGTGGCCGACGCACGCAGCGACAACGGCCACCGGATCCGGCTACTCGCCGAGCCCTACCCGGGAGCCGATGGCCAGTCGACGGCCGGCGCGGTGGTCGCAGCCGACGACACCACCGGCGACCGAGCCGCGCACCGCAAACTGGCTCTGCTCCTGGTGGCCGGCTGTGCGGTCCTGGTCGCCCTGTCCGCCGTGGCCGGGCACCTGCTCTCCGGGCGGGCGATCCGGCCGGCGCTGACAGCGCTGCAACAACAGGAGGAGTTCCTCGCCGACGCCGCCCACGACCTGCGCACACCCACCGCATCGCTGCGCGGCCTCGCGGAGACCGCGCTGCGCGACGACGAGCACCGCACCGCCGCGCTCGAACGGACCGTGCGCCTTGCCTCCCGGATGGGCGACCTGATCGACGGCCTGCTCACCCGCGCCCGGCTGATGGCCGGTGTCGGCACCCTGGCCAGCCAGCCGCTACGCCTGGACCAGCTCGTCGAGGTGGTCGTCGACGACATCCAAACCGGCGGGCACCGCGTGAGCGTCCACACCAAACCGGTCGTCGTGGTCGCCGACCCCGACCTGCTGCGGCGGGCGGTGGCCAACCTGCTCGGCAACGCGCTCCTCCACGGCCATGCCCCGGGCCAGCCCGCAGAAGTCGACGTCACCGTGGCCGCCGACGGAACGGTGACCATCGACGACGCCGGACCCGGCATCCCCCCGGCTCTCGCCGACTCCCTCTTCCGGCGCTTCCACAGCGGCTCCGGCTCCACCGGCCTCGGGCTATCCATCTCCTCCTGGGTCGCCCAGGCCCACAGCGGCACCCTCGACGTCGGCACCAACCCGCGCGGCGGCGCACGCTTCATCCTCCGCCTCCCACCCCGGACGAAGTAGGCCAACCCCCGGCGATGCGCGCGCCCACGATCGGTGCGCCGCCTCATCGACATGGGTGCGCCGTGCCGCTCGGAAAGCCGAGCCCCAGCGGCAGCCTGCCGCACGAGGCGGCCAATGGACGAACGCGACTGGAACCGCTGCCCTGTTGGACAGTTGTCACGACTGGAGCCCTGTCCGTCCGGGCATACCGTCGATACCGCCGCTGGCGGGTCCGGTTGAGACTCCCCCACGAGCACAACCGGACCCCTGGCCGACGGCCGGGCCTGGACGCGACTCCCCCCACGGAGCAGCAACCGGGCCCGCATACTGTCCAACCAGCGACACGCAGCGTACATGCCATCTCTACGGAGCGCTACCACGCGCCCGCAGCCCGATCCGCAGGCCCCGAGAGTCCCACGGGGGTGCGCGACAAGCCGTTGGGGCGTACCGGCTCTCACGTCCCGTGGCGCGACGATGCCCTCGACGCGGACGTCCACAGGGCCCTCGTGCCGGCACAGTGCCTGGTCGCGGTCGTCAGTGGCCATCATGGCCTGCACCTGCGAGTCCGCGCCCGCCCTGACCCACGGCCGGACGGCCCGTTGCCGCCTCACCAGCCGGTAGGGCGATCGGCTGCGGCACGCCGCCCGGTCGGCAGATGCGGGCCGTCCACGACCAGGGGACTGCGCCGTGACCGACTCGGACCGGGCTGACGCACCCGCACCGACGCCCAAGCTGCCGTCGTTGACGGGAGTTCGCACAACCGGGGCGGGCGCCGCAGGCCATGCCGCCGGGGCTGAAGGCGACCGGGGTGGCGACCGGCATGTCGGTCTCGCCGACCAGGCGGCCGTGTCCGCCCTCGCCCACACCCACCGCCGGCGTACCCCTCACCGCCGTCTCCAAGACCCTGCGGCATGCCACCCTGTCCACCACCGCGAGCATCTACGGCCACCGCACCACCCAGGCCGACAAAGACGCAGCGCATCGGCGATGGACCCGTTGGCTGCGAACACACCGCGACCACGCCGACCGAGGCCAGAAAGATCCGACTGGGGTCAAGCTCACTATGCGCGCTGACGGTTGACTCCCGGCCAACGCCATCCAGGAACTGAACGCAGCCATGTGCGACCACCACCAGCCGACGGAACGTCAAAAAGGCCGCTCCCGCCAGAAGCGGCAACGGCCTGCGGCCTGAAGTTAAGCAAGTCGGGGCGACAGGATTTGAACCTGCGCCCCCTTGACCCCCAGTTAAGGGGTTCAACTATTGTCGGCAGCCGAAGCCTCAAAGCCCCGGCCCTTTCTTATGCTCAACTAACTTTGCGTACAAGCAGGTTGGGGCTTTCCGAAGGATGCGATGATGCAGAGAGCTGACAGTGGCTCAGTGTTTACTTCGTACAGAAGTGTCCGTTTCGAACCATCGGCGCCCATGGGCGCTCATCAGGTGTGGTCCCAAAGTGGTCCCAAGGCCGACCGCCCCGCCATTGCTACGGCCCGTGACCGGTACCTGTCGGCCCTTCAGCAAGCGACATCGCGCCTGCCCGACTGCCCCTGCGTCGATGCCGTCAGCCGGCCCACGGGACCGGCGCCTGCGGGCGGATCATGGTCGCTTACCCACCGGTTGCGGACAGTGATCTTCCGGGCGGTGTGTCGTCTTGAGTGTGTCGTCGCCGTGTGGTTCTGACGTGCCTCGCGCACTGCCCCTCACGCTCTGCCGCCACGCCCGACCAAGCAGCGACGCTTGGTCCCAGGATCACCCGATCGGGAGAAGGGGAAGCGGCTGGGGCGGGGTGGGGCGTCTTTGGCCGTGCCTCCGGTCAGGGACGCCCGAGCGTGGCGTCGGCAGCTGGGGCCTCGTGCTCGTCGGAGTCCGGGCGGAGCATGTCGAGGAGGTCGTGAGCTGCCCAGTCCGGGAAGGTCATCGCCGGCGGGACCGGCAGCCGGGCTTCGCGCAGGAGGGATCCCTCCTCGAAGACGGCTTCGGTGATCCAGGCGAAGGTGTCGTCGTCGAAGAGGTCGGGGTGGCCGGCCGCGGTGTCGGCCAGGTGCTCGGTGTCGGGGAAGACCGCGGACACTGCGGCGGGGAGGCTGCCGTTGCTCGCCGCGCGGGCGACGGCGCGCGGGCGGCGGTCTCGTACCAGCCGGATCTCCACCATTCGCCGATGGACTCGGTGCGGGAGCCGTGGAGGCTGAGCATGCGCAGGACGGCTTCGGGGCCGAGCGTCTCGTCGGCTTGCTGCCAGAGGTCGATCTCGCGGTGGACGGAGGTGAGGATGGGCGTCCAGCCCTCTTCGAAGATGACGGCGAGACCCTGGCCGTCGGCGAGTCGTCGGGTGGTCGCGGCGAGGGCGAGTCGTACGGCCGGCCAGTCGATACCTTCGGGGGGGCGTGGGGCAGGACGGCGCGGGTGGCGGCGATATTGGCGCGGGCCATGGTGATGTCGTCGATCTTGAAGTGCCACTCCTCGACGTCGCACTGCGGCTCGCCGCATCACCGTTACCTGCGCCCGGACGTCCCTCCGTGCGGGACGGCTCCGGTCAGTGTCGGGGCCGGCGGCGAACGGCATGGTGTCGTCCGCTGCTGACCGTTGTCACCCGTCGGTCCGTAGGTCTGCGGTCGGCACACCCGCGGCTGTCAGGAGGTCGGTGCCGGTGTGCGTGTTGGCCGGGTCGGACGCCGCTGTCATCAGCCACTCGGCGGCGGAGGCCTCAGCCTCGGGGGGAATCACCAGGAGCTCCAGGCGCAAAGGGGTGAAGGAGCACACCATCACCTCGTCCGCGTCCTGCTCCTGTTCGAACCACCCGACGTGGATGATGTGGCCTGCGACCGGGACGCGCCGCGGGATGACCGGCCTGTGCGTCGGATTCACGGTGACACGGGTGATCTTCCCCCACGTGGGGTCCAGTGCCGCCGCCAGCGGGGGGGAGTTCGCGCAGGAGGTCGTGCGAGCGAGGCCACCAGGCTCCGTCCAGCCGCCCTGGGGTGGCGCCCTCGGGTGTCAGTGAGAGTCGGACCGGCGGTTCCGGCCCCGGCGGCTGGGCAGCAGTGGGATCCGAGGTCGCGGTCATGTCGAATACCTGCCCTTGGCTCGTTGTGGACGGCCTGGTGCTGCCGCCGGGGCGCGCAGGGGGCGGTCCGTGGGTCGCCGTCGGTCGACCTTCGTCTCCGTGGTTTCCCGCCTTGCCTCCACGTAGCTCGGCGCACCTCACCGGCATTTCCCCTGTCCCAGCATGGCACCGGCCCTCACCCTGCGACACCTCAGCCAGGACGGATCTTGTCGCCGTGGGGTGCGGCCGACGCAAGGCATCTCTCGGACTGACTTTTCTGGTCGAGCGTCACGCGTTGGAATTTTTATATTGATTCACATGCATGGCGGGGTCGAATTCTCGCAGTGCGGAGTATCCTGGAAAGTGCCGGGAGAAGTAACCGGCAGGACGATCGCGAGGAGGCGAATATGCAGATCAGTGAGGCAGGATCCCTGACTCTGCGACTCGTGATCGCAAAAATGTCCGCCCTTTTCGGCGGGAAGATCATAGGGTGATGGGGGACAGGGGGGCGCAGATTCAGATCCTGTTGCCCCGGTCGGCGTTACATTTACGCGGGCCGGAAGGGCCGTCCCCGCAGCGATGCGGGGACGGCCCTTTCTCGGCCGGGGCTGCTGCCCGCCGCATCGGACCGGGTGCCTCTGCCTGACCTCTTGTGACGTCCGTCCGCGTCGGCCGACGTGCGGCTGCGTGGCTGTGTGCGCTGGCTGTCGAGAGCCCGCACGGGTCACAAGCCGGGGCCCGCAGCCGCCCGGTGCACCCGTGTCCGCGTGCGCTCGACGACCAGTCATGTGGCGGCCAGGAAGACGGCGGTGTAGTGCGCGCTGAAGGCGGCGATGGTGAGGGCGTGGAAGACCTCGTGGAAGCCGAACCAGGACGGTGACGGGTCGGGGCGCTTGAGTCCGTAGACGACGCCGCCCGCGGTGTAGAGCAGACCGCCGGCGATGACGAGGACGACGACCGCGATGCCGCCGGTGCGCGCGAAGTCGGGCAGGTAGAGGACGGCTGCCCAGCCCAGGGCGATGTAGCACGGGGTGTACAGCCACCGGGGAGCCCCCATCCACAGTGTGCGGAAGGCGATGCCGGCCAGGGCGCCCGCCCACACCACGGTCAGCAGCACCGTCTGGCGCCGCGCGGGCAGCAGCAGCACCGCCAGCGGGGTGTAGGTGCCGGCGATGATCAGGAAGATGTTCGCGTGGTCGAGCCGCCGCAGGACCGCCTCCCCGCGCCGGCCCCATGTTCCCCGGTGGTAGACGGCGCTGGTACCGAACAGCAGCCAGGCCGACAGCGCGAACACCGAGCAGGCCCCCACCGCCGCAGCCGGGCGCGCAAGGGCGATCAGGACGATGCCGCCGACCAGCGAGAGGGGAAAGATGCCGGCGTGCAGCCAACCCCGCATCCTCGGTTTCAGCGCTACCGCCGCGCACTGCGCGCCGCTGGCCGGGTCGGCGACTGTCTGCCGGCCGGTTGTACCGGCGGGCGGATCAATAGCAGGGGTGTGGAGGGTGCCGGACGTGGTGCCGGGGCTGGGCCGGGACGTTCCTCCGTGTCCCGGCGGCTGGGTGTCTTCGGCGATCATGCGCTCATTTTAGGAAAGGCGGAAGAGAATGCGGCCGACGCCCGCACATCATCTGGACAACGGTCAGTCCAGACGACGACCAGGGCGTCGACGATCGCCGACGCCGGCCAGTGGGGCAGCCCAGCCCGATTCTCGGCGATGCCGCCACAGGTGGTGGAGTTCAGCGATGGCGGCTTCGAGGTGGTCTGCAAGGGCGGGATCGTCGCCGGGGAGGGCTCGTTCGAGCCTTTCCGCGACGGCGCGGTGGAGTTGCAGTGACTCGCTGCGGCCGTCGCTGAGGAGGACCGACAGGAGCGGCTCCCCAGCGACTGTCAGCTGGTCCACCGGGGCGAGCACCCGGAAGCTTCTGCGCGTGGTTGAGGGCCGGGAGCAGCGGGCGCCCCGTTCTCTCGTGGTGGGAGCTCCACGAGGTGGACCGTGCCTCTCCGGGGCCGGTGGCACCGACGCCGGGGCCCTTCCAGCGGTGAGACGGATGGGGATCACTGGGCGTCTCCGTCCTGGGCCTGCGCGAGCAGTGGGCCACCACGCCGTCGGTGCCGTCCTGAGCCTGGCGGGCCCAGGTCGTCCAGCGCGGTGTGGCCGTCGAGGAGTTGTGCGGTGAGCCGTTCCCTCAGCTCCCGGTCGGTGCCGCTCCCGGGCCCGGTGACGCGGGCGCGGACCGGTCGGCGAAGGCCGGTGAGCCGCGCGTCGTTGGACGTGGCGGTTTCGTCGGCCTCGGCGCCGGTACAACGAGGCGACCGAGGGGCGGTATCCCGCGTTCTTGCCCGTCTTGATCGTCAGCTTCTTCGCGATGTCGGGAACGGGGACGCCCTTGGACAGTCGTTTCGTTCTACCGCGTTTGCTGCTTGATCGGGTGCCAGATCCGCCCGCACGGTCCGTACAGGACTGTCTCGCACCACACGCCGGTTTCGAGTGGAGTTCCGCGAAAGGCGGCCTGCGGATTCGGAAGCGGCTCCGGGTGTCCGCACAGCTCTCGCACCTGGTCATTTATGCGAGGGACTGGGCGTGCCTAGCCGCCGCGCACGGTGGAACCGGTGTGAGATCGGGTGCGGGCAGTGCCCGCGATCAAGTTGGGGGCATACCCATGGGACGCTTGGGAGGCAATGATGTCGGGTGGCCCGTTCGGGCTGGCCAAGATGCTCGCCGCTGCGGAGGACGCGATGCCGGCGGCGTCTCTCCCCGTGGTGGCGCGCAATCTACGCGACCGTTTCGACGCGCGGGCGGTGTCGTTCCTGTTCGTCGACACCGTCGGCCGGCGGATGGTGCGGGTTGACGAGGGAATCACCTCGCAGGCCGGCCACCACACCGATCAGATCGAGCTGACCGGCAGCGTCTACGAGCGGGTGCTCCGTACCCAGAAACCAGTGCGGGCTCCCGGCACCGGGCACGGAGAGCGGGTGCTCGTCCCGGTGACCAACCGCGGCGACACCATCGGCGTCCTGGAGTTGTCCCTGCCGCACGTCAGTCAGGAGATGCTGGAGGAGGTCCGCGAGGCCGCGCACGCGCTGGCGTACATCATCGTCACCGACCGCCGCTTCACCGACCTCTACCGCTGGGGCCAGCGCACCACCCCGCTCACCCTGGCCGCCGAGATCCAGCGCCAGCTCCTGCCCGACGCTCCCTCCTGTGAAGCCGAACAGTTCGCGCTCGCCGCGACCCTGGTACCCGCCGACTCCGCCGCCGGGGACACCTACGACTACTCCCTCGACCACAACACCCTGCACCTGTCCATCACCGACGCCATGGGCCACGACGTCGAAGCCGCCCTCATGGCCACCCTGCTGGTCAACGCCTCGCGTGGCGCCCGCCGCGAAGGCGCCGACCTGGCCGAACAGGCCCGCCGGATCCATCAGGCCCTCCTCGACCACGGCCACCACGCCCTCGCCACCGGCCAGCTCCTGCGCATCGCCCTGGACGGAACTGGCGCCCAGCTCGTCAACGCCGGGCATCCCCGGCCGCTGCTGCTACGCGGTGGCGCGGTGAGCGAGGTGCGCCTGGACGCCGACGTGCTCTTCGGCGTCCCTCGAGGCGCTCCCTACCACGTGCAGAACCTCGACCTGCGCCCCGGCGACCGCCTCCTGCTGTACACCGACGGCATGCAGGAACGACAAGCCGAGTCCGTCGACCTGGCCGGCCTGATCCGCGACACCGCCTCCGAGCATCCCCGCGAGGTCGTGCGCGTCCTGTCAGCGGCGGTCACCGACGCGGGCAGCGGCCACCTGGACGACGACGCCACCGTGCTGTGCCTCGACTGGCACGGCCCCCGCCACGACAGCCGCCACACCTCCGCCGGAGCCAGCTGCTAGCTGCCCCGCGCCCCGCCGGCTCGGGCGGCCGCTCGATGGTCTGCGCCTTGCTCAGTTGCCCGTACCGGGCCAGCGTGGACTGTCTGTTCACCGGCAACCGCGCCAGGTTCACCGGCCCGGCGCGACGCGGAGATCTCCTCCACCTGCTCCACCGCCCGCCGAGGACGTGGCTCCCAAGCTCTTCCCGAGTGGCTCCCATCCGGCCGAAAACATGCGGCTGCACCCATGGAGCCCGTGGACTGCGGGTGAGCGCGGATTCCGCCGCGACCTACTCCCGTCTCGGGTGACCGCTTGCCCCGCCGGCCTTCCCGGATCCGAGGCCGGGGGACGGGACGGGTTCAGATACCGGCAGCGGCGAGGGCGATACCCACCGCGTAGGTGACGGCCATGGCCAGCGCTCCGCCGAGGACGTTGCGCAGGATCGCCCTCCCCGGGGGCGCCCCGCCCAGCCGCGCGCTGATGGCCCCGGTGGCCCAGAGAACCCCGAGGACCGCGGCGGCGGTGCCCGGCACGCGGGAGGACGCCGGCAGCAGCAGGATGTCGGCCGCGGCAAGAAAGCCCAGGCTGCAGAAGAACGCACCCGTGAGCGCGGCGATGAACCGCCCGCTCACCGGGGCGGGCTCGGTGGCCTCCTCGTTCGCCGTATACGGCCCGGCCGCCCGGAGAGCCGCGGCGGCCGGCGGGGCGGGATCGATCGTGCCCGTCGAGGACACCTCCGAGTCTCAGCGAGGGAACCCGCCCCGAGGGCGGAGGAGGGAAGACCGGCACGGCGACAAACCTGAATCATGCTTGAGGTGCACACGTGTCACATCGCGACTGCAGACACCGTGGCACGGGAATCCCCCCAACGCAACCCCCCAGTAACTTCCGCGACACGCTCCTGCTACATCCGTCGGCGCAACGCTGTGACACGTGTCCGTCGGCCCGCTATTCTCGTAGCCCTGCCACCCACGGCACAGCGATCAGGAGCGGTGATGTCCACCGGAGCCCGCAAGGCCCACCCGACCAGTACCGACGTGGCGCGCCTCGCGGGCGTCTCACGGACCACGGTCTCCTACGTGCTGAACAACCCCGGCGACCGGCCGATCAACGAGGACACCCGCCGCCGGGTCATGGCCGCCGTCCACGAGCTCGGGTACGCACCCCACAGCAGCGCCCGCGCCCTGCGCTCCGGTCGCAGCAACATCGTCCTGGTCCCGATGCCCGAACTTCCCCTCGCCCCCACCCGCCACCACTTCCTGGAGGAGCTCGGCCGCGAACTCGCGCAACGGGGCCTGAGTCTGCTCATCCACGGCGACCGCACCGCGGGCGGACTCAGCGGTGCGCGCGCCTGGGCGGAGCTGCGACCCGCGGCGGTGTTCACCGAGGCGGACCGGTGCCCGCAGGAGGCCGCCGAACTGCTCGGCCGGTCCGGCGTCGACGCCGTGCTGCTCTGCGGGCCGCACCCCCAGCCCCATGCCCCCACGATCGTGATGAACAGCGCCGACGTGGCCGAGCGCGCCACCCGCTACCTGCTGGACCGGGGCCATCGACGGCTGGCCTGCCTCGTGCCCGGTGGCGACATCAGCGCGCTTGCACGCGCCAGGTTCGACGCCGTCACCACCGCCGCGGGCCGGGAAGGAGTGGCGGTCCAGCGTGTCGACTGCACGCTGGACCCCGCCAGCCTCGCCCGCACCGTCGATTCCTGGCGTGATCCGCAGCGGCGCCCCGACGCCGTCTACGCCTACAACGACGAGTACGCCCTGGTCCTCATCCAGGCACTCCAGGACGTCGGGCTACGCGTTCCCCAGGACGTCGCCGTCATCGGTTCCGACAACCTCCCCCTCGGCTCCGCGCTCCGCCCGCACCTGACCACGACCTATCTCGACCTCTCTCCTGCGGCGGCCGCCGTGGCCGCGGCGATCGAATCCCTCCTCCGAGGGGATCCGTTGAGCGTGGACGCCACCGCAGCCCGGCCAAAACTGGTGATCCGCGAGTCCGCCTGATCCGCCCACCCCCTCAGCCCGGCCGCCACAAGTGACCGACCGTCAGGCAGGTCTGGTGGCAGGGCTATCAGGCGTGCCCCGAGTCAGGGAAGCGTCCGTCCGATGCCGCCGGCGACCACCGCTGTGACAGCCGATCAGCGGCAGCACGCCAGGTCCTGTTCATCTCCCGGTCTTCCGAGGGCCGAAGCATTCACGGCACGGAGATCGTCTTCGATGAGATCCACAGCTTGAGGCAACGGCCGAACTACACCCCTCCCGCCGCCGTGCAGCCCCGGGCCGGGCTCGGACGACGTGGCCCCGGCCGTGCCCACCGCACAGCGATCTCCGTTCCGACTGGCTCCAGGAGAGGACCACCCCCCATGAACCGACGCGACTTCGCCGCCGCTCTGGCCGCCGGCATGGCGACTCCCGCGCTGCTGGGCGCGGCCCCGGCGAACGCGGCCGACCGGTCCGCGACCGGTCTTGCGCAGCACATGCGCGCCGTCCTGGCCGCGGAACTCGGGGACCGGGACTCGGCGCAGGCGCTGACGCCCCTGCTCCTCGACGTGGGTTTCGACTGGCACCCGGAGACGGCGCCGGTGGCCGACTGCGACTTCATCCTGGCGTACGGCTTCGGCAACCGCCCCCCGGCCGGCGGCGGCGACCCGGCCAAGGTCCGCTACGAGCCGGGACCGGTGAACGAGGAACTGGCGGACGCCGTCGCGAAGGTCCGGGAACAGCGCCGAGTCCCGGTCTACGCCCAGTGGGAGATCGCCCGCTTCCTGGTGTCCAAGCACGGGATGACGGACGTGATCTCGGTCGAACCGCTGACCGCACCCGACGGCACGATCACGTACCTGAGTACGGACGGGGTGGCGGCCCAGGTCGCGGAGGCCAGGAAGAGGGCGGCAGGCGGGGCCGGCACCGCCTGCGTGATCGGCTTCCGCGACCACCACAAGCGGTGCGTCCAGACCACCCGGGACCGCGGCATGAAGGCATACGCCCCTCGGGGCTTCGCCATGCCGCACACCTACGACCCGCAATCGGGTCAGGCGTGGACCCGCCGCCGCGACCTCTACCTCGTCAACGACGTGCTGGCCCAGTGGTCGGTCCTGCGCGCCAAGCTGATCGCCGAGGCTTACCCGAACGGCTGACCGGCGCCGGGCCTGCTCACCGCGGCGCGCCTTACGCGGCGCCCCGCAGGACGTCGAACGCCTCCGTGAGCAGTTCCGTGAAATCACCGGAGTGGGGGTCTGAGTCCGTGGCGTCGGGAGAGGAGTAGGCGATCAGGGCGCTGCGCACGGCGGCGACCGACGCCCGGGCGAGGACCGAGGCGCGCAGCGCGCGGGAGTGCGGCGGCTCGTCGGGGGCCTGCTGGGCGAAGCGAGTGGCGAGTGCCTCGGCGATGCCGTCCTCGAAGTCGGCCAGGACATGCGTGCGCAGCGCGTTGCCCGACAGCGAGCGGGGAGGGGCGCCGACGAAGAGGATGGCGAGTCCGCCGTCCAGTTCGGCGGCGGCGGTCAGCAGCCCGTTCAGGACGGCGGGCAGCGGCGGCTCGTCGGCGGGGCGGCGGGGGATCTCCTTCTGCATCAGCGGGACCAGGTCGAGGACCTCGGCGAAGATCAGGTCTTCCTTCGAGGGGAAGTACCGGAAGAAGGTGCGCTCCGTCACGCCGGCCGCGGCGGCGATGTCCCTGACCGTTGTCTCCTGGTAGCCGCGCTCCGCGAACTTCCGAGCCGCCGCCTGCTGCAGGGCCTGGCGGGTGGCGGCCTTCTTGCGAGCGCGCCGTCCCTCCTCGGGCATGTCCTCCTCGTTCACGTCGTCATCCTGCCACGGGTCGTCCTGTCGCGTTCACAAAAACTGTCAGCCATGACACTTTGTGTATCGTGTCAGTCATGACACTTTTTCGCCGGTCGCCGCGTGGTTCGATGCCGCGGCGAAGGGGTGCGGTCGTCGTGGTCGCCGCCCTCGCCCTGACAGGCGTGGCGGGAGCGGCCGAGTTGGTGGCGCGGAACCGGATTACCGACCGGTTCGCGAGCGCGGCCGAGAAGCGGCTGGGGAAGCCGCCGGACGTCGCGCTCGGAAGCACGCCGACGCTGTGGCAGCTTGCCCGGGGCGCCTTTCCCGACGTCGAGCTGAGGGCGGACGGAGCCACCGTGAAGGAGAGGAAGGGTCTCGACATCGACGCCCATCTGCACGATGTGCGCCGAGTAGCGGGCGCCGTCACCGTGCGGTCGAGCACCGTGGACGTCGAGATCCGCGCAGAATCGCTCGCCGGCGAGCGGCTTCAGCAGCTGAACGGGACGATCACGGCTGATCCGACGAGCGGACGGCTGATCGTCCGGGCCGGCCCCGGGGGCGCGATCACCATTGCGCTGACCCCTTCCATGGACGGCACCACGATCCGGATCACCCCCGCCCAGCCCACGTTCAACGGCAGCCCGCTGCCCGAGGCCATGTCAAAGAAGATCACCGAGAAGGTCCGGCGCACCGTCGAACTGGACGACCTCCCGCTGGAGTTGAGCCCGCAACGGCTCGCCGTCACGGAGGACGGACTGAGCCTGTCCCTGCGCGGCGGCCCCACCACCGTGGACACCTGACCCGGCGGGCGTCGCGGTACCCGTTTCCGATCTCGAGCACCGATGTGCTGCCCGCCTGCGCACCCTCTTCAAGGAGCACCACCTATGGCTTCCCTGCTCTACCGGATCGGCCGCGGCGCCTATCGTCGCCGACGTGCGGTACTGGCCGCGTGGCTGGCCGTCCTGGCCGCCCTGATCGCCTGCCTGGTCGCCTTCGGCGCCGAGACGGACGACGAGTTCCGGGTACCCGGCTCGGAGTCACAGCAGGCCATGGACACCCTGCGGGCGTCGTTGCCCTCCGCGGCCGGAACCAGCGCGCAGATCGTGTTCGTCGCGCCGGCCGGCCACGAGATAACCGAGCCGCGGTACGCCGCCGTCGTCACCGCCACCATGGCGAAGGCGGACGCGGCAGCCCAGGTCGCCGGGGCCACCGATCCCATCCAGAGCAAGACGATCTCGCCCGACCGCACGACCGCGCTCGGGCAGGTGCGCTACGAGGTCGCTCGCGCCGACCTGGCGAAGGCGAGCCTGACCGCACTGGAGGAGACCACGCAGGCGGCGAAGGACGCCGGCCTCACCGTGGAGGTGGGCGGATCGGCGTACGGCAGCGGCGCCGGCTCCGGCGGCGGGCACTCGAAGGAACTGATGGGCCTGGCGGTGGCCCTCTGCGTGCTGACCATCACCTTCGGCTCCCTCTTCGCGGCAGGCATGCCCCTGCTGACCGCCGTGACCGGCGTGGCCGCCACCCTGCTCGGCCTGCACGCCCTGACCGGAGTGTTCACCGTCTCCAGCACGGCCCCTGCACTCGCCTCGATGCTCGGACTCGCGGTCGGCATCGACTACGCCCTGTTCATCCTCTCCCGCCACCGCTCCCAACTCGCCATGGGCATGGAGCCGGAGGAGTCGGCGGCCACTGCCACCGCGACCGCCGGCAGCGCGGTCGTCTTCGCCGGGCTGACCGTCGTCATCGCGCTCGCCGGACTGAGCGTCGTCCGCATCCCGTTCCTGACCGTCATGGGAATCGCCGGAGCCGCCGCCGTTCTGATCGCGGTCGCCCTCGCAGTCACCCTGCTCCCGGCACTGATGGGCTTCGCAGGCGAGCGGCTGCGCCCGAAGCCCGGCTCACGTACCGCCCGCCGCGAGCGGGCGGCCCACGACGGCGGCCACGGCGGCAGGCGCTCCTTCGGCGAACGGTGGGGCCGCATCGCGATCCGCCGGCCCCTGATCACCGTGGTCACCGTCCTGGTCGGCCTGCTCGTCCTCGCCGCACCCGCGCGCGACATGCAACTCGCCCTGCCCGACAACGGATCCGCTCCCGCCGGCAGCGGTCAGCGACAGACGTACGACATCGTCTCGGACGCCTTCGGGCCCGGCTTCAACGGCCCGCTGATGATCCTCGCCGACACTTCCGGCGCGACCGACCCCCAGCAGGCCACGGCCGCGCTGACGGACAAGCTCAAGAGCACCTCCGGTGTCGCCTCGGTCGGCAAGCCGCAACCCACCCGTGACGGGAGGGCGGCCGTCCTCCAGGTGGTTCCCAAGACCGGGCCCGACGACGAGAAGACCAAAGACCTCGTCCAGCGCATCCGCAACCAGGCTCCCGACTGGCAGCAGCAGACCGGCGCCGCCGTCTCCGTGACCGGCGCCACAGCTGTCGGCATCGATGTCTCCGACCGGCTCGCCGGCTCGCTCGTGCCCTTCGCGCTGGTCGTCGTCGGCCTGTCGCTCCTGTTGCTGCTGCTGGTCTTCCGCTCGCTGGTCGTCCCGCTCAAGGCGAGCCTGGGCTTCCTGCTGTCGGTGGCGGCCACCTTCGGCGCGGTCGTCGCCGTCTTCCAATGGGGCTGGCTGGCAGGCGCCTTGGGCGTGGAGCAGACCGGGCCGGTGGTCAGCATCCTGCCCATCCTGGTGATGGCCGTGCTGTTCGGCCTCGCGATGGACTACGAGGTGTTCATGGTGAGCCGGATGCGTGAGGCGTACGTCCACGGCGCGCGGCCCCGCGAGGCGATCCTGTCCGGCTCCCGGCACGCCTCCCGTGTGGTGACCGCCGCCGCGCTGATCATGTTCGCGGTCTTCGCGAGCTTCGTGCCCGGCGCCAGCTCGATGCTCAAGGCGATCGCCTTCGCTCTCGCCCTGGGCGTGCTCATCGACGCGTTCGTGGTCCGCATGACCCTGGTCCCGGCCATCCTCACCCTGGTCGGACGGGCCGCCTGGTGGCTGCCGAAGTGGCTCGACCGGCTCCTGCCCGACCTCGACATCGAGGGCGAACGGCTCACCCGGACTGCCACGACGGCGCAGAGCGGCAGGGCCCAGCCCGACGCGCAAGCACTCCCCGCCGACGTGTCGACCGGGGCGGGCGGCGTCCCGCAACGACCCGCCCGGTAGCAGTTCGCCGCGGGAGTGGCCCGGCGGCCTGGTCGGCCGCCGGGCCCGAGGATGCGGTGCCCGAGAGGCGCCGACAAGAGGTGGCGTTACCGGCGCTGCAGCGACGGCAGGTCACGCCCGCCATCGCCGAGTGCTGCGACGCACTTTTCAACCGGTCTGCCTCAGCACATGCGTGCCGTCCTGGCTACCGAACTCGTTCGACGCTCACCGCCGAGGTGACGAGGCCGGGATCCGACGGGGTTCCGTGGCGCAGCTCCACGCACCAGGCCAGGCTCCGGCCGGCGAGGAACGGGACGCTGACCCGGTACGTCCCGTCGGCTGCCCGGGTCATGGGGGTCAGGGACCACCGGGCGTGGCGCCAGTCCGTACCGGGAACGACGGCGGTGGCGAGGTGGGCCGCCGTGATCGGGATGTCTGTGCGTACGGTCACGGTGAGGTGCTCGGAGGACCGTTCGACCGTCAGGTCGTCGAGGGCGGGGAGCGGGTGTCCGTGGGCGAGATGGCCCAGCCACATCCGCCAGGCGGTGAGGATCTTCTGCGAGACCCAGGTGTGGGCGAGGTTGTCGACGGCGAGGAGGGTGGTCGGCCCCTGCGCGTGCCGCATGCTCTGGGCGACGTCCACGGCGAAGAACGGATCGTTCGTACCGTTGACGACGAGCCATGGCGTCGTGATCGAGTCGCGCCAGAAGTAGGGGTCGAACCGCTTGAGCGCCTCGAAGCCGAGCGGGGTGTTGAACATCCTCAACTGTGTGTCGGCGGAGAGGAATCCGAGGCCTTCCCTGCGCACGGAGGGGCCCGCGACATCCATGCCCAGCTGGCCGGTCTTACGGGCGGTGGCCTCCAGCATGTTCATCCCGTTGGTGCCCGTGGTCACGATGCCGGCCAGGCGGTCGGGGTCCACGCCGGTGGCGATGCTCGAGCCGATGCCGCGCTTGGAGTGGCCGAACAGCACGGCCTTGCGTACGCCGAGTCCCGGAAGGGTCGCCAGGAGGGTGATGGCGCGCAGGTAGGCGGTGGCGACGGGGTAGTAGCCGTACCAGGTGAAGTCGCCGGTCTCGAAGAACTTCCGGTTGCTGTAGCCGTTGAGGTCCGACTCGTTCATGTCGACGGGGAGTTCGGGCGGGTTCGCGAAGATCATGACCGGGATGCCGAGGTCGACGGCGACGCCTTCCGCGTACTCGCTCTCCGTCTCGCGGCTGGTCTCCGGGATGACGCGGCGCTCGTTGCCGGGATCGTTCCAGAAGGCGGCCTCGGTGCCGATGATGCCCGCGATTCCGTGCTCCGGCGCGCATGCGAGAGCGGGCGCGTAGACGTGGACGGGATGACGCCACGTCATGCCGTGCCACCGCTGGCTGGTGAAGGTGAGGACGATCTTCCGCACGCGGGCGCCGAGCCGGGCGGCGCTCTCCTCGACCGAGTCCTTCTCGATCACCGTGTCGAGACTGTCGGTGTTGTACAGCTCGCCGAGGTCGAAGAGGCCCGCGGGGCCGACCTGCTTCCACGCGTCGTCACCGGCGGGGACGGCCTTCGGGGCGGTCATGTCTTCTCCAGTTCGCTGTCGATGAGAGGGACCGGCGGGCTCGGCACTGCGGAGGCGGAGGCGGCGTCCTCCAGGCTGACGCCGGTGGAGCGCGGCCCGAAGAGGTACGCGGCGCATCCGCCCGTGGCGGCCAGGGCGGCGAGCACGGCGAAGACGGCGGTGTAGCCGAGACCCGCGTAGACGGCGGTCACCAGGACCGGGCCGCCGAAGTTGACGATCCGTGAGAGTGCGTTGGCGGTGCCGGAGCCGATGGCGCGGATCCGGGTGGGGAACACCTCGGCGGAGTACACCTGCATGAAGGGGACGGCCATCTGGAACAGCAGGCTGACGGCGACTCCGAAGACGAGGATCGTCGCGTAGGACCAGGCCACGCTGAACAGCAGCAGCACGGTCGCGCTGAGCAGGCCGAGGAGCAGCTGCGTGGTGCGCCGGTCCCAGCGGTCGATGAGCGGTGCGGCGGCCAGTGCGCCGAACGGAGCCGCCGTGGCGAGGACGGCGGACACCAGCAGGGTGTCGTCGAGCGTGAGGCCGTGGTCCTTGAGGAGGGTGGGGGTCCAGGTGTTGAAGGCGGAGAAGGCGAGCAGTCCGGTGGTCCACAGGGTCGTCACGACGAGGAACCTGCGCCGGTACGCGCCGGTGATCAGGCTGACCGCGCGGACCCGGGCAGCCACCCCGGCACCGGCTCCGTCCGGGGAGCCCCCGGACGGAGCCGGATCCGACGGCGTCACCCCACAGGCGCGCTCGACGGCGCAGACGATCTCGTGCGCGCGTTCCGTCCGGCCCTGAGCGGCCAGCCAGCGGGGGCTCTCCGGCACCCACCGCCACACGAGCACGGCGAAGACGGCCCCGATCGCTCCCAGCCCGAACAGCAGTCGCCACCCCCAACTCCACTGGGGCAGGAGGAAGTAGCCGGACCAGGCGGCGATCGGGATGCCGAGCGATCCGAGTGCCACCTTGTACGTCTGCATGCGCCCGCGGGCGGCGGCCGGCACGAACTCGGACAGGACGACGATGGCGACCACCGCCGTGCCCTGGGCGCCGAACTGCACGGCGGTGCGTGCCACCAGGAGCTGGTGCGGTGACTGCACCAGGGTGGCCGACAGCGCGGCCAGACAGTAGACGACGGCGAAGGCGAGCAGCGTGCGCCGTCGCCCGACCCGGTCGGCCAGCCAGCCGCCCAGGACGCCGCCGGTGAACGCGCCGAGCGAGCTGACCGCGACGACCGCGGCGAGCCCGGAGAGCGGCAGGTCCCACTGCTCACTCAGGACGGGTGCGGCGAAGGCGAAGGAGTAGGTCTCGATCCACTCGAAGAGGATCATTCCGGCCAGCGCGACGACGAGTCTGCGGTGGAAGGAGCTGAGCGGGAGCCGGTCGAGCCGGTCTCCCACGCTTCGGACGGGGACGACTCTGTCCACCATGGGCTGGCCTCCGGTGCGGAGTTGGGGGGTGGGTGGAGCGGATCGGGCCTTTCGGGTACCGGAGCGGGGCGCAGGGGTCAGCGCCGGTCGCCGAGCAGCAGCGAGCCCGCGATGGCGTTGCGCTGGATCTCGGAGGACCCGGTGAGGATCCGGAACATCCTCAATTGCCGGAACAGAAGCTCCACTTCGGCGCCGCGCACGAGTCCGGCCTTGCCGTGGATCTGCACCGCATCGTCGGCGATCCGGAAGGCGCTCTCGGCGACCTGGAGCTTGCACATGAACGCCTCGGTGCGCGGCTCCGCGCCGGCGTCCAGGGCGGCCAGCGCGTCGTACGTCATGGCGCGCGCCGCGTAGTAGGCGGTGGCCATGTCGGCGAGCTTGTGCTGGATGGACTGCAGGGCGCCGAGCGGCGCACCGAAGACCTGCCGGGTCCGGGCGAAGTCGACGCTGAGCGCGAGGGCGCGGCGGGCACCGCCCAGGGCGGTCGGGCAGTGCAGGAGGCGGTTGGTGGTGACGCGACCCAGACCGATCCGCAGGCCGTCGCCGACCCCGCCGAGGAGTTGCCCGGGCCCGACGTAGCAGTTGTCGAGGATGATGTCGCTCTCGATGTGCTCACCGGACATCGGGGTGTCGCCCGCCTCGACGGTGACGCCGGGCGCGTCGAGGTCGACGAGGAACGCGGAGAACCTCGGCTTGCCCGGCGGGGTGCCGTCCTCGGGCTCCGGCTCGGCCATCCGCGCGATGAGAACGGAGAAGTCGGCGAAGGGCCCGGCGGAGGAGAACACCTTGTGGCCGGTGAGGCGCCAGCCCTCGCCGTCCGGTGTGGCGGTGGTGCGCATCGCGCGGACGTCGGAGCCCGCGTCGGTCTCGGTGAGCGAGAAGCAGCAGGCACGTTCGCCGCGGATGACCGGCAGCAGGTACGTCTCCAACTGCCGGTCGGTGGCGTACTGGAGGATCGAGCCGGCCCGGAGCGGCCCGCCCATGTCGCCGAGCACGCTGTGCTGGAGCACCCGCCCGGAAGCGCCCACCTCCTCCTTCAGGGCGGCGAGTTCGGTGAAGGTCAGACCCTGGCCGCCGTGTTCCGGGGGCAGGTGGATGCCGTAGAAGCCGAGTTCGCGGCTGCGCCGCCAGACGGGTTCGAGGACGGAGCGGGTGTAGACGGATTCGTGGGTGAGGCCCAGATCGCTTTCGTAGGCGGCGAGTTCACCGTCGAGGTACTCGCGCAGGCGGCCGACGAGATCGGCCAGGCGGGGGTTGTCGTCGTAGCTGGGGGTCAGGGAGAAAGGCATGCGGGATCGGCTCCGGTCGTAGGTCAGTGGACGTTGCGGGCACTGCCGGCCCAGTAGCGGTCGCGCACGGCACGCCGGTCGGTCTTGCCGTTGCGGTTGACGGGGAGGGCGTTCACGAAGTCGACCGACTTGGGCTTCTTGATCCGGGCCAGTCGCTCGGCGCAGAAGGCGATGAGTTCGGCCTCGTCCAGCGCGTGGCCGGCGCGCCGTACGACGACGGCCTTGACGGCCTCGCCCCACTCCTCGTCGGGGACGCCGACCACGCATGCCTCGGCGACGGCCGGGTGCTCGTAGAGTGCGGCTTCGACCTCGCTGCAGTAGATGTTGAAACCGCCGGAAATGATCATGTCCTTCTTGCGGTCGACGATGAAGAGGTAGCCGTCCTCGCGCAGGTAGCCGATGTCGCCGGTGTGCACCCAGCCGTCGCGGAAGGTCTCCGCGGACAGTTCGGGCTCCTTCCAGTACTCGCGCACGCAGTCCGGCCCGCGCGCGACGATCTCGCCGAGGCTCCCGGCGGGCACCGACTCGCCGCTGTCGGCGACGACCCGCACCTCCGTGTCGAAGAGCGGCCGCCCGCACGACATCAGGAGGTCGGGGTCGGTGCTGACACCGGCCGCCACGTCCTGGGCGGTCAGCAGGGTGATGCCGCTGGTGGTCTCGCCGAGTCCGTAGCCCTGCATGAGGACGGGGCCGAACGCCTCGACCGCCTGCCGCAGGCGCTGCGGTGACACCGGGGCGCCCCCGACCAGCACCGAGGTCAGGGACGACAGGTCGTGCCCGGCGAGGTTCGGGTGGGCCAGCACCATGTTCAGCATGGTGGGCACCAGGAAGGTCGTCGTGATCCGTTCGGCCTCGATGGTGCGCAGGAACAGCTCCGGGTCCCACCTGGGCAGGACCACGACGGTCGAGCCTCGCGACAGGGACGCGAGGAGCCCCATGCCGGTGGCGTGCGTGATGGGTCCGGCCGCGAGGTAGCGCTCGGCCGTGGAGGGGCCACCGCCCGGGGTCATCAGAAGCTTGCGCATGTTGGCGAGCCGGTTGCCCTGGGTCTGAACGGCGGCTTTGAGCTTGCCGGTCGAGCCCGAGGTGAAGTTCAGTACGGCGGGGTCGTCCTCGCTCACGTCGACGGCGACGGGCCGGGTGGCCGTGCCCTCGGCCAGCAGAGCGTCGTAGTGCGTGACGCCTTCGACGGCGTTGTCGTAGTCGACCACGAGGCAGTCGGCGCCGGCCCGGGCGACGGCGCGGCGAGCGGTCTCGGCGTGCGCGGCGTCGGTGAACAGGACCCGTACGGCGGCGTAGTCGAGGATGTGCTCGACCTCATCGGCGGCGAGCCGCGAGTTGATCGGTACGCGCAGGAAGCCGCCCTTGCAGAGGGCCATCTCCGTTTCGACGAGCTGCCCGCAGTTGCCTGCGAAGGTCGCGACGGCCTGCCCCGGCCGGATGCCGCGTGCGAGCAGGGCGGCGGCGAGCTGGCTGGTGGAGTCGTCCAACTCCCGATAGGTCCAACGCTGTTGCTCGCAGACCAGGGCCTCGTGGTCGGGCCAGAACGTCCTGCTACGGCTGAGGTAACTGCCCAGGTTCACTGCTGGATCTCATCCCTGTCCGTGACGCTGCTTTGCGCCATGACGACCAATGCTGGACAGCGTGTCCAGAAATTTTCAATGTGTCAATGGGCGTGTAACATGCGGTTCGAAACCGTGAGGAGGGCCAATGCCGGCCGAGATGGGGGACCGCCGAGTACGGCGCACCCGGCGCCTGCTGCGAGACGCACTGGTGTCGCTGGTGCTTGAGCGGGGCTACGCCGACGTCAAGGTGGAGGACATCACCGAGCGCGCCGACCTGGGACGCGCGACGTTCTACAGCCACTACACGGACAAGGACGACCTGCTCGGCCAGGTGGTGACCGATCTCCAGGAGGAGCTGGACCGCCGGATCCAGCCGCTCCTGGCCGCCGACGCCAAGGGCTTCACCGGCAAGCCCATCCTGGAGATGTTCCGCCACGCCGACGAGGAACGGGACGCCTACCGGGTCGTGCTTCGCGGCGAGGGCGACGGGCGCGCCCTGCGACGACTCGTCGCAGCACGGACGGAGGCGGCAGCCGCCGTCTTCCGCACCCGCGCCGAGCACTTCGCGGTGACTCCCCGCATCGACGTCGAAGTCCTTGCCCGCGCCTGGGTCGGCGAGCAGATCTCCGTCCTCCAGTGGTGGCTGGAGACCGACCCGCGGCCCCTGTCACCCGAGGCGGTCACCGAGATGCTGCTCGACCTCTCGCTGAGGGGCCGCTACTGGGCGACCGGCTTCGAAGGCGAACCCCCCGCCGCACGCTGACGCTCAGCAGCACAGGGGCGCTGGCCGGCCGGGAGGACGCCCGCCATGGCCATGTGGATCCCGTTCCCGTACGTTCGACACACCCAGGGCCCTGGTCTTCGCTACGGGAGCGGTCGCCGCACGCGCCCACCGACGCGGTCCGGGATGCGGACGACATCGAGACCCTCCCGTACACGGCCCCCACCCTGGTCTCCATCTTCGGGGCGCAGGCTTCTCCCCCGGCCTCGGGGACCATCGGTGCGGCGCGCTCGCCGGGCTCCAGCTCGGCGAGCGCGGAGGAAGCCGGCGACCTTGCCCGGCAGGTCGAGGACAACCGGCAGGTCCAGGGCCGGGGCACCCGGGTCGGCGGCCGTGTACTCGTGCAGGTCCGCGACGGCGGTGCGGATGGCGCCGCGGCTGACGCGGTGTTCGCGAGCGAGGGCGGCGATGGACCCGCCTTCCAGGTACGCGGCACGCGTCGTTGCCGCTGTAGTCAGCGGCGACCCGGCAAGTGGGCACCCGTTCCTCGGGTGGCGCTCGCACGAGTCGGCGACAAGAACTGTCCACGATCACACCGCCGCGACACTGGCGCCGCGCTCCTCTTGTCCGCCCCCGCGCAAGCCGGGGTAGTCGTCCCGCAGGTCCACCAGGCCGGCATGGACGACGCAGCCGGCTACCCGCCCGGACCCCACCGCACTGCTTCGGTCTGAGTCCCGACCGCAAGCGAGCGGTGGCGTCACCACTCTGCCCGCCACGCGAAAGCCGGACGCGCCCTGCGCCGCCCGGCCTATGTCTACACGCGCGCTCGAGCGCCTCATCGAGGACTTCCTCACCGCTTCGACGAACAGACCGCCATCGGGGCGGGCTTCGAGGCGGCCGCGCTGACCGTACCCAGCCTGGCCGACTCACTGCGAGCTGTCCTCGACGACTCTCGCGGCGGAGGATCCGGGTCAGCTCCGGTCCGGGAGCCGGGGCGCGGGGCGGCCGTTGACGTTCGGGTCAGCGGCCGATGCGCCGGTCGTCGAGGTCGCTGTGGAGTGCTGGAGGGACCGCAGTATGGCCAGCCCCTGGCTGGCGATGCCGGCCGCGATCTGGTTCACCCCGTCGGTGCCGTTCAGGACGGTCAGATCGGCGCCCGCCATGCCCCGGGCCGCCGCGTCGGCGAGTGCGGGAAGGTTCTCCACGATCCGGTTGGCCGCGATCAGCTCCTGGTTGCCGTCCCGCAGCGACGCCGCGCGGGCGGCGTTGGCGTCGGCCTGCGCCTGGGCCAGGGTCCGTTCCGTGTAGGCGCCGGCGTCGGCCTCGAACTTCACCCGGTCGCGGTCCGCCTCGGCCAGCGTCCGCTTCCGGTAGGCCTCGGCGTCGGCCGGGCGCCGCACCTCCGCCTCCAGCCGCTGCGCCGTCAGTGCCGCATTGCGCTGAGCGAGAGCGGTCTGTTCCTCGGTGACCTCCTGGGTGGCCCGTGCCTCGGCGAGCGGCCCGGCCTGTGCGGCGCGCGCCCTGGACTGCTCGGTCTCCGCGAGGAAACCGGCCCGCTTGATCGCGGTGTCCCGCTCGTACTCGGCCTTCAGCGCGGCGGCCTGCTGCTCCCGTTCGCTCGCCTCCTGATCGGCCTTGGCCTGGGCGATCCGGGCCTGACTGGCCACCGCCGCCGCGTGCGGCGCGGCCAGGTTGTTGATGTAGCCGGTGGCGTCCTCGATCTCCTGGATCTGCAGGGCGTCCACCACGATGCCGAGCTTCTCCATCTCGCTGTGGCTGCCCGCCATGACTTCCTGGGCGACCCGGCTACGTTCCCTGATGATCTGCTCCACGGTCAGCCCGCCGATGATGGAGCGTAGGTGGCCCGCGAAGATCCGTCCGACCAGTTCCTGCATCTGGTTCTGCTCGGACAGGAAGCGCCGGGCGGCGTTGGCGATCGACACGGCGTCGTCGCCGACCTTGAAGACGCAGACCGCGCGGACGGTGAGCCGGATGCCCTGCTGGGTGACGCAGTCCTCGGCAATCTCCGCCTCCTGCAAGGCCAGGGACAGCATGCGGGCCTTCTGCTTGACGGGAACGACGAAGCTCCCGTGGCCCGTGACGATCCGGAACTGGGTGTCCTGCGACTGCCGCTTGGAACCGGAGATGAGCATGGCCTCGTTGGGCGCGGGCACGTGCCAGAACAACATGATGAACCGCCTGACCTACAACAGCCTGACCTACAACAGATTGACGAGGCCGCAGGGGCCGCCGGACTCAGCGGGGCAGCGGCTCGACGAGCACCGACCGGGCGGAGACCGTGTCGATCACTACCACCCGGGTGTTGACCGCGATCGGCCCGGCGGACCACGCCGCGAACACCTCCGACCCGCCGCGCAGGCCGACCAGCACCTCGCCCGGCCCGTCCGTCGGGATCGGCACCGTCACCCTCCCGACGGCTCCGACCGGGCTCTGCTGGGAGTCATCGGCCACGTACATGACACCTCGTGCCGTGCGGCACGACGGGGCGGTGGGCGGACGGAACACGGACAGCCACGGGCGGCACCCCTCCTGGGGGCACCGGGGCCCCCGGTCGAGTACTTCGACAGAATGCCTGCGAGCAGCGCGCGCGGCGCGACCGCCCCGACTCCTCCCACGGTACTCCGACCGCAGCAGGGAGGCGTTTCTCGGGTACGCGGCTCGGATCTCTGGCCTGGGAGTCCCGGCCCGGAGCCGACCGGGCCCAGCTCGGAGACTGGGCCACCAACCGCCCGTATCGGCGGATTTCCGGGGCACCCGAGTGACGTCGACACCGCCGTCAAGGCGGCGGGCGAGCACTACACAGCGCTGCCCCCGTCGTTCGGTGCGTGAACCTGCGTCCGCGCCAGGCCCTACTGCTGACGCCGGCGACCCCGGCGCGCCGATGCTGTCTGACTGCGCTCCGGTCGAGGGGGCCTCTCGTACGGTCGAGGTCGCAGACCGGTTCCCTCAGTTGTGTCGCGCCACCCTGGCGCGACGTACGCGGCGTCGACCCCGACCAGCGCGGGTTGATCACCGCGCGGGGGCTGCGGCGAGTGTGACCACCCGGCCCGCATCACCACTGTCTCGACAAACGCCGGCACCTCCACACTGCTGAACCTGGCCTGTGCTCTCGCGCAGCCGTCCGACACCGCCCGGCGCACCCACATCCACCCCGCCTGCACCACCGGCTCCCTAGACCCAAGCGCCCCACCCGCAACCTCCCCGAAGAGCTCCTCGCCGGCATCCACGGCTGCTGACTCCCCCAAGCGAGTACGACGAATCGACGGAGACCTCAGCAACGACGCCGAAGACCGGGACGACGAAGAGGAGCACAAGACCCAACAGCCGCGAACGCGGCCGAGCCCGGCCTGCGGCTCACTCCCCTTGTCGTTGGCCAAGGGAGACCCGCAGGTCAATAACCATTCTCCGGGCCTAGTGGTCGCACGGTGGTCGCCCCCAGAGGAGCAGAATGGGAGGCAGAACCCGCGCGCTCGCCCTTCCGAGGCGATCACCATGCGCTGCTCACCGAACCCGGGAAACGACCGAGGACGCGTCTACCGGCGCTGCGGCTGCCGCGACCACCACCGCCGACAACGCGGCACCAACTGCCCACACCTCGCCGCCGACCCCCGCCACGGCACCTGGGCATTCGCCGTCGACACCCCATCCCCCGACGGCCACCGCCGCACCATCCACCGCGCCGGCTTCCCCGACGAAATCGACGCCCGCATCGCACTTCGCCGCTTCAACGAGGGCCTCGCCCTCTGTATCATCACCGACCCCAGGCAGCGCGCCGCCGAGCACCTGCGGGACTGGCTGGACGAGAAAGAGCTCCGCCTCAAGCCCACCACCATGGCCCGCTACCGCGCCTACGTCGAACAGGACCTCATCCCCGCCCTCGGCGCCATCCCCCTGATCGACCTCAGCCGCCAGCACCTAAGCGCCTACGTCACCGACCAACTGCGCCAGGGCCGCGGCAGGGTCACCGTCCACCGGATCATGGCCACCCTCTCCAGCGCCCTCAGCAGCGCCGTCTACGACGGCCGCCTGGCCCGCAACCCCGCCAAGCCCCCGCTCCTTGCCCGCCCCGCCTCCGCCCCGCGGCACCTGTGGACTGAGGAGCAGACCGCCCGCTTCCTGCGCTTCACCCACGTCACGGACCCGCTCTATGCAGACCTCGCCGAACTCATGATCGGCTCCGGCATCCGCAAGGGCGAGGCGCTCGCCCTGCACTGGGACGACGTCCACCTGCCCGAACGCGTCTTCTTCGTCCGCTCCACCCTCTCCGTCGTCGACAACAACCAGGTGTTGCTCACCACGCCGAAGACCAAAGGCAGCAGGATGTGGGTCGCCCTGTCCGACCGCGTCGTCGACGCCCTCGAAGACCGGGCCGGCACACGAGCGTTCGGCCAGATCACCCCCGCCGGCGGCTACGTCTTCCACCGCCACGGCCGCCCGCTGCACCCCAAGAGCGTCCTCGACCGCTTCCACCTGCTCTGCGACAAGGCCGGCGTCCCCCGCATCGCCCTGCACGACCTGCGCCACCTCACCGCCAGCTTCGCCACGGCCGCAGGCGTCCCGCTGCCCGTCATCTCCAAGACCCTGCGCCACCGCACCCTGTCCACCAGCGCGAACATCTACACGGACCTGACGCTCCTCGCCGCCCGCGCGGCCGTCGACGCCGTCGCCTGGATCCTTGACAACGCCGACCGCGCCGCCCTCGGCCGGCCCGCCTGCCGCGCCCGGCGCCCCTGGCACCAGAACCCGCGCCCGCACCGACGACTGCCCGCACACCAGCAGACACGAACAGAAGAACCCTCAGCGGCCTGGCCGATGTGGCCCGGAGACCACCGTGCGACCACCAGCTGACCGGGCAACAGAAAGAGCCGGCACTCGGCTTCCCAAGTGCCGGCTCTCACAACCGACTTCACAGTCGGGACGACAGGATTTGAACCTGCGACCCCTTGACCCCCAGCGGGACCTGATCCCCGCGTTCGGTCACTACCGGCTCCCCGACCTGCGCCTCAAGCATGTCGACGCCTGTGTCACGGCCCAGCAGCAGGCCGGCCGCGGCCGGGTCACGATCTACCGGGTCGTGACCACGCTGCGCAACGCGCTGAACCACGCGGTGCGCTCGTGGCGGCTTCGCTACAACCCGGCCAAGCACTCGGTCCCGCCCAAGCCCCGTGCCGCCGAGCGCGTCTGCTGGACGCCCGACGAGGCGGCAGCGTTCCTGCGCCACAACGCCGAGCACTATGCCGACCGGCTGACCGACCTGTTCGAGGTCAGGCTCGGCACCGGCATGCGCCGCGGTGAGATCCTCGCCCTTCACTGGTCCGACGTGCACCTCATGGACCGCAAGCTCTACGTCCGCTGGACCCTCTCCGCCGTCAACAACGGCAAGATTCACCTCCGCGAGCCCAAGACCGAGGCCAGCCGCGCCTGGATCAGCCTCTCCCCCAGAGTCATGGCCGCCCTCCACCGCCAGGCCGCCCTCCAAATGGCCGCCCACCCCGACGGCCGGCTGGAAGGCCTCGTCTTCGCCCACCAAAGCGGCCTGCCCCTACGCCCGCAGTGGGTCCTCGACCAGCTCCGCAAAGGCACCACCGAAGCCGCCCTCCCCACAATCGGCTTGGTGAGTCGGCCCGGGGCGCGGTGCCGGGATTGCTCCCAGTCCGTTTCCCCGGACCGCTCTCCGAACCCGCCGTGCCGATCTCTCGGCAACGGGCTCTCCACGGTTCCTGCCGTCAGGCGGGGTTCGCAGGAGGCCACGGGGACGGGATCTTGTTGCCCCGGTAGGTGTAGCGGGAGACCGACACACCCTCGATCCGGAAGTACTCAACCCCGTCGGCCGCGATCCTCCACCGCCCGGAGGCGGCGAGGTGTCGGCGGACCTGTCCCCAGTTCCAGCCGTGGCGCGCCCGCAGCATGTGGACGAGCCTCCACCAGGTGAAGTCGTCCAGTTTGCTGAAGGTGCGTTTGGCCACGGCGTACTTGAAGTAGTTGGCCCATCCGCGCATGATCTGACCGAGTCTGGTCAGAACCGACGCGAAGTCCTGCTGCGATGTCTTGTGCGTCAGGGCACGGATCTTCGCCTTCAAGGTCCGGAGGGGCCGGGCCGCGATGAAGGTGTAGACGTACCACTTGTCCGTCCCCCTCTTGCGCTTCCACCGGATGCGGAAGCCGAGGAAGTCGAACCCGTCGCCCAAGTGGACCACTTGGGTCTTGGCCGGTGACAGCCGCAACCCGAGCGGAGCCAGCGCGACGGCGACATCTTCGCGCAGCGCTTCGACGTGCTCGCGCGAGCCGTGCACCAAGATGACGAAGTCGTCCGCGTAGCGCACCAGCCGCCACGTCGGTCGCCCCTTGGCGCGCCGGTAGTCGCGTTTGCCGTGGGTCGACATTGCCCCGCCAGGCTTCCACGACCCCATCACGTGCTCGTCGAGCACGCTCAGGGCGATGTTGGCCAGCAGCGGAGACAGGATGCCGCCCTGCGGTGTGCCGGTCATGGTGTCCCGGTGTTCGCCGAGTTCCGTGAGGATCCCGGCCTTGAGGAACGCCTTGACCAGCGCCAGGACGCGCTTGTCCTTCACCCGCCGACGCACCCGGTCCATCAGGGCCGCGTGGTCGATCGAGTCGAAGCACGCCTCGATGTCCGCATCCAGCACCCAGCGGTAGCCGCGGGAGCCGAAGTGGTGGATCTCGGCGATCGCGTCCTGGGCACGCCGCTTGGGCCGGAAACCGTACGAGCACGGAGCGAAGTCCGCCTCGAAGATCGGCTCCAGCACCAGTTTCAGCGCCGCCTGGACGACCCGGTCCGCAACCGTCGGAATCCCGAGCTTGCGGACCTTCCCCGACCCGCCCGGTTTCGGGATCTTGCGCTCCCGCACCGGCAACGGTCGGAATGAACCGTCCTTGAGACGAGCCCGCAGGTCGTCCAGGAACCCGGGCACACCCACCTGCTCCGCGACGTCGGCGACCGTCAAGCCGTCCACGCCGACGGTGCGCGCACCCTGGTTCCCCGCGACCCGGTCGAACGCCACGATCAACGTCGCCGGGTCACACACGAAGTTGAACAAGTCATCGAACCGGCGGCCAGGATCGGCCACCGCCCAACGGTGAAGCTTGGCCTGCATCTCCGATACCCTCGCCCCCGGCCCGGGCGGACCAGAACGAGGAGCATCGCCATTCGGCGACGCGTCTTCCGGCATTGCAGCGTCCTTCCCTTCTCGAAACCGCTGCCGCCCTTCCCCATGCGGCCGGCTTTCCCGACCTCGGAGTACTACGGCGGCTCCGCCCCGTCCCGGACCGATCGGCGGTCGACGCGCCCAACCCCACCATCGCCGCTGGACGCGACGCGGAGGGCAAGACCCGGGACGGTTCCCGTGTTCACTGTGGTTCGCTCAACGAAGTAGGAGCCCGACTATGCCCCTGCGGCATCGCTGCGAGTACGCCGCAGACCTTCCTCGCAGCCTCCCTGACAGCTCGTGCCCACTGCCTCGGAAGTTCCCCGCCCAACCCGCGACGGGTGCGCACCGCTTCCAGCCCAGATCCACCAGGTTCGAGCTGGCGTCGCATAAAGGGGGTGTCACACGCCGGTTCCTCGCGTACTCCTCTCCGTCCCGCTCGCCGGACCCGAACCATCTGGCAGTACTGGCCCGTCCCGGCTTTGTCAGGGCCGCTCCCATCCTCCCCGGCGTCACCCGGATCCGGCTGCCCTCAGCTCCACCGCCCTGCTGCGACAGGATCAGCGGCGAAGGTCTCTCACCTCCACTCGAACCACAGCGCCTCACGGCGCACGCACGACCTGCGCCACCTCACCGCCAGCTTCGCCACCGCGGCCGGGGTCCCACTGACCGTCGTCTCCAAGACCCTGCGCCACCGCACCCTGTCCACCAGCGCGAACATCTACACGGACCTGACCTTCCTCGCCGCCCGCGCAGCCGTCGACGCCGTCGCCTGGATCCTCGACAACGCCGACCGCGCCGCCCTCGGCCGACCCGCCTGCCGCGCCCGGCGCCCCTGGCACCAGAACCCGCGCCCGCACCGGCGACTGCCCGCACACCAGCAGACACGAACAGAAGAACCCTCAGACACCTGGCCGATGTGGCCCGGAGACCACCGTGCGACCACCAGCTGACCGGGCAACAGAAAGAGCCGGCACTCGGCTTCCCAAGTACCGGCTCTCACAACCGACTTCACAGTCGGGACGACAGGATTTGAACCTGCGACCCCTTGACCCCCAGCGGCGTGACCTTCCAGGCGGTGTGTCGCCTTGAGCGTGTCCTCCCCGACTGGGTCTGACATGCCTCGCGCCCCGCCCCGCGCGCTCTGCCGACACACCCACGCGGACGACAACCTTGGACTCAAGCTCACCGAGTTCAAGAGGAGAACACATGGGACAGCGTGCGCAGCGCGGCCGGGTCTACCGGCGGTGTGGTTGTTCGGACGAGAACCGGAAGCAGCTGCGTCCGTGGTGCCCCCGGTTGGCCGGTGATCCGAAGCACGGGACGTGGACGTACGCCGTGGATCTCGGGAGGGACGAGGGCCGGCGTCGGGTCCGCCGTCGTGGCGGTTTCGCGACCCAGGCCGAGGCGTTGCGGGAGATGCGTGCGGTGTTGGACGGTGAGCTGCGCGGGGTGTACGAGAACCAGCGCACCAAGGTCGCGAGCTACCTGCGCGAGAGCGCGGCGGTCCAGAACGCCCACCAGGGCCTGCGGATCGACCAGGTCGGCACGGGTTCGACCGCGAAGGGGCTCACCGAGACCCTGGGCAAGGACTTCGAGAAGGCCGAGTTCATCAGCCTTCCGCTGACCATGCTGATCCTGCTGGTCGTCTTCGGCGCGATCATCGCCGCCGGCGTGCCCGTGGCCCTCGCCATCTCCTGCGTCGGCGCCGCCACCGGCCTGTCCGCACTGGCCTCGCACGTGCTGCCCGAGACCAGCGTGGTGAGCAGCGTCATCCTGC